>JAISCL010000204.1 GCA_031265585.1 Tannerella sp. | reverse complement strand
AGTCATGCGTCAAAAAGGATATTTAATCTCAACGCTCATTCCTGCAGAGCCGTGGCTTTTCGATTTTTATAAAAAATTCGGATACACGCATCCGGTAAATTATAAAACCGAAACTCATTCTACCGGCGCTCCTCCATCCGTTATTCCACAAACAAACCTTACCGGTTACACTTTGGCCGAATGTACATCCGATAAATATTTCCCGTATTTTGACAGCAAACAACGCGAACGCCGATGTGCCGTGTTACATAATGCGCGCGATTTTGAAACAGTCATCCGCGATTTAAAATACGACAAAGGTAACACATGGGTCATACTCAAAGAAAATAATCCGGTCGGTATTGCATTCGCCAAACCGGAAAATGAGCATACAGTCTGTATAAAGGAAATACTTTGTGACAATCCTTCTATAAAAGAAGCACTCATTGATCATCTACTTACCCGATACAATAATGTCCGGACAGCAAAAGTCTGCGCCCCTGTTCATACGGAGGAATCTCCTCTCCTGTCCGGTTACGAACAAATCCAACCCTACGGACTGGCATGTATCCTTACCCGACAGGACTGGGACATATCCGGTCTATATATGACTCTAATGCTTGATTAACACGGATCGCCGAATATATCCCGCTTTTAAACAAAAAAAAGACCGATGGATTTGCCACCGGTCTTTTTTTATTTATACTTCAAATTATTTCTGATTTGTGTCCATAATAACGACACGGTTCCAATTGTTGATTTCATAAGGCTGTTGAGTATCGCCCTTCCACTCAATAGAAATCTTTTCCGTAGGAATGCCATATTGATCGGTAAGTCTCTTGGCAACGGCTCTTGCACGTCTTTCGGAAAGACCCTGGTTATAGTCAGCCGTACCTGTTTTCTTATCTGCATAACCAACCACCTTTACAGGCAGGCTATGTTTCTTGACATATTCGGAAGTATTGAAAATATTACCTTCCTGATTCTTATCAATCACAGAACTATTCAGGCGGAAGAATACAACATTCTTCATACTTTCGATCTGTTCCACCTTAGGTTCCACTTTAGGACATTCGGGACAGGATTTCGGACGCTTGCAACATTCTTCATTCTGAGCGCGCAAAGCATTGATCTGAGAATTTAAATCGTTCAGCAAATCATAATCCATCGGTTCGATAACTTCAAAGTTAGTCCGTCCCAATTTGAAATTAAAACCTAACAGAGCCTGAGCGACACGGTCCTGTTCATGTCCCATATCCGTACGGTTGAATTGCTCATTCAATATAGTATATTGACCTTCAAGGAATAAATCAACACGATTGCTCAAACGGAAAGGTATCTGAACACCTAAATTAACGGAAGGGGATTCCGAACGCTTGTAAGCAATACCGTCTACCGTTTTACCCGGACGAATCGCATAACCCACCCCAGCAAACGGGATGAAACGAACCACCTTTTTTTCATTGTAAGGAGCCCAGAAATTAGTAATATCCCACAGAATGTCAAAGTGTCCATTACCATACAAAAAGTCCTGATTAGACAATCCGGTCTGGCCGACCAAAGACCTGAAGTTATTCAACTGACCTCCATTAACCTGCAAACGTATACCCATATAGGGGTTATACCATTTCCCGACAGAGAGACCTGCAGCCCAGTTCACACGATCACCAAAATTCGCGTCACTGTTCTGATCACCAAATAACATACTTGCACCTCCACCAAGAGAAATAAACCAATTGTCGGTTGCTTTATTCTTCTTGAAATTCACCTTGGAGCCATTTTCCGTACTAAATCCAACTTGAGGTTGATATTCCTGTGCAGAAATCGACATCACGACACAATATAAAAAAGCTAACAGTAAAACCTTCGTCTTCATAATTATACATTTTTAATTTAACAATAATTTCTCATTCTCAATTTAATAACCTAATACTTTTTTCATAAATTATTTGAGGCAAAGATAACCCTATTTTTTAATTAAAACAAATAATACTACTTTTTTTCCCCTTTTTTTTATCCACCACATAATAATATGTATAAAAACAAAACAACTATTCTACAAGCTTCATAAGATATTGTCCGTACGGATTGCAAATCATAGACTGAGCCACTTTTATTAAATGACCGGCATCAATCCATTTCTTATGGTATGCAATTTCCTCCAGACAGGCAATTTTCAAGCCCTGACGGCGCTCTATTACCGCCACAAAATTAGACGCTTCCGACAGTGATTCGTGCGTTCCGGTATCCAGCCAGGCGAATCCCCGCCCTAAAAGCGAAACCTTCAACGCTCCTTCCTTGAGAAAGACCTGGTTCACGGTAGTAATTTCAAGTTCGCCACGGGCAGAAGGTTTTATATGGCGAGCCACGTCCAATACTTTATTCGGATAAAAATACAAACCGACTACCGCATAATTGGACTTCGGCTTTTCCGGCTTCTCCTCTATACTCAATACATGGCCATTCTCATCAAAAGCCGCTACACCGTAACGCTCAGGATCATCCACATAATACCCGAAAACAGTCGCATCTCCCTGCTTCACATTCTCAACCGCCCCTCTAAGCATCTGGGAGAAACTTTGACCATAAAAGATATTGTCTCCCAAAACGAGGCAAACGTCATCTTCACCCACAAAATCCGCCCCGATGAGAAAAGCCTGGGCCAAACCGCCGGGAAAAGGCTGCTCCGCATATTCAAAACGAACCCCCAACTCCTCTCCGGTGCCGAGAAGACGACGAAACCCCGGTAAATCCTGCGGAGTGGATATGATAAGAATATCACGTATATCCGCCAGCATAAGAACCGAGACCGGATAATAGATCATGGGTTTATCATATATCGGCAGCATCTGCTTGGATACGCCTTTTGTAATAGGATACAAACGTGTGCCGGATCCGCCGGCTAAAACAATACCTTTCATTCTATATATTTTTTTTCATTCAAAATCCACTTCTTCTAATTCTTATCTGAATCGCATTACGAACCGGCGCTTCACTGACAAAAACCAGATAGCCGCCACCTCCGGCGCCCGACAATTTCCAGCCCAATACCTGTGACTGATAAGACTCCAGCGTATCCTTGACATCCCGGGTAATCATATTCGGAAACATTTTCAACTGCACCTCAAAACTGGCAACAGAAGCGCGCCCCCAACCTTCCGCATCTTTATTCAGAATAGCATTCCAGCATGCTTCGGAAGCCCGGCTCAAAGTCCTGGCGCCTTCTTCGTCAATATGTACATCCGCAAGCACATCATAATCATTTACACGGGGATAAAGCGGCACAAGCCAGAGGCGCTGTTCAATCCAGGACAAAAGATCCGGATCCGTCATTTTCTCAATCTTCTCCGGCCAGTAATTATTCTTATAAAAAAAACGGTTCAACCCCGGCATCACAATACCTAAAGCATCCTGGGAACCGCTTATATATGCCGTACCCGGAGGGTTCTCATAACAAAACAGGGTACGTGCCAACATCTCCCCCTCGCCGTCGGGAATATCCGTATGCCACAATTCTATTGCTTTTTTACGGGAACTCGTAGACATACCGCTACGGTCATTAAACTCATAATCAGGTTCAATGGAAACGGTTATGACAGAGCCGGGATAATGCCTGTTTACAAAAGGCTGATCCAGCCAGCCTCCGGCCAGATCAATACGATACGGGATCAGACATTCCTTTCGCAAAGCTGTCGTCGAGCGAACCGGAAGACCGCTGTGAGGGACACGCTCGCTGACGATATAACGGATGCCATACTCTTTGCAGAACTGTTCCTTTACCGGAGAATGACCGTCACGATTCACAAAAAAAATATCCGGTTCAAGCTGCTTCGCCTCCTCTACAAAATCAAGAATGCCGCTACCCCTGTTTATCCATGCATCTTTCACTACTTTCAGGGCCTTCACCATATACAAACGTTCCGCATCCGTATTGACCGTTTTACGGGCTTTCAGTTCCTGAATCGTTTTATCCGAACCGATTCCCACGTATAAATCCCCATACTGTGCAGCCTCTTCAAAAAATGCAACATGACCACTATGCAGCATATCATAACATCCGCTCACAAAAACTTTTTTATTCATCTTTACGTATTGATTTCAATGGGGTAAAGATACGAAATAAGTCCGATCCCCATCATTTTTCCTCAAATTTATTCCCAAATTACTTTTTTTCGCGTATCTTTACCGTCCGATTTATGCAAACAGGCAAGATATTGTCAACTTTTGTGTATTATTATAACAGATAGACTTTGATAATTTTATGTCAATAATTGAAAATATGGAAAGAGAAAACTGTATCCAAATGGTCAAATCGCAGTATAACACCGAAGGTAAAAAGTGTTATGCAGCTTATGCAACCATCAAAAAAGGAGGCAGACGTCAAACTTTGAAAGGATATGTTGTAGATGATTTATATTTTATTGATACTGAACAAAAACAGATTCGTCCGACAGCCGACTTTTATTTAATTAATAATTTAGAAGAAGATGAAGGTTGTGAATTATAATTTAAAGATATGAAGACAACAATTGAAGAACGCTGGGGGACACATCCCGGTGATGTAAAACATTACGACACGGCACAGTTAAGAACTGAGTTTTTAGTCGAAAAGCTGTTCGAAGCAGATGAGGTAATCATGGTTTATACCCATAACGACCGCCTTATCATAGGTGGAGCCTTTCCCGCAAAAGAAAACCTGAAACTGGAAACGGTGGATCTGATCCGTTCCGAATATTTTTGCGAACGGCGTGAAGCGGGCATCATCTGTATCGAAAATGAAGGAATTGTTACTGTTGACGGAAAAGAATTTGAAATGACTTACAAAGATGCTTTATATGTAGGAAGAGGTTCGAAGGAAGTTGTTTTCAAAAGCAAGAATGAGGCCCGCCCGGCAAAGTTCTATTTCGCATCTTCACCTGCACATACGGCATTCCCGACAGCAGCGATCACCCGGGAGATGCGCCGCACACGCGAACTGGGCATAAAAGTCCTGTCTAACGAAAGGACTTTAAACCAGTTGATATTAAGCGAAATTGTGCCCTGTTGCCAGTTGCAAATGGGATTGACCGAAATCAAAGAGGGAAGTGTATGGAATACCATGCCTCCACATACTCACTCCCGCCGGATGGAAGCCTACTTTTATTTTAAAGTTCCCGAACACCAGGCTGTCTGTCATTTCATGGGACAACCTCAGGAAACAAGGCATATCTTTATGGGAAACGAACAGGCCGTCATTTCACCTTCATGGTCTATCCACTCCGCAGCCGGAACAGGCAATTACACCTTTATCTGGGCAATGTGCGGAGAAAACCTGGATTATGATGATATGGACACCTTTACGGCAGATAGACTCCGCTAATAAGAACAAATACTTAACGTTTAATGCACAGTGAATATGAAAAATTTATGCTTTCCGATGGCAGCTTTTATGCTGCTGCTTTCATGTAACTCCGGCCTGAATATAACAGTAGAAAATCCAAGTGAGTTCGACCGTTTGGAAATGGTTGAAATACCGACGGACAAATTGGTGAATCTTCCGGCTGAAAAGGGATATATCGTAGCAGACCAAAAAGGTGAAATCATTCCATCACAAATCACATACGATGGAAAACTGATATTCCAGGCGGATATTAAAGCGAAAGAAACCCTGTCCTATACGGTAAAAACAGGAAAACAGCCAACCTTCCAGCCAAGAGTATACGGACGTTTCATTCCGGAACGGAAAGACGACTTCGCCTGGGAAAATGACCGGGTGGCATTCCGTATATACGGAGCGGCCCTTATCCCGATTGACGGCCCCAGCAACGGACTGGATATATGGTACAAAAAAACAAACAGCCTGATTATCGACAAATGGTACAAAGATGACATAGGAGGCGTTCAGTCTTATCACGATGACCACGGAGAAGGACTTGACGATTATAAAGTAGGACGGACGCTCGGAGCAGGTATGATGGCCCCTTTTGAAAATGACACATTGACGTTAAATGAAAACTTCGTCAGTCAGGAAGTTTTAGAAAACGGGCCGTTACGTACCACCTTCAAACTTACATACAAAGACATCACAGTTAACGGAAAGACGTTCGGTGAAAAACGCACTTTTTCGCTTGATGCAGGTTCCCAGTTAACAAAAGTAACCCAGGAATATGGCATCCGTGATACATTAACCGTTGCCGCCGGACTTATCAAACGTACGGAAGACGACGAAGCTTATTCGGCATATACGGAAAATGGAACCGCCGCAGTCGCATACGAAGAACCGGAAAATGAAAAAGCGGGTAAAGTATATGTAAGCATGGTATTTCCGACCGGCCTGGAGAGAGTCATCTCCAATACATATACAATCACGCATTCGAAAGAAACACACTCGCATGTGTTGGGAATAACCTCTTATTATCCCAATCAGCCCATTACTTATTACACCGGATACGGCTGGGAAAAATTCGGATTCCCGAATTTTGATTCTTTCCAGAATTACATCGGACATTTCTCAAGAGCGCTTGAAGAACCATTGATTATAAAAATCACGTAACATATTAAATTTTAAGTCGTATGAACAATCAATTTTCATTAAAAGGCAAAATAGCCTTAGTGACGGGAGCTTCTTACGGTATTGGCTTCGCGATTGCATCAGCGCTGGCCGAAGCCGGAGCAAAAATCGTTTTCAATGATATAAGGCCGGATTTAGTTGAAGACGCTATAAAAAAATACAAGGCAGAAGGCATTGATGCGCATGGATATGTATTTGATGTGACCAGTGAAGAGGAAGTGATTTCAACAGTTGCCAAAATAGAAAAGGAAGTCGGCGTAATTGATATTCTTGTGAACAATGCAGGTATCATCAAACGCATTCCCATGCATGAAATGACGGCCGCAGCATTCCGTCAGGTAATTGATATTGACCTGAACGGCCCCTTTATCGTAGCCAAAGCCGTCATTCCTGCCATGATCAAAAAAGGACAGGGCAAAATCATAAACATCTGTTCCATGATGAGCGAGCTTGGCAGGGAAACGGTTTCCGCCTACGCTGCCGCCAAAGGAGGATTAAAAATGCTGACACGCAATATTGCCTCCGAATACGGAGAATATAACATACAGTGTAACGGCATCGGACCGGGTTACATTGCAACTCCTCAAACCGCACCGTTACGTGAAAAACAGGTGGACGGCTCGCGTCATCCTTTCGATTCTTTCATCATAGCCAAAACGCCGGCTGCAAGGTGGGGTACAACCGACGACCTGAAAGGCCCGGCCATCTTCCTGGCATCCGACGCATCCAACTTCGTAAACGGACATATCCTTTACGTGGACGGAGGAATCCTCGCTTATATCGGGAAACAGCCTAAATAAAGAATTATTGACTCTATAACGAATTGTATGGGTAAAAGGGAAAGAAATACGGGGTATCTCTTTCCCTTTATAACTTGAATAATCCTCATTTTCATAACCGGAGGTCGCAACTTGTAGAGACGCGATGCATCGCGTCTCTACCGCAACCACCCAATAACGGCGCTTTCATCCTTTTCTTCATTTTCAACTTTCAACTCAATACCTAAAATAAATACCCTGCCACAATCGAAACATTGCTGTTATGCGCCTTTGCTCCCGTAATCTTGAAATTGTCGCCGTTCGTTTCGGTAAAGTCCCGTTCGACTTGTATCCCGATAACGACTTTCCTGTTGTCGAAGAAAGAGCCAACCGGTATACCCGTGTCGAAAGTGCTTACAGTGGCGGATTCTCCCGAAACGGTAGCCGAGGTATTACCTGCAATTCCGCAGGCCAGGTAAAATCCCAGGCGCGGCTCTATCTTCCATCCCCTGCCGATACTGAGCTTATAACCTGCTGCTGCCGGAAGTAGCAGATAAGCCACCGTAGATTTGAGCGTAGAACTGCTGCCGGAACCCGTTTCAAAGCTTTTCATACTGATTTCAAGTCCCGAATAGAAAAACAAAGTGGGGTAAACGAATGTTCGAGCGTTACGCCTGCCACTGCCCCAATGACAGATTCCAACGAAGCGAAATCGTTCTCGCTTTTAAAATCAACCGTCGCAACATTAACCCCGCCCTTGATACCCCACCGGGTTTTGCGGGCATCTTCGCTTGAAACCTTTTGCGACCTCCCTACCGCAGCAATCGTTACGATAGCCAATAATACAATCCTGTTTTTTAACAATTTTGTTTTCATTTCTTTTATGCCTTTTCGGGCGGTTTAACATTAAACATTTGAATAGCATCTCCCTGACTTTCTAAAGTCACTGATGTCCGCCACAAAAATACAGGGTATTCAAACAGCCCGCAATCCCACTTATGGAGGAGCAGTCCAAAAATATGATTTCCTTGCAATAATATATGCTTCGCGCGGCCTGGTTTTGTGCATTGCATATAACCGCAGATGCACAAAACCGCTCCACGCAAAGTATAATTGCGTCATAACTGTGTGCCTAACATTTTATTGGCAGCATCTTTTAAGCCCCCATTAACAATCATTCCCCAAACATCTTCCAGATTGAATACATCATCTTTTCGATTGTTTACAAGTCCCATAATTCCTACAATGAGAGTTTTCGCATTTTCCTCTTTACCATTCTCTAAAGATACCTTGGCGATAGCAAGATACGTGGCTACTGCTATCTTGATTTCCTCTTTATCGCGAGAATTCGCAATTAAATGAAGTAAATCTTCCATGCTATACGTTTTTTTGTTGCCGGCAGTTGCAGATTTGAATCCGGCCAGTTTTTTAATGTTACTAAAAATACTCATAAGTTTCTCTTTTTAATATGTTAATAATATTTGTAATGTATTGTTATGTTTCCGGAATCACAAGATCAAACCAGGTCAACAGGCCGGATTGATCTCCCGCAATAATTTGCCTGCCATCCGGCGAAAACAGGATAGAGGTGAAAAGCATCCCTCCCCCGAATACCGCCAATAATTCTTCCCCCTTATTTGCCTTGAGATCCCAGACTCTTAAGATGCCATCCGTACTCACGGCAGCAATCAGGTTGCGGTGGGGCGAGTAGGCCATAATTAAATGGTCACTCATGGGCGGAGTAGCAATATTTTTGATAACAGTTCCGGTGGATGACAGTATGTTTAATTTGCCCATACTTGACAAGATCATTGTCCCGTTTCGAAGACGGACGCCTGAATTATAAACTGTTTTCGTGTCGATTGCTTTGGCCGATTCCTTGCCGGACAGGTTATACTGATGCAGTTTACTTTTACCTTTTGATGTATTACTCAGAGCGATAACTCTGCTGTCGTCAGCGAATAAAATGGAAGATTGCGCCGTATTGTCGCCAATCAGGTCCTGGCGATATTTCGATTGCCAAAAGAACCGGTTACGGTAAAAAACACGAATCAGATATCCTTTTCTCGTTATTATGAATACCGCTTTGTCCGTTACTGCCATCATTGACGGCTCCATTGCGCCTGTCTGAGTTTTTGACAGTAAACGGTGATTTTCCGCATCCAGCACAACACAATATTCCCCGCTGCAATACGCCATTAGCAAACCGTCCGAAGAAACGGCAAACGCCTCCGGATGGGGAATGATTTTTTCAGATGTAAAAAAACATTCTCCTGTCCTGACATTCCATTTCTTAATATATCCGTCTTCTCCGCAAGACACAATATTCCCTGAAGATGTATATCCAACGCCTCCAAGCAAGACACTCCCGACATGAGGTGCAAAATTAGTACTGTTCTGAAGTGCTATTTTTTTTGTGTCATACACCTGTATTGTACCGTCATTAACAGAAACGTACGCCCTCCCGCCGGTTCCGTCTAAAGCGACGCAAACAGGATTTCCGCTGAAACCGTGCATGCGTCCTTTGATTTTTCCGGTATCTACATCGTAAAGAACAACCGTTCTGTCATGTGAACAGGAAGCGGCAACCTTTGCATCAGCGCTTAATGCTACATTTGTCAAAGTTTTCTCATGCCTGCCAAGATCCATCTCCCTCGAAGAGCCGGATTTCTTCAGTTTGACAATTTTTTCCGTCGAGTCAACTGTAACCGTACATCCGCCATGGCTAACTTGACGTGCGGTTTGAAAACCAAACGAGCATCCGTTAAAGAGGATAAATCTTTTATACGGCCACGTTTCACGCGCATCCTGCCGTGTTGTAAAATCAACTCCGGCAGTTGCCAGGTATTTTAAATCGGGACAACCCGTATAAGCCGAACGGTCCATGCAAAACAGGCTCTTTTCTTCAGGATGAAACGCAAGTAAAAACGGATCCTCCAGTCCTTTTTTTGTCGCATAAAATTCCACACAGTTCTGTTTATTCAGATTTGCTACCTGCCATAACCATTCTTTTTTTTCGTCTATCCGCTTAAAAAGAACCTTTCCCGATGCTACTTCCCACACGTAAACTCCGAAATGTCCCGAAAAATCGACAACACTTGCCGCCGCCAGTTTGGCGTCTTCCGACAGATAGGCTTCTGCGGGGAGGTATCCGGATAAAATATCAAAGGTCCGTACAATCCGGTTGGAAGACAGGTTATATACTTTGACCGACTTAAACTCACAAACAACGGCAAACCGTCCATCTTCCGTTACCCGCAACATAAGAGGCACCCCCTCTATACGAAAACTCATCACAAGCGCATCATCCAGCAGGGAGGTCCGTCTTGCATACGTGGAACGAAGCCATGGCAAACATTTCGACGACGCCGCATCCGCAAAAAAAACGGATAAGCCTTCCCGACGGTCATTTCCCAGCCGTAAAAACAGTTGTTCCACCAAATGGTTCTTCCCCATTTCCCGTACGTTTAATGTACCGATAGAACGTGCGAATATCTTCAAGAAGTCAAGATCATCTCTTCGAGTGCCTCCCACCATATCTTTAAACTCTGCATTCCGATCGCCATACAGTTGGGACGAACCGATCGAATCGGAACGGATGACAGAACTGGAGGCAACAAGGGCTTTCCCGACAGACAAAAGCCAGTCCGGCGTTGAATCCGGCATATTTTCCATTTCTTTCAGCATGAAATCAATACCGAATGTTCTCTGGACGGCATCCATCCAGTCAAAAACAGAAACGGTCCGTATAAAACTTTGCTCATCGGAAGATCGCCATTGCCAGGCCAGTTCCGCCGCTTTCCGGACATTCGGGAAGTTTCTGTCGTTACCGGTAAAATACGGTAATGTTTCAAAATATTCGGCCAGCGACTTATGCCAGCCGGCTGCCGGACGGGCATGTGGATGTCCGGATGTATACCGTAATTTTGCTGCCGTTTTGAAACTTTCATAGAAGAAATCAATCCGGCCGTCCCGTTTCGCCAAAAACGGACGCAGTTGACGGATGATGACAAAGATTGCATCCAGCGCATCCTCTCTCTTATCCGCCAGTTTTTCGCGGACTGACAAATCGGCAAGTTCATCCGTGCTTAGACCGTATCTGCTGTGAGCGAGCCATCCGAAGATATGCGAAACGGTTATTTCCTGTTGAAGTTTTGAATAGGCCGGATCCTGTTCCATACGGTTCAGAATCGAGTCAAAAGCAGAAACGGGATCTGTACCGAAATGAGTTCTTATGATTTCCGACAATTCACTGTAAGCGCCAAATACACGCAATTCCGACAGTATTATTTTTAAAAACAGGGGATTTTCCGCACCTTCCGCTTTTACCAGGCCGTCCAGTTGAGATTCATCCAGTTCCTTGAAATACTGATCCAGATAGGCACGGACCAGCGATTTGCGGTCATCTATATTCTCAAACGGTTTCACTTCATGCAGCAGCATTGCGCCGGTCCTGTCTAATTCGGCATAATAGCTGTCTCCCGCACTATGATCGCCATGCTTGAAGCTGACAATCAATTTAACATTTTCCGGCAATTTCATCGGAATCCAGTATAAATTATCCATGCCGGTCTCGAGCTGGTTAAGTGCGTCGATAACAATAATCGCCCGGCCCTTTTTGCCAAGTTCCGAAAGAAAATCGGGCAGTTTGTTTAGCATATCGGAAGGATTCGCAGGAATGGCGACCTCCATTTTCCTGTCCGCTTTTATCTGCTCAAGTAATGAACGGACAAGTCGCTCTGCACTTACAGAATCGTCGCTGTTGCCGATAAAGCGATAGTAAATATCGTTTCCTCCATTTTTCTGACAGTAATCAATCCAGTTTGCAAGCAAACTGGTTTTTCCAACGCCTGCCAATGCGACAATGGCAAGAGGACGGTGTTCTGCAGGGCTGTTTATATATTCGTCCAGTACCCTGAAATCTCCCGCTCTGCGAATAAAACCGTCGTTTACGATATGCATAAACTGTTCCTGCTGATCAAGTTCTTTTTGTAAAGGAGTGAGTTCTTCCACAATCCGTTCTCCAAAACGTTCTTTGATCGCGTCCTGCAGTTGCCGGATGATGATTTTGTCGATTTCTTCGTCGATATTTTGGCTGTTTAACCGTTTGCCCCGAAAGTTACTTAATCTGCCGCCGGTAAACTGTTCGTTGTAGGCTTTTGCTTTTTTCAGTTCTCCGGGGTCTGTTATTTCTCCGTTGTTATTAACGGTAACACCCGCCTGTTTCCAGCGTTCTTTCCAGCTTTTGAAAGCCTTTTTCCACAGATTGCTTTTGAAAGCCGCCATAGTAGGCACAACGAGCGGCAGAGCGATTTCATGCGTACGTTCATTTAAGTCCCAATCGGCGGTATAGTGAACTACCGGTCGTCCTGTAGCGGGTATAATATGATTCCGCCACCTGTTTAATTCTTCATCAGCAGTTTCCGGATGTGGATCCGCTTTGTTGGTATAGATGTTTTCCAAATCGGGATGAGGCAGATATTCAAGATAGTCCGGTTCACGCAGGAAGAAAAAAGCGTGTTCCACCTGCGAGCCGTCCTGTTTGTCGCCTGCCTTGTCGAAAAACGTCCCGTTATGCAGGGGATCAATTCTTGCATGAAGAATTTCCATTTCCGTAACGGAGTTGTGACCTAAACAGGGTTCTTCCTTTTCACCTGCTGTTTCCGTCAGTTTGGGAAAACGCTGTATGGTTTCTTCATTGACATCCCCGCTGGTTGGCACCCATCCCCGCCGCTGTCCAAGGAAACAGATGAAGAACGGACGGCATTCGTCAATGCGGTCAAGGCATATCTGTACGACACGCCTGTTTTGCGTTGCATCGGCTTCGCTTACTCCCCACCGTAAATCAATATCAATCAATCGTAACCGGTGTTTCTCACACCATGCCGACAGTTGTGGAAATACCCGTTTAACAAGATAATCCCGTTCAGCGTGCATGTCGTTAAACGTGCTGCTGATAAAAATAGTCGCCTTTTCCCATTTAATGCCTGTATTTTCCATAATTTACTATATTTATTTTATTACTGATTTCCTCTTAACATCTCCCCTACCCCGTTCAGTGCAGTCCGGAGACTGCGCCGGGCTAAAAGCAGGACTCCTGCCTTGCAACCACCCAACAACTATATTTTCATTCGTATCTTTCATTTTCAATTTCCAACTCATTGTTCTATTCCCGGATTTTGCAAGGCCGAAGCTTTGCTTTTAACTCCGGGTGATGCGATCCCCTGCGGATTGCCGGATAATATGTACCTGCAAAGGACATCATAAATCAGGAGGTAGAAAACCCCATTTGTGGGTAATTTCAGGGGGGAATATACACTGTGTTTTTCCGGCTTTATCATTTTTCCTGCTATTATAAGTCACCTCCTTTCTAAGCCTGCTGTAAACCGTTCAGGTCTGCAACGGAAGAATATAGCCTTTCCCTCACAAGCCTGAATGGTTTACGGTAAAAATTCACATAAAAACCCGAAGATAACCGGATTTTTATTTGTTTATGTAATTGATTTATTTGTTTATTTGATGATTGATTTTTAGTATGCGCGCACGCACATACATAAATATACACCTGCGTCTCTCTCCTTAACAAACAACCGCAATTAACCAGCCGGTTCAGGTTAATTAATCCAAAAACAGAAGAATATTTTTTCATAGCGGTTATCATAGAGATTGTTATAAAATTTGCTGCCAAAGGTAATGTGATTGATTAGATAATCCAAATTTTATTTGAAAAAAAATGCGATTCGGCGATTATTTTTTAGTGTGCCGTGCATGAAAGATAACTTGGTGGTGAAACGGGATTACATCATCTTATTTAAAACACAAAATTATTTTTAACAATGTTTTGTCTCCCGATATGGCTAAAACTTATACCTTTGTTGTCATTTAAACTTCTAAAAACTGAGGATATGTCAAATAAAATAATCTTACTTTTTCTTTTTATTACGGTTATAGCCGGAACGGTGAATGCACAGTATTGGAGCAAAGAGGATTCAACATGGCTAAAAAGTGTGCTGGAAGGAGGAGAAATCAGGATAAACGAGGATACTAAAAAGGCGATAGAAGACGGACGTTTAATTGTACCGTCGTGGATGAAAAGCTCCGACAACCAGATTGACAACATCGAACTGTTAAAGGATTTCGATCATGCAGGAGCCATTGATTCTGCCCGGATTCAAAGCATAGATCCCTACTCCATGCCTCCTGCCGTATTTGCACTGTACGTACTTAATATGAACAAGATGGATTCGATATACGAAAGCAGTACCTGTATGCTTACTGCTGAAGACCAGAAAAAACTCAGGGAAATGTTACCTCCGGAAGTCAGAGACAAAATATACGTAACACAGGGTATCGGCGGTATCGGCGGAATGGATTTCAATCATCTTTTAAGCATGGTATTCAGCCCGTCATACAGGAGATTAGCGCATAATGCCAAACATGCTACCGCTTATAAAAATTATTACGACGCAGGAGCCATAAAGCCTATCGGCCTTACGGAACGGGAAAAAAAACAGTTGCGCCAGACCGTAAGGAATATAAAAACATCCGCCGGTAGAGAGCCAGGCATGAAAAGAAATGGGATTGATGACTGAATCCGGGAGGAAAATTCAATTAATCCGGAAAATATTCATCGTTATATTGCTTTTTTTTTATATTTTTGCGGCTCAATTTAACGCTATATATACAACGATGAAGATCTCTTACAATTGGTTGAAGGATTACCTGTCACT
>JAISCL010000341.1 GCA_031265585.1 Tannerella sp. | reverse complement strand
CTGTTAACAAAAAATCCGATGCGTTCATTGCCTGTCCTCCGGGAATTTTATGGAAAAGGAAATGATTACGGGATTGCCGTCAATCCCGGTATTGTCAAGAAAAGTCCTGATTTTCCCGTTTGTAATTTTGGCTCTCACTTCATTAATCAGAAAATGTGAAGGCGATACGTAAAATCTGTTCCCCTTTATACCTTTCGGATAGCTAAAGAGAATCTTGATGAGATTTTTGTCTCCTTTTACGCTTTCCGGATCAATAAGCAATGACCTTGATGTTTTTTTCTCATAATAAAGAAACCGTTTTTTATCCCATCCGAAATGAAAAAACAGATAATCATTTAAATTATGTACATTTCCCCATGTTAACAAATATCCTTCATCCTCTTTTTCTTTTGGCATCTTTGTTGATTTTCCTTTTACCATGGCATATTCAAAGTCATTTTTTAAATCTTTCGTCGGCAACTTGTATTTAGACAGATTATTAAATTCATAATACGCGCTTATACTGTCTCCGGCAATTTTATATACCACATTACCCAATAAAGGCTGAAATAAAATATCCCCGTTTTCGAGGCAATCAATCATGGAGGGAGAATATATATCTATTCTGCGGGGTATTTCGGTTTTTATTGCCGACGAAACAAAGTTGGCTTGCGAATCCAGAAAATGGATATTGTAGTTTTCCATTTCGGGGTTGGTGTATCGTTGTTTTGATCCCGAATACACATTAATAAATCTTTCCCCCTGCAAAATTATAATTTCCGGAGACAGGTCAAGATTAATAACCCGGTTTTGTTTTCCATCCCTGTCGTAAATAAAGATTCGTTTTGAAAATGAATCGGCGATGATTATTCTTTTCTTTACAGGATCCATCATAAAACTGTTGATTCTGATATATTCATCGGGACCCTGTCCTTTATCATGTATTTTGGCAATAAACTTGCCTTTTAAATTAAATATGAGTATTTCCGTATAATCATTTGTCAGGATATAAAACCTGTCATCCATGATATGTACCCTATCTGCTTCCTTCATCAGGGATTCATCGGTTGTTTCCAAACGGATGGTATCCATATCAATTATAAAATCGTCTATTGAGATGTCCGGAGGATTATTTATGTCAATGACATGTTCGGCATTATAATGTTCATGAGCGGGATGGTCATTACAACAGCAAAGGAAGGCAAAACATGCTGAAACTGCAAGTATGTTATATTTCATAATTTTTATTGATAAAGAGGATGTCTTAAAAAGAATTGATCTAAAAAATATTTCAAGACATCCTCCAATTAATTGTTTGTAAAAAATTATAATTCACAATCAGCACAAGCCGGATAATCGGTACCTGGCAAGCAAGTGTTGCAATTGTCAATACGGCTATATGAAACTGATTTTTATCCGGTTCTTTTGTCATTTTTTTATATTAAATTCGGTTACAAAGATCATAATAAAAAAATGAAATGCAAAAATATTGATGGTTTTTGCAAAAAAAAGTTTGATTGCGTCGAATGGCCGCCTGACGGAAAGCAAAAAATGCTTCAGTGTCCCGGATTCTGAGGAAAAAATATGATAACGGACAGGGATCGCGACACTGATTAGAGTCCACCCACAACCTTCATGTCCGTTTCATAGATATGTATGTTTTCTTTAAAGTATAGTTTATCATCAACTATGGTGAATTTTGCATTTTTCGAATCCTCTTCCCATTTCTTAATGATATCTTCGGGCGGCATACGCAGGTTTTTGATGCCGATAGCAGGCTTAACGCCGTTTTCACCAATGGAATAGATGATGTTTGAGAATCTGGGGGAATAATAGGTAGCGCCGGACGGGGAGTTGTAAAAAACATAGGAAGCGTAATTGATATGGACATTATGTGACAGCCATTTACTGTTTTTCAGCAGGAAGTCTGTCCTTTTGGCTGTCATGTCATAAACGGCCAGTTCGGCCAGTCTTTTTCCGGGTACCAGGAGTTTTGACCAATACATTTTATTCTTCACCAGGCAAAAGGAAGACAACGTGTAATCCGTACCCATATCCCGAAGATACTCTCCCTCCGAATCGAACAGCAGAAATTTCCTTCCAAAGTGATCAAACATGTAGATGTCGCCATTGCTTTGAATGTCGAAATCGCGGAAACTGACGTATTCACCGGGGCCTTGTCCCATCCGGGCAATCTTGAAAAGGAACTTGCCCTGCAGATCAAAGACAAACAGAGCGAACGCCTGATCAAAGTCGGCAACATAAATCCGATTGTTTCTGATGAGCGCCTTGTTAATATTGCCTATCAGGCAGTCGTCGGTTGTTTCCAGCGGGATATACCGGACGTTACTGAAATTCGACAGTTTCAGTTCAACACTTCGGATGGAATCAATATTGGCCACAATGGATGCATCTTCCGGGGAATAGTCCGGCAACTCCTGACCGGCGGAGGATTGTATCCATAAAAAAGAAAACAGTAAAAGAAAACTTATCTGCTTCATATTTGTTTTTCGGTACATAACAAACCTGTTTTTTTTATTTCTTCAATTTCATCAAAACAACAATCGGGTCATCATCCGCCCTTATTTCTCCCAGTCCTTCGACAAAAATTTTCTCCCGGCCATCGGAAATATATTGATCCGGCAACACAATATCCACCAGATAATCTTCATACCAGACTTCATGAATACAACCAAATAAATCGGAACCGATATAAGCATGGCTGGGAAAATCACTGAGATCATTCTTAATTTGTTTTACATGATAGACTTTATTCTTCTTTTTGAATTTTATATATTGACGGAAATCAGTTTCATTTGGCCAGCGTATATTATTATCACTTTTAAAATAATAGGAAAACGACATGACATTTTCGTTATTCATATTAAGTAGGGGAAAAAAAGCCAGACCATTAATTTCCTTTATATATTTCATTTGTGTTTCTGTTGATTCAAATCCTGTATTATTATTCAGGCTGTATTTGCCGAAATCGACTGCAAAAACAGGGCTGGCTGTTCCCGCTTCAAGCCGGTAGAATGTGTTACCGTACATAAGAGACATAAAAATCTCATTTTTATCATTCTTCGTAAAACAACCCCCATTTATGGCAAAATAATGATGATTGGTTTCGATATTTTTATCAAACAGGGTCTTTACATTGTTTTTGTCATCGACAATCACCAATTCGGCATTTGTCTTTTCCCCGTTTATCGAATTATCCAGTTGCTGTGTTGCACAATAGTATAAATTGGCATTTCTTATTATCATATTGCAGTTTACATCAGGAAAGGGAGAAGAAGCGATCCATTCAAAAGAGATGTTTTTATATTTTAACATGTTTGTAAAACTTCTTATTTCTATATATTCTTCGTTATCATCTACAAAAAAGTTACTTATATGCAGATATTCACCCGGTCCCTGTCCTTTTTTATCCAGCTTTGAAACCAATTTGCCTTCTTTATCAAAGACAAAAATTATTTTCTGAGATGCATCCCAGGCATATATATACTTTTTTTTAATAATAATTTCCAGGACTCTTCCCATTATGTCATCAGGGTCGGATTGCAGTTTGATGCATTTTATGGAATCCGCTATTTCGGATAAATTGACATATTCAGCCGCTTCGTGCGGATTTATGCTAATTGTCTCAACATTAGAACCGGCTGTCTTTCTTCCGCAACTGTAAAAAAGGATACCGGCAAAAGCGATAATGAAAATTCTTTTTGAGTACATAATATCTAATTATCTAAAAATACTTCTTATTAATAAAATTCAATGAATAAAATTCGGCATTGATCTCTTTTAATCTGTTTTCATTTTTGGAAACTGATATTGAAAAACAGTAAGAACGACGCTTCATCATCAAAACTGTCTTCTTCAATATCTGTAATAAAACAGTCTTTGATATTGTCGAAATTTGCTTCTATATCTTGATAATAACATGCTCCGATTAATATGTTATTGTTAAGTTGCCATTGCGGAAAAAAGGGAATTTCGCATTTATGATCTGTTACAATGCCGGTCTTTTGCCTTCCGGTTGATGTTTCGAAAATGCTGTAATATCGTTTCCCGTTTTTTAAAAAACTAATGATATTGTAATTATCCAGAGCAAAAAACTCGGCAATAAAGGCATAGGGTATATCGGAAAAACCGATACTGTTTACATCAAAACTTTCCGGAATATTATTTTTTCCAAAATCAACCTCCTGCATGGTTACATTCGTTTTATTATTGATACAAAATATCCTGTTTATCAAAGATTCGACAAAATAAATAGTTCCATTGTTTGCAATAGAGAAATGATTGCCCGTAAAATCTACGGTTCCATCGATGGTTGTGTTTTTGGATGTTGAAATGAAACTGTTTGCCACCGTTCCGTTTTTGCCTAAGTGCACAACTTTTTTGAGGTTGACAGAAGAAATATTATATAAATAAAATCCATCCGCAAAGGCAATAAAATCGGAAGACGCAAAAGAAAGTCGTATGGTTCTCACAGGATTGAGATGTTTATCATAACATATAATACGATTGGCAGAAATATCCAGCAAATACACATTGTCTGCACATGAAGATATAGCTATCGGATGTATGTATTCATTCGGTCCTTGCCCGATGCTGTGTACCCGTTTTATAAACTTACCGGTATTCATATTAAATACCAATATTGACTGTGTTATATCATCCAATATGTAAACCATATCATCGACACAGCAAATGTCCCTGATATGACCGACTATTGATTCATCGGCCTCTGTTTCCAGCGATAATATTTTAATTTGCGAAGTAATATCGGGCAGTTCAAGTTTTTGCTCATTTATTTCGTCAATCACAATGGTTTGGCCTTTTTCATCTTCTTTATGTTTCGACAGGCAAGAAGAAAACAGGAATGTTACTCCAGTAAGAAAAATAAGAAATTTCATAAATTTGATATTCACAGTTAGTGTCGGTTACAAAAATCACAATAAAAAAAATAAAATGCAAAAATATGGGTGATTTTTGCAAAAAAAAGTTTCCTACAAAAAAGGGTGCATTTGACTGTGTCAATTTCCAATTCAGGAAACATCCGTCTGCTGCCCGCTTTGCCCATGACGCAGATTCAATCTGCCATGAGAGCCTGCACTCTTATTCCCCATCACTTTTTTTAAAATAGTAAATGAAAACGACAGGATTGCTGTCTTCCGAAATGCTTTTCACAACTTCCTTTAAAAGACTTTTTTCTTTTCGGGCATTGGAATGTTCGGCTTCATATAACAAATCCATTGCATCGCGAAAACCTGTCGCATGATCGTCGGTTGCCTGTTGAATATTTGGGAAGCAATATGCCAGATCGTCATAAAGGCCGTATTTTATCTCTTTCGTCCGCTTGTCAAACAAAATCCGGGTCGATCCCTTTTCAAAACTAATCCTGAACGAGCAATAATTCCGGTTTTCCCAGTAGGTATTCAGCCCGTAGGCATAATTTGTATCCTCCAGAAGGTCTTGGAAATTATCTTCTTCCAACAAGGCTTTCGGAATATTGTTGCGTCCGAAATCGAAAAAATAACGGACCGTGAGATTTTCTCCCTTGTGCGAATATATTTTAGTCGAAAACGGCATATATAGCCTCATCTCGTCATTATACCGGTAAAATGCATTGGGTGAATTGAATGTGAATGCAGTCCCCGATTCTTTTTCGAAGGGAAGATATGCCTGCTGTATTTTACCCTTGTTGATAATCAGCAAATTGTTCTTCAGCTTTTCCCCGTTATTCCGGTTAGTGCGGTTGTATGCGTAAAGATACATCCGGTCATTCATCACCCCGATACTTGTACCGTCAAAGCGAACTTTGTATTCCTCAAGGAAGTTTGCATCAAAGTCATACACCAGAATCTTTTCCCGACGGCTGAACAGGTATATTTTGCGGCTGTCTTCATCAACGTCAAATCCCGTCAGTTGGGTATATTCTTTGGGGCTGCCACCTCTGGTACGGATTTTCCAGATGCAATGTCCTTCTTCATCAAAGGCAAAAACAGCCTGATTTCTTTCGTCAAATATAAAAAAACGGTTCTCAACAGCATGAATTTTGGTTATTCCACTTATCAAAACGTCGTCGGTTGTTTCCAGCGGAATAAACTTGACACTGTCGAATAATTCGGAGAAATTGGCTTTTTTTTGATGATTTATGCTCGAAACGAAGATGGTTTCAATAGCCTCGCCGGTTTCGGTTTTATT
>JAISCL010000260.1 GCA_031265585.1 Tannerella sp. | reverse complement strand
GGGGTTTTGCAAATATGCTTATTCTTTTTTATTCCCACAAAAGTATACAGTAAAAAGTATAGCTATACTAACTTCCTATTTTCTATCCTATGCACAAAACCATGCCGCGTGAAGTATAATATAGATAGCTATAATCTTACCATTCAGGCAGGAGAAAGGGATGGACGAGTTGCCATCCGCGTGCGTCCGGACGGACTGTCGCCCGATTCGACTTACTTTATACCGTTTAAGATAGATTCCTATTCGGCATACGAGGCGAATCCCGATAAAAGCGACGTGCTGTATCAGGTACTTATTAAAAACAGGTATGCCACTCAAGCGGCAACCAGCAATTATGCCCTGCGCGGAGTTCGCGACGGGGTGAATGTGATGGGTGTAAAGCAGATGCATCCGATCAGCAGGAACAGTGTGCGGATTATGGCGGGTACCGACGCTTTTCAGTCCAATATCGACATTATCAACAGAAACTGCATTGTTCTGACGGTAGGTAACGACAACCGTGTCAGCATCTCTCCCTTCAAAAACATGGAAGTGGAACAACTGGATGGCGATCCCGATTTTCCCAATATCTTCTTTGTCGAAAATGACGGTTACAATCTCTATAAAACCTTCCTGCTGAGTTACAAATGCAAGGCGGGAGATACCGTTTACACAATGAAGGAGGAATTGAGAGTCAAGCTCGAAGACAGTGAAAAGGAAAAGTTTAATTTTTAAAAGTGAATCGTAATGAGAACAAGATTTTTTATGTTTATCTGTATCCTGCTTATAGGCTGTTTCCTTGCGGGATGCGACGAAGATGTCAAGAAGGATCCTCTGGAGAAGTATATTTATGTGAATAAAAGTTCACTGAACATGTTTTACGGAGACAAAATGCAATTGAAGGCAAACCCTGCCGGCGAAAGTTTTGAATGGACAAGCGCCGATCCTGCCGTTGCCACAATAACAGCCGATGGTCTGGTGGAAGCAGTGGGCGTAGGCTCGACGGAAATTACCGTCAGTCAGGGGACATCGCAAACATTGATACCCGTGAGTGTCGCCATTCCGACTGTGGATAAAGTTGTTGTCGCCGGTGAAAACGGACGGCTTCAGATTGCAGTACAGATACTTTCGGAGCGGATTACTACCGTCCGGATTATCTGGAACAATGATCGGGATGTAATAGATATTCCCGTTGACAATCAGAGCGGTATTTTTACCCGGACTGTCGATTATTCGGGCGAAAACGGCTATGTTTTTCAAGTTGTCAGTTTTGACAGGTTTGGCAACAGTTCGGCGTCTTCCGAAACTACTGCAACGCTGATAAGGAACAGAGACGTCTCCTCGGCATGGGCAATGGACGACGGCTTACTTACCATTCAGTGGGGCAACAATACGCAGTATGTTGATCACTGCCTGCTGTCGTATGTTAACCGGAACGGACAGACAGTATCCCGCAAGGTGCTTCCATCCGAAACGGCTACCGATATAAGCGGCTATTCGTCTGATTTGAGCCTTGTTACCCTGTTCATGCTGCTACCCTCGATAAGGGATACTTTCCGTGTCGAAGCCATTACTCCGACAGTGATGGAAAGTACTCCGTTCAACGGTCCGCACATTCTCTCCGTTTCCGCTCCCTGCGAAGTTGAGGCAAGGGATTTCGATTACGGCGGCGAGGGACGTGCATTCCATGAGGTTAGCAACCGTACTCCAAACAGCAGCTACAGGACAACTGCCGGCGACGAACTGAGCAAAACTGTGGATATAGAAGGAGGCGGCAATCTGGGATATGTCGGCGTTGACGAATGGCTGATATATACTCTTGAAGTGCAGGACGCCGGCGTTTATGCGGTAGATGTGCGTCTGTCGGCAAATAACGCCGCCGGCGGTTCGTTCTATTTCTCCATGGACGGAGTCAGAAGCGAAACAACGGTTACTCCCAACCAGGGCGGCTGGAGCAACTGGATCTATGTGTTTGACACTCATCCCGAATTTCCTCAACCGACATACCGCCTGTCGGCAGGAAAACACAAGTTCAGGTTTACCGTCGGACCGGGAGGATTTAACCTGATGGGATATAAGTTTACTTATGTGGGAAAATAGATAACATTAATTTAAAATTTCGACATGATAACATGTGATGGAAGCGGGAGGAGTACCTTCCGCTTCTGTTACAATGTTACATTAATACTGACAGTCAATTTTTTTTATTACTTTTGTGTCGCAATTAAATCGTACTTGACAGGAATGATTTTTTAAAGAATCCGGTTTACGCAGCAGTAATAAAAGATAAATTAAATATATATTTAAGCGATGAAAAAATTTAATATATCAGGACCCTGTAATAGCGCAGAACATTACATGATAGATGCAGCCACCCGCCTGCAGGGCGTGGAAGAGTTGATAGACGATAAACAGTATTTTGTGATTCATGCTGCGCGTCAGAGCGGAAAAACAACGTATTTGAAAGACCTTGCCAACAGGCTTAATGCCGGAGGAAAATATTATACGCTGTGGTGTTCGCTGGAAGGCATGAGCAACATTGTTGAACCGAAAACCGGCATACCGGCGATCGTGCGAACTCTTAAAAGCGCATTCGAAGATATGGATATTCCACATGGCTCGGACTTTGCTAAAGATGCGGATTATGAAGATTTCACCGGCGTCTTGAAAACGTCGCTTAAGCGATTTTGTAAATTGCTGGACAAACCGCTGGTGATTTTATTCGACGAAGTGGACTGTCTGAGCGAAGGGACACTGATTTCTTTTCTCCGTCAATTACGTGACGGTTACAACGGTCGTCCGGAACAGGTATTCGTTCATTCGGTAGCCTTAGTCGGCATGCTTAATATCCGCGACTACAAAGCCAGGGTACGTCCCGAAAGCGCCACGCTGGGCAGTGCAAGTCCGTTCAATATTGTCACCAAGACATACACTTTGCAGAATTTCACGAAAGAAGAGATTACTCAGCTTTACCGTCAGCATACCAACGAAACCGGCCAGGCGTTCGAAGAAGATGCGATAGAGCTGGTATATGAACAGACACAGGGACAACCCTGGTTGGTTAATGTTATTGCTCGCGAGGTGATTATGGAAATCCTGAAATCGGATTACACAAAGCCCGTTACGGCAGAATTAGTAACCCAAGCCATTCAGAACATCATCCTCGTCCGTCCTGCGCATATCGACAGCCTGCTGGAACGGTTGAACGAGGAACGTGTCCGTAAAGTAATGGAACCCATCATTCTCGGCGAAGGCTTTATTGACATAGAATCGGACGATTTCCTGTATGCAAAGGATTTGGGCCTGATCCGGACAGATGATCATGACGGGCGAATAAAACCCTCCAATCCGATTTACACCGAAGTGATTGTCCGCAAGCTGTCGTCCATCGTGCAAAAAGAATTGCAAAATACGAAGTATCCGTATCAGATAGCGCGTTATCTGAAAAACGGGCGTATTGACATGGACTATCTGATGCGTGATTTTCAACAGTTCTGGTGCGAGAACAGCGCTATCTGGAAAGAGAAATTCGATTATAAGGAGGCGGCGCCTCATTTAATCATGATGGCATTTCTGCAACGTGTCGCCAACGGCGGCGGACAGATTATTCGCGATATCGCATCGGGTACGGGCCGCCTTGACATTTGTCTGATATATGAAAACCGGAAATATCCGATAGAACTCAAAATCCGTTATGGAGACAAATATCTCGAAAAAGGCCTTACCCAAATTGCCGGATACATGGATATCTTTGGTTGCGACGAAGGCTGGATGGTGATATTCGACCGCCGTAAGACCGTCAAGTGGGCGGATAAACTCTATATCAAAAAAGAAACTGTGGACGGTAAAACAGTTACAATCGTGGGAGCGTGAAATGACGGTCGTATTTTTCGATGCGACTGATAACCAGATGCGTTTTCCCTGCCCCCAAAAGATAAAGACGATGCAAAATAAGAAAAAAGTAATATCTTTGTGCGGCCAGTTCCCTTCCCCCCTCCCAAGATGTGTTTCGCGTGCGTCGGACAGAAAGTCTTCGAGAATCCACGTGTAAAAAGCCGGGCGATCAAGCGGATCACAAAAGGGAAGTCTCCGGGAATCCGGCGTTTTTCGGAACTGGTTGAATAGAAACAAAGAAAGTATATATATGAAAAAAGCAGTCATTTTATTTTTAAGCCTGAGTTTTATACCGGGAATACATGCACAAACAGTAGAAAAAGTTTTTCCAGGTATCTGGAAAATTACTTACGGACAAACGGAAAAATACCTGCCGAGCGATTTCAAAGAGGCTCCAGCTGTCGAATGGTTGTCGAAACTTCCCGATCGTGACGTTGCACCTTTTGATCTGAAGGGCATACGGTTTAAGGAAACCCCTAAAGGCGTTGTTGCCGAATGGGATATGGAAACGTCCGAGCAGATATACGGTTTCGGGCTTCAGGTCAATACCTTCCGGCAGCGCGGCATGCGCAGGGATATCCGCTGTAACAGCTGGACGGTTGGAAACGTGGGTTTCAGCCACGCTCCCATGCCTTTTTATATTTCATCCAAAGGCTACGGCGTACTGGTCAATACAGCCCGGTATGTCACATTTTATATGGGTTCGCAAAACAAACTGTCCAAGGCAGCCGGCTTGGCGCAGGAACTGAAAGGAGTCATGGAACAGCCCGGCACATCGCCTGCCGAATTATATAATCGCGCCTATAAACCGTCCGACGAAGTTGAGATTGTGGTAGAGGGAACAAAAGGGATGGAAATCTACATCTTTGACGGGCCTTCCATGATGCAGGTCATTCAGCGTTACAATCTGTTTTCCGGAGGAGGCGCTCTCCCGCCGCTTTGGGGATTGGGACTGAAATACCGTGCGAAGACAACATTCAACGATCAGCAGGTGATGAAATTTGCCCAATATTTCAGAGACAAGCACATTCCCTGCGATATGTTCGGACTTGAACCCGGATGGCATTCCGCGTCCTATTCCTGTTCATACGCATGGAACCCTAAAAATTTTCCCGAACCGGGTAACTTTCTCCATACAATGCATGGGATGAATTATAAATTAAACCTTTGGGAACATGCTTATGTGCATCCTACCTCCCCGATTTTCGAGCAGATACTTCCTTTTTCGGGCGATTATGCCGTATGGAAAGGCGCTGTTCCTGATTTTATTACCGGGGAAGCTAAAGAAATTTTCGGGTCTTATCACAAACAGCATCTTATTGATGAAGGGATTTCAGCCTTCAAACTCGACGAATGTGACGCGGCTTATTATCACGAGGCGGAAGGCGAATGGAGTTTCCCGGATATCGCCTGTTTCCCCTCCGGTATCGACGGCGTTCAGTATCGCCAACTGTTCGGCTTGCTTTATCAGAAGGTGATCTGGGAACTTTACCGTAAAAGTAACCGGCGAACTCTGCTTGACGTGAGAGCGTCCCATTTGTTCGCCAGTCCATACGGCTCTGTTTTGTACAGTGATATGTACGACCATAGCGACTATGTCCGGATGATTCTCAATGCCGGTTTTTCGGGGATCAACTGGTCTCCGGAAGTACGGCAGACGGTATCGGAGGATGACTTGATGCGGAGGTTGCAATCTTCGCTGATGTCTGCGCAAATGGTAGTGGATTGCTGGTTTCTGAACAATCCGCCATGGTTTCATTACGATAGAAAAAAGAACAACAACAATGAGGTACTGCCGAATTATCCGGAACTGGAGCAAAAAGTAAAAAAACTGATTGAATTAAGAATGAGTCTGATCCCTTATCTGTATGCGGCTTTTGCCTGTTACCGTTTTGAAGGGATCCCTCCCTTTCGTTCTTTGATACTGGATTATCCGGACGACAACAAAGTGTGGCAAATCGAAAACCAGTATATGATGGGCGACCAACTGATGTGCGCGCCGTTTATTGATGGCGTATCGGAACGGAAGGTGTATTTTCCGCAAGGCGTCTGGTATGATTTCAATCATCCCGGTAAAAAATATGAGGGTGGACAGACCTGTACCGTTCAGATGACCACCGACGAGATTCCCCTGTTTGTTAAAGAAGGCGCTATTCTTCCTTTAGCCGAACCGGTAGAATATATCACCTCCGAAACCGTACTGGATATCACCTGTCATGTGTATGGAACCCCTGAAAAATCATTTTTCCTGTTTGAAGATGATGGAGAAACATTCGATTTTGAGAAAGGGGCGTTTAATTGGGTGGAACTAAGCTGGAATAAAAACAAAGGAAAAGTAAGCAGACAGGGGAAAAATAAAAAACAGTTATATAAAATATCGAAATGGATACAAATAGATAAGCTATGACAAACAGATTTGGTTTTATTAAGTTGCGCTGTCAATGTTGACGGCATCATGCGGCAGCAGCAGGAAAGAACCCGCAAAATGAGTGAAGTATGAACACAATCCCGTCCTTGGTGGCGGCGATTTGGGTACGGTATTTGATGTATCCATACTCAAAGATGATGGCGTTTATAAAATGTATAACTCGTGGCGACCAAAAGGCAGTCTTGCTCTGTCGGGCAACAACCATATACGGTTACCGAGCCTGCCGAGGTATCTCCTTTCTCGAACGCGGGTTTATAAAGCCGTTTTCCCGCCTTTCGGCCTGCGAAAAGCCTGTTTTTTTGCGATTTTCCTTCAGAAAACATTTGGAGATTGAACATTTGTCGTATTTTTGTGCGCAGGTTACGGGTGAGCCATCGGCAGTGTAGAAAATTCAGTAAATATATAATTGTTAAATTTAAAATTTTAGAAAGATGAGAACATTATTTTTAGCTTTTATCAGCGCCTTGATTTCGACAGGCGCCGTTTCGCAAGACATTAAGTACCATCAGGACGACCGTCCGCAGGGTTTGAAAGAAGACAAGTACAATACTTATCAAACCGACCGGATTGGTGAGATTGAACTGTTAAAAGCGCTTGAAATCGCCGGCGTACGCGTATTCAGTATTCCCGTTTCCCCTGCTTTTGAAAAGGAATATAAGCTTTCCGTCAGTGCGGATGAATATGTGAAGGGTGAAAAAGTTAATTCCATTCCCATTCTCGACGGATCGAATACTTATATCCACTTCCCGGGAGACACGATGCCCCCCTATTTCGATTACATTCCGAAACTGACGCTTTTTACAAAAGACGATGACACGATCCAGACGCTAAGCATGCATCACTACGGAGGATCTCGTAGCGGAATCGTACTGAAAAGGACAAAGATAGAAGAATGGCAACGGCCCGGTACACAATTTTATAACTGGCGCGCTTACAGCAAAACGGACTGGAAGCTGAATGAGGAAGTACCCCTGCTGGTCTATGCTTCGGCATGGTATGACGAAAAGTTTAAAATTTTCCGTTTCTGCGGGGTAGTAGACTTATCTCACAGCGAAGAAGCAACGCAGGAGCTTTTTGACAATTCGCCGCATTATTATGTCATAAGCATGAAAGTGTCCGAATAAACAGACGGCCACATCCCCTCGGAGGAAGGTGTCGCCGGGGGGTGAGGCGTCAAACAAAAAATAGAACAACATGAACGCAATCGACCGAATAGAACCGTCCCACACCGTAGTAGACCGGATCATGGAAAAATCCCTTTAGATTTGCACTTGGAAATTGATTAACGGTTATTAGGGTTAATTTCTTACTTTTGTTGTATGAAAGAAGGAATTAACCGATACTTAAAAGTAAACTGTATGCCCCTTCAGAGCATTGGACTCTATCGCCCGAATTAGACTTTTACCCCAAGTTGCAACCTATCAGGTTATAAAAAGCTGTAAATCGGTCAAGTCCATTTTTTCAAATTCCGATTTGTGCACTACAAATTTTCGTTTGGTGAAAGGTTGTGGTTTATAA
>JAISCL010000238.1 GCA_031265585.1 Tannerella sp. | reverse complement strand
GTATGTTTTAACCTCGACGGCACCAGAATCATATCAGGAGGTGGCCGTGAAATCATCATCTACGATCTCGATTACGAACTATCTTTCCCCGGCTGGGCGGATTGGGATGAAGGTGCGCGACCATACCTGGATATATTCCTGACGCTTCATCCCCATTGGACGGACGAGGATTTTGATACTATACTGATCCCCGAACTGCAACGGCGGGGGTATGGCTGGTTGCGACCGGAAGGGGTAAGAGTTAAATTGGAGGAACTAACATGAGAATAATGCCGTTCCGTTAGTGATTTGGGTGACGCAAGCCGATTGGCATCTTTAGTTCTACTTTAACAGATTAATCTCAGTGCAAATGCATATAGTATATAATGTATGCATTTGCACTGAGATTAATCTGTTAAAGTAGTATTAGCAACAAACCGGTATGATAGTTTACCGGGAAGGAAAAGTGGCGAAGAAATCTCTGCAAAAACTTATTTTTTTCAGTTTTTCTGCAACCTTTTTTTGTAACGATATTATATTCATAATAATAAGGGTTGCAGAAGGGGTGACAGAAGGGTGGCGGAAGGATGGCGGCTACACCGTTCAGTCACCCCCGATCACTGTTTCGTCACCATTCAGGGCTCACCTGCAAAACCCTGTGTTTGGAATAAGAAAAAAAAATCATGCCGATGGCTTCAGTAAACCATTTCGATGGTTTTGGAAAGTCATCGGCATGCTTTTATAAAACCATCGAAATGGTTTACTGAAGCCATCGGCATAACTTTTTTAACAAATAAATACCTTTTCATCGGGTGGATGGCCGGTTTTTGCTACTCCGACTCCCCTCTCAGCTACTTTTAATAACTACCTTCCACCTTTCACCAACTGCCGCAAACCCTTTCCCCAGGTGGAATTGAGGGTGGAAGGTACTCCTTCCGCCGGCGGTGGTTTCGTTCCACCGGTTTACGGAGGATGAAAAGACAGGGGGGTGGGGGTGGAAGGAGCAGAATGAAGGTGAAAGGACGTCCTTCCACCCTCAATCCCGCTTGGGAAAAGGGTTTGCGGCACTTGGTGGAAGGTGAAATGTAGTTATTAATCTTCTTGTGTTGACGGCTATAGGGTATAAGTAAATAATTTTGCGATCCATACGATTTCCTGCCATTCTTTTTTATCTTTGTACTCCGACAATCGGGGTAATGTAGGGTAATTTTTATTTGCATTTACAAAAATACCAATTCCTCCTCTGATTGCCAAATATTTACTGTAGCATACTTTTTAAATTACCACCAAATTTCCTTTATCGGATCCCAGAATACATTTTTCCAGTTGCTTATTTTATCGCCTGTGACGGTGATGCCTTCCTGTTCGAGTAGCCGGTGCATCTGTCCGGAATGGCCAAAGCCTTCTTTTCCGGATAGTATGCCCTGGCTGTTTACAACGCGGTGGGCCGGTAGATCTTCGCAATAATCACCGCTGTTTTTCATAATCCGGCCCACCATTCTGGCCAAATTGGGATAACCGGTCGCTTTGGCAATCGCTCCGTAGCTTGTCGCCCGTCCGGACGGGATTCGCCTGACGATGTCGTATACTGCCTGAGCGAGTGCGTCTTTGTCTGTCCGGGATAGCATCTGTTTTTAGTTTAATGGCTTTGTCCTGTTTACCGGGATCAGTTTTACCGGGCTGTTCAGTCCCGAAGGCAACGGTTCCCAGTGTCCGTAACCTGTTTTTTTATAGTTTATGTCCACCAGGTTAATATCCTTAAAGATGCGCCAGTTGATGCCGCGGCGTTCGTAATCGGCTATACGGTTTGCCGGCAGGTTTGTTACTTCCAGTTCTATCCGGTTCACTCCTCCGTTCAGGTAATCGCCGGCTTTTATGCGGAACGGCACGGCCCAGCAGGTGCCGGCATACCGGCCGTTAATGATTACGCGTGCGCTTTCGCGTACATCGCCCAGGTCAAGCACCCATTCATCCGCCTGCAGGGCAGGCAGGGTGAACGTCAGGGAGTATAATGCCGTTCCGCTGTTGCGTTTTGTATCGGGATGATCGATGGCAGTCCATGGTACGGGACGGTCGACCGGGAAGGTTTCTTTAATGGACGGTTCACTTTCTATGAAACGCAGGCTCCATCCGTGATCCAGTGAGAGGCTGACCGGCCGGTCTGTGTAGTAGTTCCATTCGGAGAGGCCCGGGGCGTTATGCCGGTCTTTAAATGTTTTCACTATCAGCGATTCACCGGAGCGCAATTGCAGGTATACCTGTGTTTTCCCGTCTATCAGGCGTGTTTGAGCCATGCCGCTTTTGCCTGTCAGGGGGTCATAGAGGGCCGCCGCCGCCGCTTCTACGCCTAATGTGATCCAGCTGTCAACGCTTTTATCCTGCAGGGAGGAAATGAAGTAGTGATGTCCGTCATGATCCGAGCGGCGTATGAACTGCAGGCCGAATTTAGTTTTCATTTCTTCGGCGGTTGCCCTGCACTGCGCCAGCGTGGTGGCATAATCGCTGCCGGTGATGATCCTTCCCTTTTGCATTTCCGTGACGCCGGTTTTGTCGAACGGCAGGCCGGGCAACTGTCCGGCTATTTTCCGGAAAGCCCGGCGGCGTTTTTCCAGGTTCCCGTATCCGGGGACATCGCGGGGGAAGTTTTCCATAAATACGATATCCGCCCCTTCCCGGGCCAGTTTCAGCAGATGCTCCAGTACTTCTCCGGGCATGAGGTGTACGGCCGGCACGATCAGTGCTTTATAGGAGATGCCGCCCGGCGTGACGAGCCGGCCGTCCCCCCGGCACTGCGTGGAACGGACGAAGGCATCGGAAATGTAATCCACATCGTATCCGCAGCGCATGATTCCGTTTACTGTCGCGATGAATCCGGGCGCCCTTTCCTTCATCCGGTGAATGTCAAAGGCGGGGAGGCGTCCGGGCTGTTCGTGCCACAGGTCGTAGAGCGGGAGGTAGAGCAGGAAGTCATTATCCGGCTTTCCTTTCTGCAGGAACGACTGGCAGCGGGTGATGTATTCAAAGAAAGCCGGTGCATCCCGCCAGACCGTGTTTGCCGGCGACAGGTTGACGGTGGCGTAGAACAGCCAGCCCGGCCATTCCGCCCGGCGGGGCGAATAGGGCGTGCCGTGGAAAGACACGCGGTTCACGCCGGAAACGAACAGCAGGTCAACCTCCGGTTTGCACTGGGAGAGGGAGGTGCGGAAATGTTCCGTCAGCCACGTGAGCGTTTCGGACGAAGTGCAGGGCTTGCCGGCTATATGCGCCGCGGAGGATGCGTATTTCAGCATGGACAGGTCGGCATCGTTGGGACGTGTCAGCGAATCGCGGCGCAGTCCCTCGATATGAAATTCCGACAGGCCGAATCCCTCGCATTCGGGAATATCGACGGAGGCATAGAGGTCAATCAGGTTTCCGGGCGAGCCGTGCGCCTGGTTCCGGGTGACGCTGCCGTGGCGGTGCGCCCAGGCGGTCCACTGGCGGGTGAAGTTTTCGTTGAGGAGTTCCGACAGCGTTTCGCGGTAATCGGAGAGGATGCGGGCCGTCGTTTCGGGTCTGCGGCCATCAATGCGGGTTGTGTCCAGGAACGCCGGGAAATGGTCTTCCAGCCTGTAGCCTCTGCGGCGTGCAAATTCGTCCGGCAACCCCGGCGTCCAGTCCGCTCCGTACACCTCGTACGAGTCATTGAAGAATGCATGGGGACGGGATGTGCGGTTCATCTCAAAGGCTTTATCAAAGCGGGACAGGTAACGGTTTACCGCCTTTGCCGAGAAATGGTCTATCACATAACCTTCGCCTCCCGGAGCGGCGCGCTTTACCGTCTGGAACGTTTTGCCTTCAAAAAGTGCGATGATACGCCACGTCCCCCCTTCCGGCGCTGTCCATTGAAGGCAGCCGTCTTTTACCCTGTCCGTAAGATCCAGCGCCTGTCCCCTGCCGTGGGAGTGTTGCTCCCCTTGCCGTGGGAGTGTTGTTCCCCTTACCGTGGGAGTGTCACTCCCCTTACCGTGGGAGTGTCGCTCCCCTGACCGTGGGAGTGCCGCTCCACTTACCGGGAGAGTGTCGCTCTCCCCGCCGGAGTAAGCCATCAACCGTGACAGTTTTGCAACGGGGCGCTGTTTTTCATCTTCCGGTTCGATCCGTCCGGGAAGCCGGCTGCCTCCGGAGAGTTCATATTCCCGGAAAACGGCTTTCGTTGCAGCGTCTTCAACGGATACGTCCGGGCCTCCGAAAGGCCATCCGGTGCCGGTGTTCATATCCGTTTCGATGTGCAGGCGTTTTCCTTCCTCCAGGGTGTGCTGCAACATCTGCATCCATTCGGGGGAAAGATACGTCAGTTCAGCGGCTTCATTTCCCTGTACCCCGTATATGGGCGTTATTTCCACGCTGCCTATGCCGGCTTCCGCATACGATTCCAGGTTCCAGGTAAGGTTTGCCCTGTCCACGGCGCTTCCGGGCCACCACCACCGGGTTGCCGGACGCGCCCCGGGCTGTGCGGCAGGCCATTCCTGCGCATCGGAGCAAACGGCTGACAGCAAAAGGACAGCGAGAGACAGTAGCGGCTTTTTCATCCTCTGTCGCCGGGAGCTAATCCATGTGGAACACTTCCGGAAGCGGTATGCTTACAGGCGAATTGTCAGGATTTACCTCCATGATATCAGCCATGTAATCCCACCATTTCTGCACAACCGGATGGGTTCCCATATCCTGTGAAGATGCGTCTCCCGTTGCCTTCTGGCATGCAAACAGGATATTGGT
>JAISCL010000216.1 GCA_031265585.1 Tannerella sp. | reverse complement strand
TTCCAGTCCGTATACATTTTTCCGGTACTTTTATAATAGCCTCTGTATCTTCCGTGATGCCATCCGCCTCCCACGTTCACATCAAGCGACCACCGGCCGGTCAGGATGGCCTGGAATCCGATCATTGCCCCAAACCCGTATCCCCATCCATCCTGATATTCTTTCAGGTTCCAGTAATTCCATTTGGATAGTTTAAAATCCTGAACCGAAGCATATACTCCGGTATAAAATCCGTCGAATGAGCGTTTCGGATACCACCTCACGTCCGGATTAAACTGCAGGAACTGCAACGGATTCCCGTTGATACTCTTCCAGGGAGAATAAAAAAGTTCTCCGGATGCTGTCAGATGGTCCGTAAGCGCCGTTTCCACCGAAACATTCGGCATCCCCAACAACCAGTACACACAATTCCCTTTTACGCGCGTTTGTGAATAGCCGCTGCTATTTACAGCAAAAGCCAGGAACAGAATGAAAATAATATTTCGCATTTCGAAATCAGGGAATAAACACCGGCAACCCTTTGAAAATCTGATAGGCCGGATTATTATCGGGAAACAGGATTACCCGGCACGTCAGGAAAATGATCGTGCAATCAACAGAAAGTGATTGATGGTGGAAGTACCATTTTTCCAGTTCTCCTTTTACCGGATGGATTTTCTCACTGTAATACTTCACCGGATCGGCGGCCTGTGACAGATAGTATTCCTCATCACGAAACACGACGGAACCGATACCCGACAACCCCGGACGAAGCCGGTCGATACAGGCGCGGACACCTTCCGGGTAGGCTTCATATCCGCTTCTGACCAATGGTCGCGGGCCGATCACGCTCATATCGCCGGTCAGGATGTTGATCAATTGCGGCAATTCATTGATTTTTGTCTTGCGTAGAAAACGTCCGACCGGAAGCACGCGCGGATCGTTTCGCGTCGTAATCGTTCCGGTTCCCAGCTTCGGACTGTCTTTTAGCATCGTAGCAAACTTCCATACATGGAACGGTTTTCCGCCCCGCCCGATACGTTCCTGAAAGTAAAAGACTTCATGCTCGCCGGTTAATAAAAGGACAGCACAAACAGGCAGCAGGATAGGGGAGAGGACGGTCAAAGCGGTCAACGACAACAGAATATCCATCCCTCTTTTTACAAAACGATACATAAGCTACATTTTTTGGTCTAAATTCCGCCCTTTTTCTTCGTGCTCAAAGTTCGGCACAAACGATTTCAGGGAACTCACAATTTCGGCTTTTGTTACGTCAGGCTTGGCAAGCAACGTTGACAGGGAACAAAAATACGCGTCCACGTCTTCCGCCGGTTTACAGGGATAGTCTTCAATGACCCCCAGCGACCGGAAACGGTTCCTGTTCACCTGCTCGCCGGGTACGTAAAACTCTTCAAATTCTTTTTCCCCGGTCGTATCCGAACGGAAATAATAGACGGGATATTCTTTTGACCCGGCTTTCATCTGAACGGCAACATGTTTCGCTTCTTCTTCACTGCTGCAATGATACGGAATATATCCGAGCGATCTTACGAATGCGTCGGCGATGGCGGAAAAGGTCATCATCTGTTTTTCCTCCAGTTTCGGAAAAAAGATCTCCCGGTTGTTTCCGAGAATGTTTGCCATCAGGCAGATCTGCCCGCTTTCTTCCGGTGAAACAAAGTAGCGCCGTACATCTTCCGGTGCACTGAGCGGCTGCCGTTTCATCATGCGTTCCACAAATCCCGCCAACAGGGAGCCGTTTGAAAAAGCGACATTGGCAAACCGGGCTGTCGACACGTTAAAACGGGACGAATACGTCATGATCATCTCTTCCATGACCTTTTTGCTGCATCCCATGATATTCACCGGATTAGCCGCCTTGTCCGTCGATACGCAAAAAAAACGGGAGGGAGGATATTCCGTCAACAATTCCATTAGTTTACGGGCTTTCAGTACATTGTTATCAAGCAGCGCCTTCACCGAATAGACATCCTTTTCACTCCGCACATGCTTATGCGCCGAAAAATTTGCCACCAGATCAAATCCTTTTTCCTTCCGGAAAATCTGTTCAAAAACAGGATCGGCAAAGGGGATAGGGTAGGGGCGATACTCTTCCGGCACAGACAGGTCGTACGTCGAGCGCAGATCACGTGTCAGTTCCGTCAATCCGTTCTCCGAAATATCCACAACCACCAGTTTACGAGGCTTATACCGGAGCAACGCCCGGATATAGGAAGACCCGATAGATCCCGCGCCGCCGATCACCAGCGCTGAACGACCGGCGATCCCGTCCGTCAACTCATTGCAATGAGCAGCCATATCACCGGCAAACAGACTCTGTTGCCGGTGTGTAATATGATCCGCTATAAATTTCGAAATGTTTATCATATATTATTGATCTTTCAGTGTTGAAATTATACATGAAATCACCGTTTGCACCTGTTCATCCGTCAGGATACTGCCGGAAGGCAGGCACAGTCCGTTTTCAAATAATTTTTCACTGGTGCCGTCTCCATAAAACGGACAGTCTTTAAACACGGGCTGCAGATGCATCGGTTTCCACAGAGGACGTGTTTCAATATTCGCGTTCTCGCAGGCAAGCCGTATATCTTCACGTGTAATGCCGTTCGTTTTCGCCGGATCAACCAGTATTGAGGTCAGCCAGTAATTAGCATAAAAATCGCCGGAAGGCTCCGTCTGGAAACGGATACCGTTTATATTTTTCAGCGCCTCACGGTATATTTGATTTATTTCCCGCCTGCGTTTGACCCGGTCGGGCAATACCTCCATTTGTCCGCGCCCGATACCGGCACATACGTTACTTATGCGGTAATTATACCCGATATGCGTATGTTGATAATGAGGAGCGCTGTCACGCGCCTGTGTCGCAAAAAACATCGTCCGGCCGGCGTCCTCTTCAGTAGGGCAGACCAACGCGCCGCCACCGGATGTGGTAATAATTTTATTCCCGTTGAATGAGAGGGCGGCAAATTCACCGAATGTGCCGCATTTCTGTCCTTTGAACGCAGCCCCTAACGCTTCCGCTGCATCTTCCAGTACCGGGATCTCATAACGCGCCGCTATCGACATGATTTCATCCATTTTCGCCGGCATTCCGTACAGGTGGACCGGAATAATCGCTTTCGGCTTTTTCCCGGTCTTGTCCATACGCCCTCTAATCGCTTCTTCCAGCAAACGGGGCGACAGATTCCACGTATCCGTTTCACTGTCAACAAAGACCGGCTTTCCACCCGCATAAACAACCGGATTCGCCGACGCCGCAAACGTAAACGACTGACAGATCACTTCATCATCACGCCCAACTCCCAGCAGTATCAATCCCAGATGCAGGGCCGCCGTCCCGGAAGACAAAGCAACCACGCGCTTCTTCCTGTCGTCACCCGTCAAAAATCGCGAATCACCCGTATTTAAAAATTCCTCCAGGTCATGCTCGAATCCTTTCACTTCCGGCCCCAACGGCACGACCCAATTCGTTTCAATCGCCTTATCTACAAACTTCTGTTCACCTCCTCCGATATGCGGAAGGGAAAGCATGATTCTTTCATTCATACAGATTTATTTCATTAAATGAATTTATAAAATAGAGGTTTTTATGATTATGTTGTTTATGGATATTGTTCCTTTGTCCGGAAGACAAAAAGACATCCGGTTTAAATTAAGGGATGCGAAATAAACAGGATATAACAGTTCTGCCGGGTACCTGTAGAGACGCGATGCATCGCGTCTCTACAAACTGTTACATGTTAAAAAATTCGCATTACTAACTGAATAACTCATGTTACGCAGGATTACTGCACTCTTATCCGTTTGATTTCTCCGGTGACGGTGATTTGCGGATGTTTGACTGCGGCGCGGTATTCGTATTCCACGCCTTTTGTCAGATGGGGGACTTCCACGCTGTATTCGCCGGCGGCATGGAGTTCTACACAGGAGGATTCTTCCCAGTCCGTGCTGTAGAGGTTTTCGACGAAACCGGCATACGGGCGGAACTGGAAGCCGGCGTTCAGGCGGTCACTGTCGCCTGTCGAGGCCAACTTTCCGGTCATCCTCACCCTGCCGTTTTCGTTCACGGCCGATGCGGTGACGATTTGCGGAGGGTCCAGCGCCGGCTCCGCGTTTTCGAGCTTGATGACGACGGGGTTCGGCCATTTGCTGTTGTTGTAGATCCGCTGCGCGCGGACGCAGGATACTTTCAGACCTTCCGGCGTCTGTTCCACACGTGTGTCGGGTATCGCGGCGCTGTATTCCACCACCCGGCCGTTCTGTCCCAGGACGCTTCCCTTCGTGCGGGCGGTGGCCTTCACCGAATGAAGGAGAAATTCCTTCCGCGTTCCCTTCGGCCAGTCGGGCAGGCCGGTGACGTAGACATAGACGTCCTTCCCGTCTTTTGAACGCGAGAACCACAGATTTTCCTCGTTCGTAACAATCCAGGGGCGCACGCCGTAGATGCCTTCCCGGTTGATGAACATCCATGCGGCTATTTCGCGCATGCGTTCTTCCTGTTCCTTCGGGATGTAGCCGTCCGGGTGGGGGCCGATGTTCAGGAGGAGGTTGCCGCCTTTGGCGCGCGTTTCGATCAGGATTTCGATCAGGCGCGTTCCCGACTTGAAGTCGTCGTTGGTCGGTTTGTACTGCCATTGCGTTCCCATCGTGAGGTTCGATTCCCAGAGGACGTCCGAAGCCGTTCCGGGGACGGTCTGTTCGGGCGTGTTGATGGCGCCGCGCGTGACGATCAGGTCGGGCTGGAGTTTCCATCCGGTATATTTGGCCGGGTCTTTGGGTTCGCCGTCGATGAAAAGGAGATCGACTTTGCCGTAGCGGGTGAACAGTTCGCGGCACTGGGCTTCGATAAACGCTTCGTATTTTTTGACGAATCCGGGCGTGAATTTCAAATCCCCGCGGTTGATCGGGATGCCGTTGTCATATAAAAACTTGAAATCTTCCGGCGAGTAATAGAATCCGACGGCAAGCCCTTCCCGGCGCAGGGCGTCCGTCAGTTCTTTCAGGATGTCCCGTTTGAACGGGGTGTTCATGATGCCGAAATCCGTCGTTTCCGTGTTCCACATGCAGAAGCCGGAATGGTGTTTGGTTGTGAATACCACGTATTTTACGCCCGTCACCTTTGCCAGACGCGCCCATTCGGCGGCGTTGAACCGGTCCGGGACAAACGTCCGGGGCAATTCCTCGAAATAGCGGCGGCAATAATCGTCGGAAGCGCCGGCCAGCGAGTGGCTGATCACGATTCCCAGCTGACTGTCGTGCGCCCAGTGGATAAACAGTCCGAAACCCAGGTCGCGGAGCCACTCTTCGCGTTCCGGCCGGTTGAGGTTGAATCCCGCCCTGTTGTCGTCTTCTTCGATTCGCTGCGCCTGCGACACGAACGGGAGGATGCTGAGGAAGAAGATCAAAATACCGGTTGATAAATGTTTGCTTTTCATGAGATGTAATTATATGTATTGAAATTGGACCGGCACAAAGATAGTCTGTTTTATCCGGTTTGCAAAGGGAAAACCTGTCCGGGATCTATTCCGGTTCTAAAGATTTACGGCGTAAACGTACCGCA
>JAISCL010000185.1 GCA_031265585.1 Tannerella sp. | reverse complement strand
CTTCTCTTATAAACATAAGTAATGCTTTGCAACACCCAAAAATACAAAAATAAATTTGTAGTCTGTTGATTATTAATCGTTTAAATTGATGTTGCAAATGAAGCGCGGAAAACAGGAGACATTTTCCAAAAAAACAAAATTTCCCGAAACTTTTTTCATTATCGTTGGGATATAGTGTTTTTTTAAGTACTTTTGCGCACAAATTTTATGCAACTGTGCATTGTTTATGTCAGAAACAACATCTAAAACGCGCGAATTACTGATTGATGCGGCAAGGCAGGTCTTTGCACGCAAAGGTATTGAACGTACAACGATGAACGATATCGCAGCAGCTTCGCATAAAGGTAGGCGTACCTTATATATGTATTTCAAGAATAAGGAGGAAATTTCTTCCCTTGTTATAAAAAATGAGATGGAGCGACTGTATGAAATGCTTGAAGAAGTAGAAAGTAAGAATCTTCCTGCCGACGAGAAACTTATAACGTTCATATATATGCGTCTGGATGCATTCAAAGCAACTGTAACCAGAAATGGCTCGCTACGGGCAAATTTTTTTCATGACAGTTGGAATGTGGCAAAAGTACGGAAAGGGTATAACTTGCAGGAGATTGCTTTGATAAAAAAAATTTTAACCAATGGCATAAAAGAAGGCCTCTTCAATATACCGGAGGTTGATACGACAGCACTTATTATCCACTATTCATTGAAAGGAATGGAGGTTCCTTATATACGTGGACTGCTCGGAGACTCTCCCGACAGGATCATACAGCGGAAAGACAGTGTGATGAATTTAATTTTCAACGGAATAAAAATTAGAAAATAATGTATATTAACGCAACCGGATTTTACATACCGGAAGAAAGAGTCCCGAATGAATATTATACAAAAAAAATGGGAATGACGGATGAATGGATATTCCAGCGTACAGGAATAAAAACACGTTCCCGTGCAAGAGAAGACGAAAATACGCATACGATGAGTGTAGATGCGGTCAGAGATGCTCTGCCTTCACTTCCGTATAATATAAAAGACATTGATTTAATCATTTCATCTACCTATTCTCCTTTTGATACGGTAGGGACAGCCGCTCATGTCGTCCAGCATGAATTTGCTATTGAAGAAACCAAAGCATTCACGATGTCATCCGCATGTTCTTCGTTTGTCAACGCAATGGAAATCATCGAAGGATATTTTGCCACCGGAAAAGCACGCAAAGCATTAATAATCGGAGGAGATAAAAATTCTACCTACAATAATGAGGATGATCCCAAATCCGGGCCTCTCTGGGGAGACGCCGCCGTTGCATTTTTCATATCCAGCGAGCGTATAACCGACAATGATTATGAAGTACTTGATATATATACCGAAGCATTAGGATGTCTCGGTAAGGGGCCGGAAGGCATACAGCTCCGTCCCCGAGACGGCGGAATACGCATGCCGGAGGGAAAAGACGTTTTTGTTCAGGCCTGTACATACATGCCTAAAAACGCACTCCGTCTTTTAAATAAAAAAGGATATACCTTTGATGACTTATCTTATTTTATCGGACATCAGGCAAATATGCGCATACTCAGAAACATTGCAAACAACAACAATCTTCCCGGAGAAAAAGTATTAAGCAACATAGAAGAATTGGGTAATACGGGCTCCGCGAGTTGTGCGCTTGTTTTTGCCCAAAACATCGATAAATTCAAAAAAGGTGATCTGGTTTGTATCAGTGTCTTCGGAGGCGGATACTCTGCCGGAGCCTGCCTCATCAGAATTTAACCTGTAAACAAACATGATGTGATTTATTTAACAGATTTATATATGAAACTAATAGAAGGAAAGACAGCTCTTATTACAGGAGCAGCCCGTGGCATAGGAAAAGCCATCGCCCTGAAATTTGCTTCCGAAGGTGCAAATATTGCATTCACGGATTTAGCCGTTGACGAAAATGGTAAAGCTACCGAAAAAGAACTGGAAGCTTTTGGAGTAAAAGTAAAAGGTTATGCGTCGAACGCTGCAAATTTTGAAGAAACGCAGAAAACAGTAGAAGAAATCCTGAATGATTTCGGAAGGATTGACATTCTGGTAAATAATGCCGGTATTACCCGCGACGGATTATTGATAAGAATGAGTGAACAGCAATGGGATACGGTGATTCATGTAAACCTGAAATCCGCATTCAATTTCATACATGCCGTCACCCCTATTATGATGAAACAGCGGCAGGGCAGCATCATCAATATGTCTTCTGTTGTCGGGATATCAGGCAATGCAAGCCAGGCAAACTATTCCGCATCAAAAGCCGGATTGATTGGCTTAGCCAAATCTGTTGCAAAAGAATTAGGCTCCCGCGGAATACGTGCCAACGCAATTGCCCCGGGATTCATTATCACGGAAATGACGGATGCGCTTCCTGAAAAAGTCCGGGAAGAATGGGAAAAACAAATCCCGCTGCGTCGTGGAGGAACACCGGAAGATGTTGCAAATGTAGCTCTATTCCTTGCATCGGATCTTTCTTCGTATGTATCCGGCCAGGTAATCCCTGTTTGTGGTGGAATGAACATGTAAACTGCTAATCCAGAAATAAGAATCCATACGGCGTCCCGTCTTTACAAACATTCTCCCTGTACAAATTTCACAAAATGGAAATCATCTACGAAGATAATCATCTGATTGCAGTCAATAAAAACTGCCACGAAATTGTACAGGGAGACAAAACCGGAAATACTCCCTTATCGGAATTACTTAAAATATACCTCAAGGAAAAATACGTCAAACCGGGAAATGTTTTTATTGGAGTGACTCACCGTCTTGACAGACCCGTCACGGGAGTTGTCATTTTTGCAAAAACAGGCAAAGCGCTGAAGCGGATGAACGAGTTGTTTGGTAACGGGGAGGTAAAAAAAATATATTGGGCCATCGTAAAAAACCGTCCGCCGAAACCGGAAGGAGAACTGGCCCACTGGCTGGTACGTAATGAAAAACAAAACAAAAGTTACGCATACGACCGGGAAAAACCAAATTCAAAAAAATCCGTATTGTACTACCGCCTCATAGCCTGTTCGGATCATTACAACCTCCTGGAGATAAACCTTAAAACCGGGCGCCACCACCAGATTCGCTGTCAACTTGCCAGGATAGGCTGCCCGGTCAAAGGCGACCTGAAATACGGGGCGGAACGTTCCAATCCGGATGGCGGCATCAGCCTTCACGCCCGTAGTGTTACATTTATCCATCCGGTTTCAAAAGAAAGCACAGAGATCACAGCGCCTACTCCGGATGATAACCTGTGGAAAGTTTCGATCACATCTGTCAATCAGCATGATCCCTACCCGTCGGCGCCATCGGGGTAGAAATGCCGACCACAGACGCCGGATGTAACTCCCGAGTTGAGTTTTGCTTGCAAGAGGGTTATCCGAACTCAAGTCTTTCGACGTACAAAAAATCTTGAGAATCTTAATAAAATCATAGTTCGGAAAGAAATTTGTCGTATTTTTGTAGAACATTTATTGATAAGGAACCGTATGAAATCATTCAATACAACAGGGCCCTGCGACCCTAAAGAACATTATATGCTGCCCCCCGAAGAACGTTTGGTTGGGGCGATTTTGAACAGATATAAGAGAAAAAACTCTATTGGGTGCTCCACGCGCCGCGCCAGACAGGGAAAACGACCTTCCTGATCAACTGGATGCGCGAACTCAACGCATCCGGCAAATATGTTGCCTCTTACGTAAGCGTGGAACGATGCCAGGGCATTCCGGATATTGAGCGGGCAATGCCCGCAATATGTGCTGCGATTCGCCAAAGTGCGAGGCGTGAAAGTTTGTCTGTACCTGAAATTACAGCAGTCGATCCGGCAAATTTGCTGAGTGAAACACTTGAGGAATGGGCAAAACTTGTCGCGCCCAAGCCTTTAATTATGCTTTTCGATGAAGTGGACGTTTTGACAGGCGAGGCGCTGATAAGTTTCCTGCGGCAGTTGCGTGAAGGTTTTGCAACCCGCGGAGCGGGAATATTCCCCATATCCGTGGCTATTGTCGGCATGCGCGATTTGAAAGACTATATTACGCAAAGCAAGGGCGGAGTGGTACCGAATCCCGGTTCGCCATTTAACATCAAGAAGGATTCTATCCTGTTAAAAAATTTCTCGGAAGAAGATGTAACCAGACTTTTTATCCAGCGGACAGCCGAAACGAGACAGCAAATTACACAGGAGGCGCTGGATTATGTCTGGGAACAGTCACAGGGGCAGCCGTGGATTGTCAACAATTTGTTTGACCGGGCGACAACAAGGGTTTTGGATTACGAAAGCACGGAAACAGTCGAATTAAAACATATTGTCGAGGCGCGCTGGCAGATGACTGATGCGCGCGAGACACATTTGGATTCGCTGGTCTACCGGATGCAGGATGCTGCGGTAAAGCCGGTCGTTGAGACTATCATTTCGGGTGAAATGAACATGGATCTGAACCTCGACAGTCCGGGAGTGCAGCAGGCGATGGATTTGGGACTGGTGATGTTTGATACGGAGAAGGGACTGACCATCTCCAACCCCATCTATACGGAAATCCTTACGCAGGTTGTAAACTCAAGCATGCAGATCATGATGCCGCCTCCGTCCAACTTCAAATGGCAGAAATCGGACGGCAGTCTGGACATGGACAGCCTATTACAGGAATTCCAGCAGTTCTGGCGGGAAAATTCGGAATTGTGGGAAGAAAAATCCGTTTTCCGGGAATCGTTTCCCCATCTGATGCTGCTAGCCTTTATGCAGCGATTTTTGAACGGCGGCGGCAGGATTAACCGTGAAGTAGCCGCCGGCAGCGGGAAAATGGATTTGTACGTCGAATATCAGGATTATAAATGCATCATGGAAATAAAAGTTTTGCGTGACAAAAAAGGCTATGAGCGCGTTTTGGCGGAAGGACTGCAACAGATAAAGCGCTATCAGGACAGGAAAGCGCCCGATTCGCTGCTTTACCTGCTCATCTTCGACCGCCGCAGCAAACGAAAGAAAGCCCCCTGGAACGAACGTATCACGTGGAATGAAAACGTTGAAGGGGTTACCGTGGCAGGATTATAAAATAATTGTCCGAACTGTGATTTCGGATGATTTATGTGATAAAAAATCACGGTGAATTGGTGTGTTTGCTGCTGTCTGCGCCCATACCGGCGCAAAAGTTGCCATTGTTAAACGCCTTTATTCGTTTTTCTACCGAAGGAGCATTTGGCTCAAATAGCTCTATGTCATAATCGTTGAGCGTAAACTGAAAATTTTTAGCCGGTCAGCAGTAATTTTTTTATTTTTTCTTGCAACAAATAAAAAAAATACTTTATCTTTGCCCCGACCAAAAAATAAGAACGGTTAAAAATAGAAGAACATGAGACACAGTACATTATTCATACAGGAAACAAAAAATAGAAAGGCGTTAAGCTTTTTTATGCTTGCTAATTTGTTCGTTATGAATATTTTCTTATCTCTCTCTCTCTCTCTCTCTCTCTCTCTCTCTCTCTCTCTCTAATAAGATACGCATACGCGCTACGCGCGTTATTGATCGGGTGCGCAACGCACACGCACGTCAAGATACATATTTTTTCAACACAGCAAGTCACACGGCTTATCCTAATTTTCAGACGGACGCACAAAGTTCGGAAGCAACTCTTCCCTGCCCCCGCGTCCATCCCGTTTTTTATAGCGCCCCGCACCCATTAATCACTAACCATCAATCATTATAACACATGTTTTACACAAGAATTAACAAAATCAAAATTTTCAACAATCGCGAAGGGTTCCTCGGATTGTTTAATCGTGGCGCCGAACTGCGCATATACAGTTATGTATCGAATTCAAACGGACAGACGGGTCATTTTTTGGAAAACGGACAGTATGTTCCGGCGCTTTCCATCTCCATTTCCGATTTACTCTCAATGGATGAGAAAGAGCGGGAAGAAAAACTGCTGGAACAGGTTCTCGCCGAAGCCGGACTGTTCGCCCAAAGCAAGTACCTTGAAATTAACGGTGTGAAAGATAATCAGAGCCTGCTGTTCGGCGATTCGGGCTTGGTCATTTACTCGAGCGAACAGATCCCCGACATGCTGAACATGAAACTGTGGGTGATTGAATCGGACGGGGACGTGCGCAATTTTGCCCTTGAAGCCGACAAAGTGATCGACAGCGACGCCTTCAAAGGACTGCTGATAGCTGTCGAGACGGCGCTGATGGTGACGAATCCTGTCCTGTCCGGCATCATCGGTATCGGCGCCGTAGTTGCCAATCTGCTGCGACAGAAGCTGCGCGCCAACAAAGACGACCTTGTCGGCTACTGGCAGATGACCCTCAACCGCGCCGAACACTATCCGCACGGCGCCCGCGACCGGCAGGATACCGCCGACACGACGGGAAACATACTGGTGGACTATACGCTGTTCGGGTTCGAAAATGTTGTAGATTGAGAGATAAAATAAATTCCATGCTGGACAATAAAAAAGAAATCTATGTTTAACTTTTGCCTCTATCGACTGATCGCTCAAAAAGTCTTAGCCTTTCCGGTAAAAACACTGTGTGTTTTTACCGGAAAGGCTGTCCGTTTTTATTTACGCTGAAATTCAGCGTTTTGAGTTATCAATTTAATTTACAAATTATTTAAATATTGAATCATTATGAAATACAACACTGTATACAGGTTGAATCCGCAAAACCGGGTCTCCGGGAAGTATTATGCCATGCCGGTATATATCGGAGAAATAGATCTGAAGCGTATAGCTGCGGAGCTTGCCGCTCTGTCATCGCTTAGCTCGGACGATGTATATAATGTACTGGTCAATTTCACGGAAGCATTGCCCAAATACCTGAAAGACGGCTACAAACTCCGTCTGGGTGATTTCGGCATTTTCAAGGTTTCTTTCAGCAGCGAAGGCGTGGACGACGCGAAACAGATCGTGCCGGCGCGTATCCG
>JAISCL010000344.1 GCA_031265585.1 Tannerella sp. | reverse complement strand
TCTGTCGCAGGAATCCGTTTTGTCTGCTCTTTTATGCCTGTCGAGAGTAATATGACTGATTATCAATTACTAAAAGAACTGCCGGGATTTATATTATGAGAATTTATAGAGGAAAGATACACAAAAATCATTATTCCTTCTCCCCTTTTCCCGGTTCGATCACCCCACATTGCGGGATTTAACTTATCAGCCGTGTGTGTTATGAGAACCGGGAAGATGTTTTTGGCTGATTTATGTTGGTGTGTGCGATAACATTCTTGTGGAATTTATTTTTTCTTTCAGAAAAATATGTACCTTTATGCCGTCAAATGATACATAAACTGACAGTAATATCGCATTAAGCAACCCTTAATTAATTAAATAACAATGAAAAATTTAGCAGACATTGGATTGATCGGTTTGGCCGTAATGGGCGAAAACCTTGTTTTGAACATGGAAAGTAAAGGCTTTACGGTGGCCGTGTTTAACCGGACGGTAGAGAAAGTAGACAAGTTTGTGAATGGACGCGGAAAAGATAAAAATTTTATTGCCGCCCATTCAATCGAAGAATTATGTAAATCGATCAAACGTCCGCGTAAAGTGATGATACTTGTAAAAGCAGGCCGGGCGGTCGATGACTTTATCGGGCAAATCATTCCGCACCTTGAACCGGGAGATGTGATCATTGATGGCGGTAATACCCACTTCCCGGACACCATCCGCCGTACGGAATATGTGGAAAGCAAAGGATTGCTTTACATCGGTACGGGCGTTTCAGGCGGGGAAGAAGGAGCGTTGAACGGGCCGTCCATGATGCCGGGAGGTTCTGGGGCCGCATGGGAATTGGTGAAACCGGTCTTCCAGTCTATCTGTGCCCGGGCGGACGGCCAGCCCTGCTGTGACTGGGTCGGTGAAAACGGCGCCGGACACTTTGTGAAAATGGTACATAACGGTATCGAATATGGCGATATGCAGTTGATCTGCGAAGTATACCAGATTATGAAAGACCTGCTGGGTATGCCGGCACAGGAAATGCACGAAGTATTCAGGGAATGGAACGAAGGCGAGCTGAACAGTTACCTGATTGAGATTACGCGCGATATCCTGGCTTACAGGAACGGGGAAGGAGAAACCGTCGTAGACAGGATCCTGGATACGGCAGGACAGAAAGGTACCGGTAAATGGACAGGCGTCACTGCACTGGATCTGGGTATTCCGTTGACACTGATCGCCGAATCGGTATTTGCACGCTGCCTGTCTGCACAAAAGGACGAACGCGTCCTGGCATCAAAAGAACTTTCCGGCCCCAAGCCCTCGTTTACCGGAGATAAGACGGCATTCATCAACGACCTGAGAAATGCACTTTATGCATCCAAAATTGTTTCTTATGCACAGGGCTATCTGTTGATGCGTGAAGCTGCAAAGGAATACAACTGGAATCCGAACTACGGAGGCATTGCCCTCATGTGGAGAGGCGGCTGCATCATCCGTTCGGCATTCCTGGGAGAAATCAAAAAGGCATTTGATAAAAATCCGGAACTGACAAACCTGCTGCTGGATCCTTTCTTCAAAGAAAAAGTAACGGCAGCACAGGACAGTTGGAGAAAAGTCGTGACAGCAGCGATCGCAAACGGCATCCCGGTTCCTTCTATGAGTGCAGGGTTAGCCTACTTCGACGGATATCGCACGGAACGTCTGCCGGCCAACCTGCTACAGGCACAGCGCGACTATTTCGGCGCACATACGTACGAACGCATTGACCGTCCGCGCGGTGAATATTTCCACACCAACTGGACCGGAAAAGGCGGCGATACTGCAGCATCAACCTATATCGTCTGATTTCCAAACCTGCTATTATTCATTTTTGAACTCTCACGACCGTAATATGCGACGGGTTCATAAGATCAGGACACCCCGGTATAAAAACCGGGATGGTTATTTTTTATAATGCATAAAAATGGCCCGCACGCAGTATAGCTATTTCTCCTGCTGGGGGCGAGGCGTTGTCCGGAGGGTGTGTCCGGCGGATTCTCTGCGCACTGGGAGGAATTTTATTCCCCCTAAAAAGAGGAGGCAGCTCGCCTTTTGTGAAATTCATGCCGTTTAAATTGAAAAAATGCTTACCTTTGCGATTGTTTTTTTCAACCTTCATGGAGAAATTTAATAATGTGGCTATGGAAAAAAGATATAAGATAGCGCTTTTTTATTACACTCAGACGGGGCAGGCGCTGGCTATTGCAAACAAGGTGTGCGAACCTTTGAGTCAAGCCGGATGCAAGGTCGTGCGGAAGGCGATTGTGCCTGAAGAGCCGTACCCTTTCCCCTGGTCTGCGATGGACTTTTTCCAGGTTTTTCCCGAATCGCGGTTAGGCATACCGTGCCGGCTGAAACCGATAGACCTGAGTGACGTAGCGGATGCCGATCTCGTAATGATTGCCGGGCAGAGCTGGTACTTGTCATGGTCCGTGCCGGTACACGCATTTTTCCAGTCGGAGGAAATAAAACAATACCTGAAGGGGCGGACGGTCATTGTGACGATGGGTTGCCGGAATATGTGGGTGATGACGCAGCGCCGGACGCGCGCCTACATCCGTCAGGCCGGCGGATGCTATGCCGGTTTTATCTCGTTACAGGATAAGGCCCCGAACCTGGTCAGCGTGATCACTGTTATCCGGTGGCTTTTCCACAACAAAAAGAAAGCGACCCGCCTGTTGCCTGCTGCCGGCGTATCTCCCGAAGACATGAACCGTGCACCTGTTTTCGGGCAGATCATCCTGGAGGCCCTCGAACGGGACGATTTTTCTACCCTGCAGGCAGACCTGATGAAGGAAAAAGCCGTCATATTCCTCCCGACCGTCTATTTTATAGAGAAAAACGGCTACCGCCTGTGGGGACAGTGGGCTGGGTTTATCCTGAAGAAAGGGCCTTATAAAGACCCGAAACGCATCCCCTGTTTGCGTCTTTTTTGCGTCTATTTATTCTTTGTCCTCTATGCAGTATCCCCTTTCGGCATGCTGTTTTTCTTTCTGACCTATCCCTTGCGCCGCGCCTCCCTGCGAAAGGCCCGGAGAGAAATGTGCTACGAACTTGAATGAAGGGAACCGTCTCGCGTATAAAATATAATTTTATGAATAATTCTGTATATATAAACCGGTTTGCCACATTCTTCCCCAATCAACCCGTTGGGAACGATGAAATGGAAGAATATATCGGACTGGTCAATAAAAAGTCACTGCTCGCCAAACGGCTGATTCTGGAAAAAAACGGGATAAAAACCCGCTATTATGCGCTGGATAAAAACGGCCGAACGACGCATACGAACGTAGAAATGGCGGCCAGCGCCGTGAAGGGCCTGTTCGACGGGCAGTTGACGCTCAGGGACATTGACCTCCTGTCCTGCGGAACCGCAACGCCCGAACAGATCATGCCTTCCCACGGCGTAATGGTGCACGGCGAACTGAAGGGCGACCGGCATACGGAAGTCGTATCCTTCGCCGGCTCCTGCTGCACCGGCATGCAGGCCTTGAAATATGCCTACCTTTCCATCCTGGCCGGGGAGGTCGGCAATGCCGTATGCGTAGCCTCCGAGCGTCTCTCGGCCTGGATCCGCGCCCGTTATTTCGAAAAGGAATCGGAACAGATCAACCGCTTAATGGATAAACCGATACTTGCCTTTGAAAAAGAGTTCCTGCGCTGGATGCTTTCGGACGGAAGCGTCGCGCTCTTGCTGCAAAATAAACAGGCCGAAAACGGTCTCTCTTACCGGATCGAATGGATCGAACTGACTTCCTTCGCAAACGAGGCCGAAACATGCATGTATGCAGGCGGTGAAAAAAACGGAAACGGAGCGCTTGCAGGCTGGGCGCAGTTCCCCGAACAGGAATGGCTCGACCGCTCCCTCTTCTCCCTCAAGCAGGACACCCGGCTGCTGGATGAAAATATCGTAAAGCTGGGTGGACGCTTCCTGCAGGACATCGTTGCCAGGCGCCGTTTCGACCCTTCTTCCGCAGACTGGTTCATGCCCCACCTCTCCTCCATGTATTTCAGGGAAAAGATTGAACGCCAGCTGGCCGTCTACGGATATGATATCCCGAAAGAAAAATGGTTCATCAATCTGCCGGAAATCGGCAACGTAGCTTCCGCTTCACCCTTTGCCATGCTCGAAGCCCTGAACCGTTCGGGACAGGCTAAAAAAGGCGACCGTATCCTGATCATGGTACCCGAAAGCGCCCGGTTTTCTTACGCCTACGCCCTGCTAACGGTTTGTTGACGCAAAAAAAATATAGATTGAAAATGAAAAAAGAAGAGGTACCCCAGGATTTGCAGTTCTTTAAGGACGGGGTGATCCGCGATGTGATGTATGCCGTAGACGAAGACGGCAAGTATACCCCCGTGATCAGCGATGGATGGCAGGTGAAGAACGACGCCCTGACTGCCGTCTGGGATGATATACGCGAGCAGTGCGAGGAGATTCGCTGTCAGGTTCAGGCGCAGCAGGCCAGTCCGCTTGCCTATCACATGAAAATGGCTTTGCAGGATGTCGCCATGTTAGCCTCCTACGCTGGCGTCCCTAAAAGAAAGATCCGCAGGCATCTGAAATATGATGAATTTATGAAAGCCGATGAGACAATATTGCAGAAATATGCGGATGCGCTACGCATAACGGCCGAAGATTTAAAACGGGTGGAGGATGCATGGAAATAGCTTTTGAACACAAGACGGCGGCCCATTGCGAAGATGGAGTGACAGCCAATCTCCTGCGATTCTACGGATATGAATATTCCGAGCCATTGATTTTCGGGTTGTCCGCCTCCCTTTACTTTGTCCACTTACCGTTTATCAAACTGGCCGGTTTCCCCGTCACCTCGTTCCGCCCGCTGCCCGGTGTGATCTTCAACCGTGTCACGCGGTTACTTGACTTCAAAATACATTCGACCGTCTTCCTGAATAAAAAGCATGCCGGGCAAAAACTGGACAGCCTCCTGGCGCAGGGCATCCCCACGGGATGTGTCGTCGGCATGTACTACCTCCCTTACATGCCGCTGGAATACCGGTTTCATTTCAATGCCCACAACATTTGCGTCATAGGCAGGGACGGCGATGATTACCTGATCAGCGACCCCATCGCCACGCAAAAAGTCACGATCTCATCCCGCGACCTTCTCCGGGCGCGTTTTGCGAAAGGAACCTATCCCCCGTTCGGCAAATTATACTGGATCAAATCGCTGCCTGAGAAGGCGCCCGACATACCCCGACTGGTGCACCGGGCTATCCTGAAAAATTGCTACCGTATGATTCATCAGCCCGGCCCGGTGCCCTATGTCGGCGTCAATGCATTCAAACACCTCGGAGATAAGATCCCGAAATTCCCCCGGATATACGGCGAACGGAAAGCAGCCCTTCATCTGGCGCAGCTGATCCGCATGATGGAGGAGATCGGAACCGGAGGCGCCGGCTTTCGCTTCCTCTACGCCGCATTTCTTCAGGAGGCTGCTCAGATCACAGGTATCCGTGAACTGAACGACTTTTCGCAACGCTTGACCGATATCGGCGACCAGTGGCGTATTTTTGCCTCGGAAGCCGGCCGCATCTACAAGAACCGCTCGTCGGAAGGCGTCGATTATCGGACTATAGGCGATCACCTGAAAACGATCGGCGCACAGGAACAGGCATTTTTTGCCACACTGGAGCAACTGGTGCGGGATCATATTTGATAATTGAAAGTTACGGGATTATGAGGATTACTATACATTAATATAATTGAAGACAGCTAATGGAAAGTCCCGCCGTTCGTATCCTTGACCTGCACAAAACGTACCGTGAAGCCTCCCATCCTTCGGTTGACGGTCTGTCGCTAACTGTCCGCAAAGGATCTTTTTTCGGTCTGCTTGGCCCCAACGGTGCGGGCAAGACTACCACAATCTCCATCCTGTGCGGTCTGCGTGCGTATGACAGCGGACAGGTACTGATTCATGACCTGGATGTAAAAGAGAGGATGCCGCAGATAAAACCCCTGATCGGCGTTGTACCCCAGGACATCGCTTTATATCCGGAGCTGACGGTCGATGAAAATCTCCGGTTCTTCGGCAGAATGTACCGGCTTCAACCGGAAGCATTAAAAAGCCGGATGGAGACCTACCTGCGTGATTTCGGACTGATGCCTCACCGCACGAAGAAAACCGGTTATCTTTCCGGCGGAATGAAGCGCCAGGTCAACCTGATCGCCGCATTGTTGCACAGGCCTTCCCTCCTGTTCCTGGATGAGCCGACCGTCGGCGTCGACGTACATTCCCGTCAGGTTATCCTTAAAAACCTGCAGGATCTCCATCGTGGCGGGATCACCGTAATTTATACTTCACATGACATGAAAGAAGCGGAAACGTTATGCACCGACGTCGCATTGATGGATCACGGGCATATGATCTGCAGAGGCGTCCCCCGTGAACTGATGGAGCGGGAATCGGCCTCCTCGCTGGAAGACCTGTTCATTAAAAAGACACTAACCTGAATCAGATGCGGCATTTCATTAATTTACTGTACAAAGATTTTCTACTGCTCATCCGCGATTTCTGGGGTGTTGTCCTGCTGTTCCTGATGCCGTGGGCGCTGGTTTTGATAATGACCTATCTCCAGGACAGCACCTTCCGCTCGGTTAACGAAACGCGCATCCCCTTATATTTATTGAACAGTGACCGCGATTCGTTGGGCAATATGATCAGTCGGCAACTTCAGGCGAGTTCTATTTTCGATGTGTCAACCGGAGGAGACCTTTCGCCGGACGAGGTAGAGCGCGCTGTTTCGCAGGGTAAATATCTCATAGCCGTTATCATTCCCGAACATGCCACCGCACATTTGCGCGAACATGTCAGCCGGGAGATCAGCTGCGCCTTTAACGGGAACGGCGGTGACGAAGGCGCGGACGGGGCCGGATCTCCTCCGCTTGAAATAAAATTGCTGGTAGACCCGACGGCCAAGGAGTCTTTCCGGGTCTCGCTGATCCGTGCGATGCGTGAAAATGCCCTGACCGTACAAAATAAACTCTTACTGAATGAAATTGCACGGCAGGTGAACCGGATGGTTCCTTTTCCGGTAGATTTGAACATTGACACGGCCGGCATGATTGTGATCCGTGAGTCGTACGCACAGTCGGAAAAAGCGAAAATCATCCCGAACTCCACACAGCATAATGTCCCTGCATGGAGTATGTTTGCCGTTTTTTTCATTGTCATATCGCTGGCCGGCAATATGATTCGCGAGTGTGAGATCGGATGTTTTAACCGTCTGATGACCATGCCCTGTTCCTTCCATCTGTATCTGTTAAGTAAGGTAAGCGTTTATCTATGCGTCTGTTTGCTTCAGCTGGCGCTGATCATCCTGACCGGGATGTATCTGATTCCCCTGCTTGGCCTGCCGGCGCTGAAACTTGGGCACAGTTTGCCGGCCCTGTTCGCCATGTCCGTTTCTTCGTCGCTGGCCGCCATCGGTTACGGACTGGCCATCGGGAGCATTGCGCGGACCAATCAGCAGGCCAGTGTTTTCGGGGCGGTCTCTGTCGTTATGCTGGCTGCCGTCGGGGGCGTTTGGATACCCACCTTCCTGATGCCGCGTTTTATGCAGCTAATAAGCCATATTTCCCCGTTAAACTGGGGGCTTAACGGCTTCAACGACCTGTTTGTCCGCGATGCCGGTTTGATTGAGATCCTGCCTTATATCTTTCTTTCCCTAACCTTCTTCCTGATTACAACCGCTGTTTCCTATCGTAGCTTCCGCAGGCGCAGAGACTGAAAAACAGGATTTTTTTCCATCGCCGTATGCGAAATCCCGATATTTTTAACTATGTTTGCACCCGGTTTTAACATTTAAAAAAATAATCATGAAACGGGGAATTTTATCAATCGTATTTTTGGCGCTGATTTCATCGGCGCCGGCGTCTGCACAGAACAATAAACTGACGAAAAAGGAAAAGAGTGAAGGCTGGCAGCTTCTGTTTGACGGGAAAAGTTTTGATGGCTGGCGTAAGTGCAACGCCACGGAGATGGCCGCCAACTGGGAAATCAGTGAAGAGGCGATGAAAGTGAAACGGGGAGAAAAAGCAGGACACGGACAGGGCGGCGACATCCTGTTTGAAACCGAAAAGTATTCGGATTTTGAACTGTCCATCGACTGGAAGATCGAAAAGGAAGGCAATTCGGGTATTTTCTATTATGTGGTGGAAGAGGCCGGCAAACCGATTTATAATGCCGCCCCCGAAGTACAGGTGCTCGATAACTGGGATGCGTCGGACAATAAACTGACGAACCATCTGGCCGGCTCCCTGTACGACATGCTCCCGGCATTACCTCAGAACGCCAGGCCTGCCGGCGAATGGAATACAATTGTGATTCGTGTGAAAGACGGCAAGGCAACCCACATCCAGAATGGTGTAAAAGTGGTTGAATACACCCTTTGGACGCCGGCATGGTACGAACTGGTAGCAAAGAGTAAATTCAAAGACTGGCCCGGCTTCAAGGAAGGCCCGGCAAAAGAAGGCTATATAGGCCTGCAGGATCACGGCTATGACTGCTGGTTCCGGAATATCAAAATCAGGAAACTGTAATAAGTGCGCAGTCAAATATAACGAAGAGGGTGTGTCAAAAGTCCATTTTAGAAAGTTTTACCCTATTCACAGCTGCTGTAGCAAGGGTGAAATTGATAAATTCAGACTTTTGATACACCCTCTTCGTTTTGCAAATTATGCGCACATATTCAGTAACAGGCAATTTTATCTGTTGCAGGAGTCCGTTTTGTCTTCTCATTTGTGCTTGTAGAAAGTAATATATCTGATTATCAATTACTAAAAAATGCTGGGATTTATAACATGGGAATTTATAGAGGAAAGATACGCTTTTTTTAGATTTATAGAAGCTAAAGCCTTGCTGCATAGTTTTAACTAACGTGCCTGAAAAATAAAATTAAAAACAGCAAAATCCGTTTTTTTTAGATTTTGCTGTGATTTTGTTATTCAAATTGGAGTCTTGTGCTATTTATTCGGTTGCTGTGATTGATTCTCTGATTAAAGCATTACCATATTTATCAACCAAAGTATTGCCTCTGACATTGAAAGTAAATTTTTCGCTTGGTTCTGTACCGTCAGCATTGTCGCCACAGAATTTGCCTGTAAATATCACGTTATTGCCATTAAAATCATACGTCCCGCAATAAACTCCATCGTCAGAAGTCTGATAAGTTGCTGTGCCGTCTTTTTCTAATCGTAAACCTGGAAAATGATAACCGGAATCATCTTCTTTTTCAGATTCCCAATTTCCGCAAATGGTATTCGACTTCAGGTCGCTCATTTTTAGCCATCCGTTTGTTTTTACCCCTTTTTCATTAGTAAAAATACCATAACCAAAACCATTTTGAGTGTTCTGAATTTGAATGATATCACCTTCAACCATATATTTTTTCGTGATACTGTGTTCAAAAACATCGTTATAAAAGTACGCTTTGGTTGTGGCAAAATAGGAACTGGCAGTATATTCAATTTCTTCTGCAACAGTCTCTGCTTCTTCCGCAGGGGCTTCTGTAACCACGTCTTCCACCGCCGTAGCATCCGTTTCTGCAGTTTTCTCATCATTGGCAATATCAACAATCACAACGATTGTCATTATAATTCCAATGATTATCCCGATAATGGACATTATTTTTCCCGCAGACGACGAACTGTTTTTGCCGTTTTTGAGTTCACTGTTGGACTTCACAAGCCCGATTATCGGCAAGGGAAGTCCAAAAATTGGAATCCATGCGGTAAACAGCGAGATTAAGCCGAGAATAAAGCCTGTTTTGGGCTTTCCCTGCCTTGCGCTATTCAAATATGCGTCAACTTTGGGATTTACGGGTTCGAGTACCTCTTCTTCGGGTTCTGGGGTGAAATAATGAGAATCTGTGTCTGGCTCGTCATTACCAAAACTCATACCGCAAAACTCGCACTTGTGCGAATTAGTGATTTGCGCTCCGCAACCGGGGCAAATCGTAAATTGATTTTCCATATTTTACAAACTTGAAACTATTTTTGAAAACTTCTGAATATTGTATTTATACGTTCTTTTCTTGACGGTAATCAGGTCAATGAACCACCAAATGAAGCCAAGTCCCCAAAAACACCACAACGCTAATTTTAAAAGGCCCATGAACGTACTTCCAAGCCAAAATCTCTCCAAGTTAAATATGGCTAATATCAGCATATTGGTAGGATTACGAAACGAGGCATTGAACACTGGCTGCAACTTATTTCCGCTTATACTGTTTATCTTTTGTTTTACCACCGAGAAATCCGCTGTCCCAAAGTTGTTCCGATTTGATTCATGCCACGATTGTTTGTCCGTAGCTGCTTTTTTTTCATTGGGTTCCCAATCGTTTGCCAAAAGTATCTGTTCCTGTTTGCTTACTCCATATAATTGAATAAGGATGTAAGAAATTAACTCTGCTGCTCTTTCGTACTCGTCACTACAATCAATGGCATAGCATTCACTTCCTTCTATCTCATATTCATATTGCCCATCGTAAACAATAATAGAAACAACCGAAAAGAACAAGGATACAGGCATTTTTTGAAATTTGTTCATTAAATCCGGTCGCTTGTTAAGATAAAGACAAATTGACAAACAAGGGCGCGATGAATGCGAAAATGCATTATACCGGTTAGACGGAACTACCTGAATCATCATATTTTCGCTACCGTAGCCAATCTTTGTCATACAATCACCGGTATTTCCTGTTTTTTGCCTCTCAACGTTTCTTCTTAGGAAAGCGTCTAATTCGGGAAATATAAAACCATTGCTGTCGATCACTGACATTGCTGAATAAAACCGCTCGTCAAGTATAACTTCTTCATCAAGTTCGCAATAGTTACAAAGCCAATTATTACCATCTTTGTACATTATGGTTTTGAAAGTACCACGCAACATTGCCCCGAAACTGTTTTGAGCATCATAATAGGTGCTGATTTCAAAATTGTTTCCGCTAATGTGGGAAACAAAACCTGAATTGTACGAAGGGAATTGTGCTGACGCAGGCGATTTTAGACGGCCCTTAACATAATTATATGCTGAAAAATAGGCATTTGCCATATCCGCTTCACTGACTTTAACAACGCTGTTATTACCAGTCATACTGATTGCCGGGATTTTGTTGCCGCAAAAATCACATATTTGCGTGTTTGTTGTTGTCGCCCCGCAACTGGGGCAAATTAAACTTTGATTAGGCATATTATTTTATAATCCAATTATTTAACATTCTTTGAAACAATATGCGTTACTCCCAAAACTATCGTCTCGAAAGCCACAACAAGCACAATAAAAATCAGATACCCGTTGTCTTTGTACTGTTGAGGAGCAAGCAAACCGAGAATGAACTCCACGAATCCGAGAATGCCGAACAAAAAAGTCAGCGAAATTCGGAAACCGTCTTTGAGTGTAATAGAGCTGAGAGCGAAAAGCAAAGCCGTTGTTGCTGTTATCACTCCGCAGTTCAATAACATATTGAACATTGAATATGCGCTTATAATACTTCCAAACAGCAAGTTAGCTACGAGCAAAATGATTCCTGTAATTAATGTTATATTCTTCATATTTTCTGTTTTCTATTTTATAAAATTGGTGGTATCGGTGGAGGTGTTTGTCCGTTGAAATAATTATTAAACTCCTGTATTTGAGATATTTTTATCCAATTTGGCATGCCGTTTTTCCACGCCAATGTGTCGGGTTTTACCTGTCCTTGCTGAATAAGATTGACAACCGTTGCAAAGTTGAAACTTCCCTGTTGCTGATTGTTCAGGAAGAGAAAATAAGACGGCTCTTGCTGAATTGGCGGTGGTGGCGGAGCAACGGGGGCTGTATTCAGCGTTTGTGTGAACATCGCGCCCATTTGCGCACCTACACCCATACCCGCACCAAGTCCAGCGCCGAGATTCACCATCCCACCACCTTCGTTTTTGGCAGCGTGTTCCATCACATCAAAACTGCGTTCCATTTGATACACGTCTCTGCCGGCGATTTTCATTCGTGCCGCAATATCTTTTGCCTCTTTGAGTTTGACGATACTTGGGTCGTCAGGCGGCACGTTGATTGAGATAAACGAAAATTCAATCAATTCAATGCCATAACGGTTGAAAGTATTGTTTAATTGCGTGTTACAATATTCCGACATGTAAATCAAGTGGGCGTTAATGTCAAGAATGGAAATATTCTTTTGCGAAATATTCTGTGCAATCAACGCACTCAACTGCTGCAAAACCTTGCCTTTGAAATATTGCTCAATTTTTTCGGCAGTAAACGAGGTCATATTGCTAATCAGCATTTCGAGAAATTGTCGCGGCTCTTTAATGCGAATGCCGTACTGCCCGAAAGCCCTTACGGGAACAATCACATTATAACGCGGGTCTTCCAACTGAATGGGTGTGGGCGTTCCCCATTTTATATCCAACTTTGAAATCTGATTGATAAACCACACTTCTGCTTTGAAAGGCGACTCAGAGCCAAACGGCAGATTAATCAATTTATTAAGCAGCGGAATATTTTCCGATTTCAGGGTATGCGTCCCTGACTCGAAAGCATCAAAAATTCGGCCTCCTTTCAAGAAGAAAGCCGTTTGCGCGGGATACACAACCAATTGCGTTCCCAACTTCAGGTCGTCAGACGGGAATTTATATACAAATTCCTTGTCGTTTACTTCACATTTTACTACGTCTATGAGTGGCATATTCTAAATTTTAGGGCATAAAGGTACTGTCAATAACCTGATTGTCAGAAATAAGCATGTATTCTATTTGTTACACTTGTGTGTCTATTTTGATACACTTTTCTGTAAGATGTTCAAATTGGAGGGAATAATATTGAAAAAAGTTATGGTTCAGAAGGACAGAGATACGCTGCAAATCATGAACTTCTATCAGTCCGTCAAGCTGAAAGCGATACCATTTGGGTCGTTGCCAGTTCATTTCTTTGCATAACCACTTTACCGTTCTTCTCTCGGATTCAAGTTGTTGCCGCACTATTTTTTCTATTTCTATATGTTTTTTTCCTGCCATAAAAAAAGCGTGAAACTGTCGTTATAAACGCTTATTTACTTTGTCAGGCTCTCGTAAATACCTTTCCCCTAAATAAACACGACAGTCCACGCCTTTTGAGCGTGAACCTTCGCGCATATTCTCTGGGGAAATTTACGAGATTTCAACAAAGTGAGAATAATCGCTGTAAGTTCAAATTATTTTATATCAATTTTTTATGTTTTTATTTTTGCATATTTTGTTGTTTAACAATTCGGGGACAAAGATAGTGATTTTTAGGAGATTATTCACTATTCCCCCTGCTTTTTTGAGATCAAAACGTCTTTGCGGATAATACAGTTGGTATTTTCATACGTTGGATTGGTGTTTTCGTCAAAATTGTAATTGTATAAACTTGATGCCTGTATTCCTATCAGTTGTTTGGGAAATACCTTGTAAATTGCCGAAATACTGCCAAAATAAAAGTTATGTTTTAGTACCGACTCATCTTTGAAATGCAGATGATACACTGTTATTATTACTTTTTATTTCGTCTCCATTGTAATTTATTTGAGGTGTCCCATTACGAAAAACAGGAGGTTTAGCACAATATAACTCAACATCCCGACGGGATGCCGGGATGCTTCGTTTTGCAGAAAAAACTTTCAATTTTCAACTGTTAAAGGTTTGCGTGCCCAGTAGAAGGACAGGCCGAGGCCGGAGATGATGTGCCATATTCCCCACCAGGCGGTGATAAAGAGCATCCCTCCGATGGCTGTTTCGGGGGGGAAGATGTCCGGATTCAAGAGTAGTACGAGGCCCAGGCCGGAGTTCTGGATGCCGGTTTCGATGGTTATAGCCCTGCGGTTGCGGTCCGGCTGTTTAAAGAGTGTGGCAGTAGTGTAACCGGATAATAGTAAGGCCGCATTGTGTATAAATACAATGAGGAAGATGTATTTGATGTGTTTTACAAACAGTTCCCAGTTGTTGGAAAACATGACGGCGACCAGTGCGAAGAAGAACAGGATGGACAGGAACTGAAGTATTTTTTTCAGCGTCAGGGATGCCTTGGGGAAATATCTTGAAAATGACACGCCCAAAATAACCGGTATTCCAATAATCAGAATGACGGTTTCAAACATTTGCGCATACTCTATTTCCAGCGGCTGTAGCATATTGCCGGCCATTCTGTTCAGGAGGTTTACGTACAGCCCACCCCAGAGGCTGAAGTTGAACGGGGTCATGAAGATGGCAAGTACGGTGGAAATTGCGGTCATGGTGACGGACAGTTCCGTATTCCCTTTTGACAGGGAGGTCATAAAGTTGGATATGTTCCCTCCCGGACATGCAGCGACCAGGATCATGCCCATCGCTACCGCAGGAGTGATCACCTTATTTAAAACAATCACCAGGATAAAGGTGATGACCGGGAGCAGGATGAACTGGAGGAACAGTCCGATGAAAAGAGGCTTGGGCGCGTGTATCAGCGTTTTGAACGAATTGATGCGGATATTTAATGCGACCCCGAACATGATAAATGCCAGCGCCAGGTTCAGGGCGAAATTCCCCGATTCCGAAAAATTTATTCTTACCGGGTCTAATGCTATTAATGATTCATGCATAATGGCGGCAAAGCTATGAATAACCGGAACGTTATCCAAATTAAAATGAGAAAAAACGGTGCAGAGGAGGATGTCGCCGCACACGGTATAAAATTACCCACAAGTAGGGTTTTTTCGCCGGAAGCAGGATCTTATTTTTGTGAGCTGTTTTTTAATAACTGTTACGATGGATACATTTGACAAAATTATCAGAAAGGAACTCTCTCACCTTTACAAAGCGATAGCGCCCAGGATGACGGCGGAGGATATGAAACGGATTAAGGCGGCTTACCGGCTGGCCCGCAGGGCGCATAAACCGCAGAAGCGCAAGACGGGCGAACCGTATATTATCCACCCGGTCGCCGTCGCCCGCATCATCGGCGAGGAGCTACAGCTGGGTGCGAATCCGATTATGGCGGCTTTCCTGCATGACGTGGTGGAGGATACGCGTTATACGGTGGAAGATATCCGGAAACGGTTCGGGGATGATGTCGCTTTTCTGGTGCGTGTCGTGACGAAGGAAAAGAAGGAACACTATGAGATGTCCAAGCAACTGGATAACTTTAAACAGATGATCGATTCCGTCCAGTACGATATACGCGCCATACTGATCAAGCTCGTCGACCGTCTCCATAATATGCGCACGCTGAGCAGCCTGCATGCCAACAAGCAGATGAAGATTGCCGGTGAAACGGATTATTTTTATGCGCCGCTGGCGAACAGGCTCGGCCTGTATGACATCAAGACGGAACTGCAGAATTTAAGTTTCCGCTACAGGTGTCCCCAGGAATACGCCGTGCTGGAAGAATCGCTGGAAAGGGAGGAGGCGGAAAACGCCGGGCGGCTGGATGCCTTCACGGGCAGAATCAGCCGCCTGCTGTCGGACAAAGGGATCCCTGCGCGGCTGGAAGTCCGGTACAGGACGCCCTACCGCTTGTGGCTCAAGATGAAAAAGACCGGGGTGGATTTCAGACACCTGGATAACAAGCGTACGGTCTGGGTCATTTTCCCGGAGGATGACGGTTCCGTTTCCGAAAAGAACAGGAGCCTCCGGATCTATTCGTTGCTGACGGACGTCCTGAAGGAGAAACCGGGCAGCATATCGAACTATATCGATTCGCCGAAGGAAAACGGCTACCAGAGTTTTCATGTAAAGCTGCTGAACGAGCAGGGCGGATGGGAGGAGGTTCATATATCTTCGGAGCGGATGATGCGCAATTCCAGGCTGGGCTGCGTGGCCGGCCGCACGGACAGTACCATTGACAACTGGATTGCCCGCTTCAGGTCGGTGTTGCAGGACATCGCATACCACAGCCAGGGAGCCGGCTATATCCAGAGTGTCGTGTCGCATTTTTATAATGACGACATCCTCGTCTTTACCCCGAAAGGAGACGGCGTCATATTGCCCCGGCATGCAACCGCGCTGGACTTTGCGTATGAAATCCATAGCTCGATTGGCGAGCATGCCCGGTATGCCCGCATCAACGGACGGCTTTTTTCCGTAAAGACTGTGCTGCACCGGGGTGACTGCATAGAGATCGGCGTCGACGAAAAAGTCTCTCCGAAACCTGACTGGCCGGATCATGTGCTGACCTATAAGGCGAAGCGTTGCCTGCAGTCACAGCTGCGGAAGATGAAGCGGATTCCTTACCGGCGCTGTCCGCACTGCCGTCCGCTGCCGGGCGATGAACTGATCGGATTCCAGGCGCCGGACGGCGGCGGGATCACCATCCACAAGCGCAACTGTTATGAAGCGATCATGCTGGCCTCCCAGGAGGGCGATTCAATCGTGGACGTAAACTTTGAAGAAGACATGGAGATCCTTTATCCCGTACGGATCCGTGTAAAAGCGGTAGACCGTTACCATCTGCTTCATGACCTGATCGACAGCATTACCGAAAAGCTAAACCTGTCCATCCGGGAACTGACGACGGAGACGGTCGACGAGATTGTCGACTGCATCATCGATTTTTCCGTTCATTCCGCCCGCGAACTGCAGGAGATTATTTCTTGCATCTATATGATAGAAGGCGTGGATGAAGTCCAGCAGCAGGAATTAACACCGTAACCCGAGTTCGGAATGCTCCTCATCGCACCTGAAAAAAGGAGACGTGCTGGAGCTGTCCTTCAACTAATTTTTGTACTTTTGCGCTGCTATGGATTCTGTTTCTTTAAAAAATATGCATGTATACCGCCTCCGGAACAACAGGGGCGCTTACGTGGAAGTGGCCGACTACGGGGCTACGCTGGTTTCGTTCGTCATTCCCGGCAGAGACGGAATGTCCGTAAATCTCATCCTCTCCTGTGAAAACAGGGAAGACTACCTGACCGACACGTTCTACCTGGGAAGCACCGTCGGAAGATATGCAAACCGCATCTCAAACGCACGGTTCTCACTGAATGGCGTAACTCATCTGCTGGATAAAAACGATGGAAACAACTCCAATCATGGGGGATTTAACGGATTTCATACCAAACTGTTCGGCGCGGAGGAGAAAGCCGGCAAGCTGGTACTGTCCTGTCAAAGTCCGGACGGGGAAGGCGGCTTTCCCGGAAATTTGTCCTTTTCGGTCACGTATGCCCTTTCCGATGACAACACGCTGGAAATAGAGTACCGCGCCGTTTCCGACAGGGAAACCGTATTCAACCCGACCAGCCATGCGTATTTTAACCTGTCCGGCCATAAAAAGGAGATTCTCGACCATGAATTAAAGGTTTTTGCAGACCGTTATCTGGAAACAGACCACGAATTTATCCCCACCGGAAGGATCCTGCCGGTAAAAAATTCCGCCTTCGACTTTCGCGAATACAAAACAATCGCCGCCATGATGTCCCTGAAAAAGGAACCGCTGAAGGGCTACAACACCTGTTTCAGCTGCCATCCCGGCGGAGAATTAAAGCAAATGGCCTCCTTAAGGGATCCATCTTCCGGAAACAGGGTAACCGTTTCCTCCACCATGCCGGGCATACAGGTCTATACGGGAGATTACCTTTCCGGAAAGCACCGGCCATTTACCGGCATTGCCCTCGAGGCCCAGTTTTTCCCCGACGCCCCCAATCATCCGGAATTTAAAAACTGCATCTTAAAACCGGGCATACATGCGATCCATAAAATCACTTTCGAAGCCGCCGTATTTTAACCCGTTACAACGCCACACAGTTTCCGCTGACGGTATGAAATGTTAAAACCTTTGCAGCGTTTACAGTTGTTTGAAGGCCTGTTCCAGATCTGAAATTAAATCTTTTACATCTTCCACTCCTGCCGACATGCGAATCAGGGTGTCGGTGATTCCGATTTTTTCCCGCACTTCTTTGTCTACTGAGGCGTGTGTCATTACCGAGGGCAATTCGATGAGCGATTCCACGCCGCCCAGACTTTCTGCCAGAGCCACTATTTTCAGGCTCTCCAAAAAATGCTCCGCATCGGCGACGGCGCCTTTTATCTCGAAGGAAAGGACTCCTCCGGCGCCGGTTGTCTGTGAACGCGCCAGCCTGTATTGCGGATGACTTTTCAAACCGGGATAAATGACTTTGGAGACTTTCGGATGCTGTTCCAGGTAATGTGCTATGTCCAGGGCATTCTTTCGGTGCTGCTCCATGCGAAGCGCCAGGGTTTTGACCCCCCGCAGGGTCAGGTAGGAATCGAAAGGCGAGAGGACGGCGCCAATGGCGTTCTGATGATATTGAAGGCGTTCGTAAAGCCGGTCGCTATTGAGCATCACGGCGCCTCCGAGTACATCGCTGTGCCCGCCGAGGTATTTCGTGGAACTGTGCACTGCAATGTCGGCCCCCAAATCCAGCGGCTTCTGAAAATAAGGCGAAAGGAATGTATTATCGACGACAAGGATTAACCCCCGCCGGCGGGTGATCGTTGCAATCGCTTTAATATCGGACATTTTTAGCAGCGGATTGGACGGCGTTTCAATCCAAACTAATTTTGTGGCAGGCCGAACCGCCCCGTCCACACGGCCCGGATCGGAGGCGTCCACGTATGAAACATCCATACCGAGCGGGCCGAATATTTTGTCAAACAGACGCTTCGTTCCTCCGTATAAATCATCGAACGCGATCAGATGGTCGCCGGGATAAAGCAAGGAGAGCAGAACGGTTGTTTCTGCAGCCAGGCCGCAGCTGAACGCCAGTCCGTATTTCGCATTTTCCAGGGAGGCGAGTTTTATTTCCAGCGCCCTGCGTGTGGGATTTTGTGTCCGTACATATTCATATCCCGCGGTGGGGACTGTCACTTTCTGCCGGGCATAGGTGGTTGATAAATGTATCGGAACAACCACATCGCCGGTCGCTCCCTCTCTGAAATCGGGTTCTTCGCCCGCATGAACGGCTTTTGTCGAGAAGCCTTCGTATCGACTGTTTAAACTCATATTCCGTCAGTTTTTTAAATGGTTAATAAAATCTATCCTCGTGACCAGGCCTTCAAAACGTCCGTCCGGATCAACGACGATAGCGACCAGGCCGCTGTTGAGGATTTTTGCCAGTTCGTCGCGTCCGGCTGTACGGGAGATCGTTGTCAGTTGCCGGGACATAAATTCTCCGACCGGCGTCAGCCAGTTGTGATTCTGCGTGTACAGGGCCATAAAAAGATCCGATTCGTCTACGAAACCGACGACTTCATTCCCGTCGATAACGGGAAGCTGCGAGATGTCGTAGAGCTTGAATTTACCGTAAACCGTTTTCGTGGTGTCGTCGGAATGAACATAAATAATGGAATTATCTTCGTAGCGGCGTGAGATAAAATCGCGCAAATCGCCGAAGCGCGGCCTGTCGGCAAGCTCCTGATCGAGGAGCCAGTAATCGTTGTACATTTTTGAAAGATATTTGTTGCCGCTGTCGCAGGCGAAAGTGACCACACGTTTAGGGGACGTTTGCTCTCGGCAGTAGCGTATGGCGGCGGCAAGCAGGGTGCCGGTAGACGATCCGGCGAGGATACCCTCGTTCCGGAGCAGGTTGCGTACAGCCGTAAAGCTTTCCCGGTCGCTGACGGTATAGGCTCTTTTTGTCAGGGAGAAATCGGCGAGCGACGGAATGAAATCTTCGCCGATGCCCTCGACAAGCCATGAGCCGGCGTCTGTCCGCAGCCGGTTTTCGTTAATATAGTCCGCCAGTATGGAGCCTTCCGGATCTGCGAGGATAAATTCCGTCTGCGGAGATTTTTTCCTGAAATAGCGTGTCAGCCCGGTGATAGTCCCCGATGAACCGACACCGGCAACGATGGCGTCGACTCGGTGTTCCATCTGTTCCCATATTTCGGGCGCAGTCGTCGATTCGTGCGCCAGGGGATTTGCCGGGTTCTCAAACTGATTCACGAAAAAGAGGCGCCGTTCGGAAGCGATCTGTTTTGCCAGGTCCTGGTAATATTCCGGATGACCTTTCGTCACATCGGAGCGTGTGAGGATGATTTCCACGCCCATCGCCCGTAAATGGTTGATCTTTTCCCGGCTCATTTTGTCCGGAATCACCAGCATCAGATGATAGCCTTTCATTTGGGCCGCCAGCGCCAGGCCCAGTCCGGTATTGCCGGCTGTCGCTTCGACAATCGTATCTCCCGGCTTCAGCCGGCCCTGCTTCTCGGCTTCGTCAATCATGGTTAATCCGACGCGGTCTTTAATCGATCCGCCCGGATTCTGATTCTCAAGTTTCAGGAACAGGCGGCAAACGCCCGTCCCGGTATGTGTAAGTTCTACGACCGGCGTGTTGCCGATGGTTTCGAGTATAGTACCGTATATCATGTTTTTTTGTTTGTTTATTTGTTTGTTACAGGATGCGGACTCTGCCCCGCTGTCTGTTTTTTAAAAGCGTATTGAATATGTGATTTAAAGAGAAAGTCACTTCAAAGGCCGTGATTTTCCGTTCAAACAGATACCGTAATGAGCGTTGACCGATCCGCCGCACAAAAATGGCGGAACAGTCGTGCAATGCACCGGCAAAGATTTCCATGTTTGCCTCCGCATGCGCCGCTTCACCAGGGATCAGGCGGACTTCCCGCTCTTCGATAAAATCGACCTTTTCATCGCCGATTTCATAGATGAGGAGGCTTGTCGCCTGCCCGAAGTGCAGATCAACGGTGTTCCCGTCACTGCTTGCTATGGCTATTCGACAGGAGGACATCTAATTATAGGTTTGGTAAACGCCCGTATACAGGTCTTCCAGAAACTTCAGTCCGCCATGATAGCCGACGTAGGAACTGTGAAGCACGACTTTCTGCTGGAAAGGCGTACTGACGCAGACGAAGTTGCCCGAAAGCTTCTTCACCACCTGTTTTTCAAAGATGCTGCCGACAATCAGGGGCGGGCCGGCAAAGTATTCTTCTTCTATCTGCCGGTGGATGAGGTAGCCATCTGTCGAAAATATCACTTCGGCTTCGATCCCGTAGTTAAAGTTCCGGAAATAGCCGGCGATCCGTTCCTGATGTTCGAGCGGCACATTTTCGGTAAGATACTGTTTGTTCGGCATCAGTCCGAAGTCGTTAATCAGGAATTTGGCGATGGCAAGCGCGCGCGAGGAGGTCGTGACGGTCGAGAACATCTTGGATGCCGTACGGTTTTCAAAAAAGACGCTTACCGAACGTTCGATGTAATAGTAATATTCTTCTTCATGCTCGGCGATCACCGTTTCTACCGGTTCGGGATCGAGGCCGGCAAATGCGGCGACGGCGCGCAGGAAGGCAGAGCTTTCGTGAGCGCCGACGGGCAGGGTCGGGTAGTGGAGGCAGGGCGTCCCGAAGGACTTTTCCAGCAATTCCATATTACCCAGTCCGATCCAGGGCGATACCAGCAGGTTGAACTCTGCCAGCGGTACCTTATTCAGGTTTTCAATCCCCCGGTGTTCGCCGAAAACGACGTTCGGCGTCAGTCCGAGTTCGCGCACGAGATTTTCGAGTTCGCGAAAGTCGCCGAGCCAGTACGGGTCGTGCGAGGGTACTGGGCCCCAGATGTTTACCAGTCCTTTTATTTTTTCACCTTTCGGCAAGCGGATCAGGTACTGCCGGATGATGGCGTCCATCACCCACTCGTGTCCCTCATAATTCGTGCCTTTAAATCCCGGCGTGCTGACGGCGATCACCGGTTTGCCGGCATCCTGAAATTCACTCACGACCTGTTCGATATCATCGCCTACGATTTCGGTCGTACAGCCGGAGAGTACGACAAACAGATCGCCATCGATCACCCTCAGCGAATTGCTTATGATGTCGCGCAATTTGTTTTCGCCGCCGAAGACGACTTCCGTCTCGCCTATATTGGAGCAGGGCAGCGTATTGGTTGCCAGGTAGCCCGTCCCCGATCCGTCGCCCGATACGCGGGCGGCGCAGCCGGAACCCGAATGGAAGACCGGCACGGCCCGGTGTATTGCCAGCACTGTCTGCGAAGCGCCGAGCGCACATACATACCTCGGTTCATCTAAAATTTTTACCATATTATTTCTCTTTTTTAGTTTGCCAGTAAAAAAGTATCCGGTTTCTGCTGCATCCACCAGTCCGTGTAGGGCAGGCGGACATGTTTCGACAGGTTTTCGGTGAAGCTGCGATTCAGGATCAGATCCAGCAGGGTCTTTCCGAAGCGAAGCGTGCCTTTGTATCCGAAAACGTTGTATTCGTCGTAGACACAGTAGCCCGGGACGCCTATCTTCATGGACCAGATAGCCGAATCGGGATGTCTTGAGACGAAAATGTCGGGTTTGATGGTATGGAGGATGTTCATAAATTCAAAGTTCTGCAGGTGATTCACCGAATAAGTGAAATTCTCCGGCGAATGGTCAATCAGGTATTGCAGCGCCTGCGGACGGGTGCCGTCGTCATATTGCTTGTCGAAATGCCAGGCCGTAAGGTGCTCAATCTTCATGCCGAACTCCTGCAATACACGGGCTATGTTCGCTCCCAGATTCGGGCCCATTGCGATCATGGCGCGTTTGCCCGTCAACTGCTCCCCTATCTTTTCGATTGCGGGCAGGTACAGGCTCCTTTCCTTCTGCAGGAAGGCTTCCATTTCCGCTTCCTTCCCGACGACTTTGGACAGTTGGCGGGCCAGGTCTTCGTATCCCGTAATCCCGTGCGGCTGCAGGGAACGTATGAAGGGGACGCCGTATGCCGTCTCCAGGCCAATGCCGAGATAGGAGGACAGGGTGCTGCAGGTGGTGATGGATGCGGTCGCTTCCGACAGGTGTTCCAGTTCCCCGACCGTCGAGGCGGCCAGCAGAAATGTCGGCTCAAGCCCGAGCACATCAAGCAGGCGTATGATGTCGTCGCGTGTGTTCCAGGCCATACCTGCCGTGAAACCGATGATATTGACTTTGTTGGTTTTCTTCTGCGGCGGTTTGACGATGTATTTCAGGATGGCATGATAGGTTGCGTCAAATCCCGATGCCCAGATCTGCGATTTGAATCCCTCGCAGTGAATGGGAGCAACAGGAATACCGATGACATCCCTTACGTCCTCGATAATGCCTTCCAGATCTTCGCCGATAACGCCGCTCACACACGATGCCCCGACAAAAATCGCTTTGGGATGATACCGGTTATAAGTTTCGATCACGGCCTCTTTCAGGTTTTCGGTAGCTCCGAACACCGTATCGGCTTCCGTCATATCCGTACAGGTATAGGCAAAACTGCTCCTGTCGCGGCCTATCGCATTCGCAAGCAGGTCAAAAGCCGGTTTGACCTGTGCAATGGCGGCACACCCCGAAGGCCCGTGGTGGACAATGGCGACGTCATTGATTTCAGCAGCCTGCGCCAGCGCACAACCCGATGCACAGCCCGCTGCCTGGCTGAAGCACCTCTTCCGCTCACCCGGACAACCGTCGCAGGTGATTTCCTGCCCGATCTCCTGTAACGTTCCGGAATAACCGGTTATTGACCCGATCCGCGATTCACGGGATCCGCATAATTTACTCTTTACATCTATTGCCATAATTATTACTGTTAAAAATGAATACTGTAAAATCATATATATACAACCGGCGAAGCCTGCATCCGCCGGTTGTCTTTTATTCCATTATTTATAACTTTCGTCATACGGGTTGGAAACGGTCGCGCCGTCATAACCGTAATTTTGCCATAAGCCTTCGGGGTTGAGCAGCCGCTCCGAATGGGGTATCGGGAAACGGTAGTTGCGCACCGAAACCGCCGGCTTTGTACGGCTGACGGACGTTACAAGTTTTTTCCAGCGTACAAGGTCGAACCAGCGCGTCTGTTCGAGAACAAACTCGAAATAACGCTCCTGCTGCAGGACGTCACGAAAGGATTCTTTTGTCAGTCCGCTCAAATCATGCGCATACGGCGGGGTTCCGGGACTGTCCGCGCCGGCGCTGTATTTCCCCTCGCGGAAAGCGCGACGGCGGATTTCGTTGAGGGCGTCGTAAGCCGAAATGCCGTTATGTTCGCTGTCGGGACCGCCCAGTTCGTTGAGCGCTTCCGCCAGGGTGAAATACACGTCGGCGTAGCGGATCACGGGAACGTTGATTGCCGAAGCGAGCCAGTTCGCGCCGTAAACCGTGTCGATAAGCTTGCGGAAACGGGGCAAATCAAACTCAAAGGTGCTGTTATCGGCGGGGTTGTACAGCCGTTTCGCGTAACTGCCGTCCCTGCGCTGGTCGCCTTCGGCATAAGAGTTGTAGAACAAATCCAAATCCGTGATAATTAATACCGGCTCATTCTGATTGAACCCGGTACTCCAGGTGCAATGCTGCGCCGAATTACCCGAAAAACCGTTATCCTGTCCGTAGGCAAACTGTGCCGAAAAGATGTGTTCTTTGCCGTTCTTTTTAGCCGGGTCGAACGCATCGTAGAAGTTGGCAAACAGTTCGTATCGACCGCTGTTGATGACCCTGTAAGCGTACTGTACTGCGCTGTTCAAGTCGGAAGCCGCATTGGCGCCGGACAAGCTCGAATGAACGAGGTAAACCCTGGCCAGCAGCGCGTCGGCGGAACCGCCTGTCGCCCTGCCTGCCGCGCTTTGTTCCGGGGGCAATGCCGAAGCGTCTTCCAAATCCCGAATGATAAAATCGTAAACGTCTTCGACCGGATGACGGTTGAGGTCTTCCGCGCTGTATTCGCTCGACTTGACAAGCGGGATGTCACCCCAAAACTGTACGGCATTAAAATAGAGCAGTGCGCGAAGGAATTTGGCTTCGTTAATCAGGCGCTGCCGGACTTCGTCCGAAGCGTTTACGTTGGGAATATTGTCTACGGCGATATTCGCGCGGGCAATGCCTTTGTATATCTGCTCCCAGGTACATTGAATCTCAAAGTTGCCGGCATCGTAACCGACCGAACTTATCGCACGGGTTTCGGGACTGTTGGAGTTTGCACCGGCTCTCATATAATCGGAGGTCAAATCACTGAGATACAAAATCTGGTCTCCGTAGAGGGGCGTATTTTTGTCGCTGTGAACCAGGATGGCGTACACGCCGTCCACAGCCGTAACCGCATCGTCTTCCGTTTGAAAATAATTGCTGTCGGTGAGCAGTCCCGACGGATGCTGATCAAGCTCCTCCGTGCAGGAAGCGGCCATCATGCCGAATCCAATCCATACTGTTATTATTGTCTTTTTCATATAATCTGTCTTTTTATAAGTTTAAATTAATACCGAACAGGAATGTTCTTGTCGAAGGATATGCGCCGTAATCGACGCCCTGATAGAGCGAACTCTGTTCGTAGCTTGTATTTCCGATACGTGACGCTTCGGGGTCGAAACCTTTGTATCCGGTCAGCGTGAACAGGTTTTGAGCCGTAAAGAATATACGCAACGACGGTTTTTGGGTCAATCCCCTGATGCGGAACGGGACGGTATATCCGACCGTCACATTTTTCAGTCTCAGGTAGGAGGCGTCCTCAATAAAGCGGTCGTCCATGACGAAAGTGCTTGCTTCGTATGCCTTGGGGACGCTGTTCGACGGATTACCTGTCGTCCATCTGTCTTTCAGGGCTGCCGAGGCGTTGTAGTTATGGTAGGGTATGTTCAGTTTATTTTCGAGGGCATTGTACAGTTCGTTGCCGTAACTTGCCAGGAAATAGAATGAAGCGTCCCACCTCTTGAAGACGAACGTGTTGTTGAAGCCGGCAATGAAATCGGGCTGGGCGTTACCCAGTACCACTTTGTCTTCGGATGTAATCACATGATCGTCGTTCTGGTTTGCATATTTCGGATAGCCGGGTTGAGGCTGAAAGGCCGGGTCGGTGATCCATGAAGCGACAGGTACCGTCGAGACGTCTTCGCCCTGCTGTACCACACCTTCAAAGCGATAGCCATAAAACGTACCCAGCGGAAGCCCCGGCCTGACGATTGTGGGATATACGGTTGAGAGCGCTCCTGCAGCCGGGAATATGGGCTGTATTTCGTCCAGTCCTCCGAGGTCAAGTACCTTGTTTACGTTGCGCGACCCGTTCAGTCCGGTATGCCAGTTAAAGTTTTTGGACTTGAAGGCGTGGATGTTCAGGCCGATCTCGATGCCTTTATTGGAAACGGAACCTGCATTGGCATACGTATTTTCGTATCCTGTCGTTTTTTCGACGGGCAGGAGCAGCAACAGGTCTGTGGTTTTCTTGTAGTAAGCGTCGAATGTCACCGTAATGCGGTCTTTCCGTAGCCCGAGGTCAATCCCCGCGTTGTACTGGGTCGTGCGTTCCCATTTCAAACCGGGATTGGGCTTTGTGATACCCGGCGCAAATCCGACGACCACCGTGCCGCCATACGAATAGGTTTCCGGCACAAGCGTATTTTCGTAAAGATATGCCGGTATTTCCTGGTTTCCGGTGATGCCGGCGCTTACACGCAGTTTGAGGTTGCTTAACGTCCCGTATGCTTTCAGGAATGATTCGTTATTCACATTCCACGACAGGCCGGCGGCAGGGAAATAAGCCCAGTGGTTATCCGGGCCGAAACGCGACGAGCCGTCGGCACGCAACGTAAGGGTCAAATTGTATTTATCACGCAACGTGTAATTCACCCGGCCAAGGTACGAAACCAGGACGCTTGTTTCAATCCCCGAATACGGGGTTGAAGGCGTACCGCTCTGCAGGCTGTTGTGCTTTGTCGCTTCGTTCTGGAAATTGGTCGCGATAGCGTTGCCGTATTCGAGATCCGAGCGCTGGTAAGTGTATCCGAACAGGGCGCCGGCGCGATGAATTTCGTTGTATGTCCGGTCGTAGTTCAGCGTAAATTCCGATTGCCACGAATGGGCTGTTTTATTGCCTTTCAAAGCATAGCCGTTTGATTTGTGTCCGCCGATCGCATCTTTCGGGGCGTAGTAATTTTGATTGCTTCCGAGCAGGTCGGCGCCCAGGTTTACTTTCGCTGTCAGGTCGGGCGCTATCTTATATTCGGCATAAAAGTTACCCAGCGCCCGGTTTGCTTTGGTTTCGCTGGTGGTGGTCAGCAGGTCGGACAGCGCGTTTTCTTCCGGATTATCGGCAAACGGGTTGTAATGGTTGAACGTACCGTCGGCGTTGTAGACCGGCACTACGGGCGAAGATCTCAGGATGGATACCCACGAATTTACCTCATTGTCGTGGTTATAGGTTCCCAGTGAATTTTGTACGGCGTAACTGCCGAGTACATTCAGCCCGATACGGAAATTCCGGAACACTTCCCGGTCGAGGTTGGCGCGAAGCGAGTAACGTTCGTATCCGGTGTTTCTAAGGATCCCGGACTGCGAAGTATAGTTGCCCGAAACGGCGTAACGGCCTTTGTGGTCTCCCCCGCTAATGGACAGTTGATGGTCTTGCGTGATACCCTTTTGCAGGGCCTCGCCCACCCAGTCCGCGGTGCTGTTCGGGTCGAAGCCGCCATTTGCCTCTACCTGTGCGACCACGCCTGCCGAATTGAAATCCCTGTAAAACGCCCACCATTCGGGGCCGCTGAGCAGTTTGGGGGTTTTCGCAATTTCCGACCATCCCGCCGCCGACCGGTACGAGATGTTGTTTGACCCTTTTTTCCCCTTTTTAGTAGTAATGATGATCACCCCGTTTGCACCGCGCGTACCGTAGATGGCCGTAGCCGAAGCATCTTTCAATATTTCTATGGATTCGATGTCGGCGGGATTGATGGTTGACAGCAGGTTGATATTGGCGTCAATGCCGCCGATAGCAGACAAGTCCTGTCCAACGTTTGTTTTACTGTTATTGTTATCGTTGTAAACGATGAAACCGTCAATCACAAAAAGCGGTTCGTTACCGCCGTTGATCGAATTGCCGCCGCGGATCCGGATCGTGGACGAGGCGCCCGGCTGTCCCGAGTTCTGATTGACGGCGACGCCCGGCACGGCTCCGCTTAAGATCTGGTCGAAAGATGTGACCGGCTGTTGCAACGTTTCGGCTGAAATAGAGACAACCGAGCCGGTCAGCTCTTTCCGTTTCTGTGTTCCGTAGCCGATTACCACAACTTCGTCGATCAGGTTCAGGTTTTCCTGCAAAAAGACGGTAAGAGGTTCGGGATACTCATACACTTCCATTTCAAGCGTCCTGTATCCTATGAAACTAATCGAAATCGTGGCGGGGAAAGCATTTACGTTTACGGAAAACGCCCCGTTCAGGTCGGCTACAGTACCGTTTTTCTCATTGAGGAGGAACACGTTCGCACCGGCAACCGGTTCATTCGTGGCGGCGTCCAGAATCAGACCCTCCACTTTAACCTGTTGCGCGTAAGAATGATTTGATATAAAGATCATTCCCAAAACAATGAATATCCTGTTCACGATTTTCTTTGCTGTTTTAAATTTTATATTTACCTTTGTCATGTTTTAGTTTTTAAATTTATTAGTGTGGGATGCCCTTTGTAATGTTGTCTATTCTCAGGGCATCCCCTTTTTTTATCTGTAATCCCACCGGCAAATCTTTTGCTGCAGGTGCCGGGACTCCTGTTCAATGTTTCAGTTCATCATTTTCATATCATTTCCTGTTTAAAAGTTTAACAATCGCCATAAAAATTGAATTATAAATTATTGTTCTGTCATTTTGACTGCAAATCCGACCATTGCGCCAACGCCATATTGAAGGGCGTCTTCGTCGATATCAAACTTGTCGTTGTGATGCGCCGCTCCGCTTCCCAATTCGTCATTTGCGATGCCGATAAAGATGTAGAGTATGGGAGCAATGGAACGATACCTCGAAAACGGCTCGCATCCGTACATCTGATCTCCCGATAGGATGTGTCCCGGGAACAGTTCTCCGGCAACCTCACGCGCAATGGAAGCCAGAGAACTGTCATTGACAACAGGTTCCATACTCACTTTGCTTTCTTCGGAAAACTTTACCTGCGCATTATGAGCTTCGGCTACGGACGAAGCTACGCGTTTAAACACTTCGACGGCCTGTTCGCCGGCCGTACGGTCAAAAAACCTTAACGTGCCGCCAATAAAAACCGAATTGGGGAAGATATTACTTGCCTCTCCGCCATGAATCTGCGTGATGCCTAAAGTAACTGTCTTGGTAATGTCAATCTGGTTGTTCCATGCGACTGATATTCCCGTCAGAATATGGGCGGCAGCATATACCGGATTGATGGATTGATCGGGTCGCGAGGCATGTCCGCCCCGTCCGATCACATCGAAACCGATACCTGCCGCACCCGCCATAACGGGTCCTTCGGTAATTGATAATTCTCCCACAGGTATTGCCGCATTGACATGATTGCCATAAATAGCGTCAATCCTGTATTCCGACAGGGCCTTGATCATATTATCCACTCCGCCTGCAATCTCTTCCGCGTCTTCAAAAATAAATATGATACGGCCCTTCAGGCGGTCTTTGAGACCGTTCAATATCTTCAGCGTACCAAGCAAAACGGCGATATGTCCATCGTGTCCGCAAACGTGCGCGACGCCATCGTTCTTTGAGATCCACCGTTTGGTCTGTTTCAGATTGAAGGGATTCTCCTTCACCGGCAGTGCGTCAATGTCGGTACGTAAAGCGACCGTCTTGCCCGGACGCCCGGTTTCAAGTATGGTATAAAAGCCGGTTGGAGACGATGGATAAACTTTCAGTCCGAGTTTTTCGACTTCAGCTTTGAGGAATTTCGAGGTTTCGAACTCCTGAAGCGACTTTTCGGGATGTTCATGGACGTACCCGCGAATACTTCGCACATAAGGGTCGATTTCTTTTACTTTCTCTAAAATCAGAGCCTTGTAAAAAGGTTTCCTGTCTGAGGCGGAAAGCGATGCAATACTTACCGAAATAATCACCAGTATGGAAATAATTTTATTCATATCCTTGATAAGGGTTTGTTTGTATTTTCGAATCTTCGTAGCCCCAGTTCTGCCAGAGACCTTCGGGGTTGATGTCGCGCTCCCGCTGCGGGACAGGGAAGCGGTAGTTCTTAAAATCAATATTTTTACCGGGCACACTCTTGACCGTTTTGACGAGTATTTTCCAGCGCACAAGGTCGAACCAGCGCGTCTGTTCCGTTACAAATTCCTTGTAGCGTTCGGCGCGGAGAAGATCACGAAAACCTTCCTTTGTCAATCCCGGCAATACATCATAAGGCGAAGCGGCGTCAGGCGGTTGGCGGTATGCACGGCGTCGTATCCGGTTCAGCGCACTGTAAGCGACACTGTTTGGCCCGTCCACCTCGTTGGTAGCCTCCGCCAGCGTGAAAAGCACATCGGCATAACGGATGACCGGCACATTGATAGCAGCCTGACTTGTACTTGTAGCAAGGATCGTTGTATCAATATACTTGCGAAAACGGGGAACCGTAAATTCAAAATACGAATCTTTCGATGCGTCGAACAAACGCTTTGCGTACGAAACGTCTTTGCGCTGATCGCTATCATCGAAAACATCATAGAATTGTGCCACGTCGGTAATCAGCAGTACCGGTTCATTATTGGTCAGTCCGGTGCTGAATACACAATGCGAAATAGAATTGCCGGCGCCTGTACCGGCCTGTCCGTGCGTGAACTGAGCGGAAAAAATGTGCTCCGGCCCGTTTTTCTTTGCCGGATCCCAAAGATCATAGTAGTTTTCGATCAAACGGTATACTCCGCTACCGGTTACTTCCTGTGCATATTGTGCCGCTTTCCGGTAGTCATCGGCGCTGTTGGCGATACTTGCCCTGACAAGGTAAACGCGCGCCAGCAGAGCCGTTGCCGAGCCTGTGGTCGCCCTGCCTTTTTCGGCTTGTATTTCAGGCAGTTGTTGCGCATCCGTCAAGTCTTTGATTATTTGAGAATAAACGTCTTCCACGGGAGCGCGGTTCAAATCTTCCGTTTTGTACTCGCCGCTTGTGATCAAAGGTACATCGCCGTATAACTGGACAAGATTGAAATAGAACAGCGCGCGAAGAAACTTTGCTTCGTTTATCAGTCTGTTTTTCAAGGTCTCGTCGCCCTTGACGCGGGGAATATTGCCGATTGCCAGATTAGCGCGACTGATGCCGCGGTAGGACTGCTCCCATACCGTTTTGACATGCAGCTGTCCCGCATCGAATGTAACCGACGAGAGCGCCCTTGTATCAGGGCTTTGACTGTTGGCTGCCGCCCGCATATAGTCAGTCGAAAGGTCTATGAGATAGAGCAGCATGTCGCCATAATAGCTTGTCGTGTTCTTTTCGTATGTCAGTACGTTGTAAACACCTGTCACGGCCGCCGTTGCATCTTCTTCCGTATTGTAATAGTCGCTCCCGGCAATCGAACCGGAAGGACTAATATTCAAATCCTCGCAGGCAACAAAAAGCAAAGCGGGAAATATCAGCGATAAAATAGTATTCTTTTTCATAAATTGTCAGTTATAAATTAATTTCTACTCCGAAAATAAAACTTCTTGATGATGGATAGGCGCCAAAGTCAACGCCCTGCAAGAGGCCTGTCTGTTCATTGCCGCCATGGCGCGACGCTTCGGGGTCATAGCCTGTATAATTAGTGACAGTAAACAGGTTCTGTGCTGTAAAAAACAGTCGCGCCGATGATTTAATCTTCGTTAGGCCCTGCAATGGAAAGGTATATCCCAGTGTGAGAAGCTTCAATTTGAGATATGAAGCATCCTCGATATAACGGCTGTCCATATAGAAGTTACTGGCGCTGATGGCGCGAGGCGTTTCGTTGGATGGATTGGAACCGGTCCAGCGATCGGCTATTTTGTGTGGCGTGTTATAGACAAGCGTAGTCAGTTCGGCCTTATTGGCGAGTGCATTGTACAGTTCGTTTCCCTGACTGCCTTGCAGAAAGAGCGACAAATCAAAGGCCCGCCAAATGACGGTATTATTGAAACCATAAATGAAATCGGGCTGTATACTGCCAAGCACATCCTTGTCGGCATTGTCCACTTTGCCGTCCACTGAGCCTTCTTTCTCGCGGTACTTAGGGTCGCCCACATGCACTGACCCGCCGGCAAAACTGCCGAAACCGGGAACCGGTATCTTCGACAAATCCTCGCCTTCCTGCACGATGCCGTCGAACTTCCATCCATAGAACGTTCCTATCGGTTCGCCTTCCTTCACGATAACAGGATTGATGCTTATAAGCGAGCCGTTATTGGGAAATTCGGGAAAAAAGGAGGGCAGGCCGCCGAGATTCGTCACTTTATTGCGGTTGAGCGACCAGTTGAGAGTACTTGTCCATTGCAAACCTTTACGGTCGACTATGCGGCCGGTTATGCCTAATTCGAGTCCTTTATTCTCAACGCTTCCTATGTTTTTGAGAACCGTCACGAAACCTGTTGTCGTTTGTGTAGGCAAATCAAGCAGCAAATCGGTCGTTTTCTTGTAATATGAATCGAATGCGATCGACAGGTGGTCATTCCAGAAGCCCAAATCAATTCCGGCATTATATTGTGCCGTTTTTTCCCATTTCAAATCTTTATTGCCCATGTTTGCAGGTACAAATCCGGTGACGATCTTACCGTCAAAAGAATAGTTGGCAGGCGTGTAGCGACTTTCGTACATGTAGTTGCCAATTTCCTGATTGCCGACCAGGCCGGCGCTCACTCGAAGTTTGAAATTACTGAGTTTTTTGTATTCACGCAGAAATCCTTCTTCGTTAAGGTTCCATGAAATGCCTACCGAAGGGAAATATGCCCAGTGATTGTTTGCTCCGAAACGCGAAGAACCGTCGGCCCGCAAGGTGGCAGTCAGATGATAACGGTCGCGATACGAATAATTGATGCGTCCGAGATATGAGCGGATAATGCTTTTTATCTCATCGGAATAAGGCAGCGAGGAGATTGAGGCGCTTTGCAAACTGTTGAACGTCGTCTTGTCGTTGAGAAAACCGGATGCAATGGCCTGTGCCGATGCGACATCCGTACGCTGCACAGTGTATCCTGCGAGAGCGGAAACCGTGTGTCCGCCGACAAATTTCCTGTCGTAGTTAACGGTAAACTCCGCTTGCCATGCGGTTGCAAACTTGGCGCCAACAGAGGCAAATCCATCGGTTTTAAACCCTCCCCAGGTAGTAAACGGGGCGAAGAAATTTTGTTTTGTGCTTAGATAGTCTGCGCCAATGTTCAATTTTGCAGTTAATCCCTGAAAGAACGTGAACTCGCCGTAGAAATTGCCAAGTGTCCGTCCCGTCTTTGTTTCGCTGATCGTGTTTTCAAGGTCGGCAATCGCGTTGGGGGTGATGCCTCGAATGATTTCTTCCGCGTATGGGTTAACATAATTGAATGAGCCGTTACCGTCGTAGACAGGCAGCACCGGCGGAGTGCGCAGTACGGTAAACCAAGTGTTGACACGGTTATCATTATCGTTAAGCTGGGCCAGACCGTTCTGAGTCGAGGCGCTGCCAATAGCGTTCACACCGAAACGGAATTTTTTCGACACTTCCCGGTCGAGGTTAATGCGAAATGAATAACGTGTAAAATCGGTATTGAGTACGATGCCTTCGTTCGTTGAATATCCCCCGGATACGGAGTAGCGCGTCTTCTCGTCGCCGCCACTGATAGACGCCTGCAAATCGCGCACGGCGCCTGTACGCAATGCCTCCGATTGCCAGTCATACGATTGAACGCTGTTGACATCAAAAAACGGCTTTCCACTCTGACTTTCAAGTATGTCGTTATACAGTGACGCCCATTCGGGTCCGTTGAGCAAATCAAGTTTTTTTGTAACTTGCTGCCATCCGAGCGATGAACGTATTTGTACGCGATTGGCGCCTTTTATGCCTTTTCTGGTCGTTACGATGATGACGCCGTTTGCCCCCCGTGTGCCGTAGATAGCGGTTGCAGAAGCATCTTTCAATATGTCAATTGATTCAATATCCGAAGGATTGATGGTTGAAAGGACGTTCAGGCCGGCATCGGCACGCGGTATCTTGGATGTTACCTCGCCGGTGGTCGAGAAATTATTGTCGTTATAGACAATAAATCCATCGATCACATACAGCGGTTCATTGCCTCCGGTGATCGAATTGCTTCCCCGAATACGAACGGACGACGTAGCGCCGGGCTGGCCGGAACTTTGAGTTACCTGGATACCGGGAACCGATCCGCCCAACGTGTTGTCAAACGAACTGGCGCTCTGATTCAGCACCGTCTGCGGTACCGAAGCGATTACGCCCGTTAATTCCCTTCGTTTCTGTGTTCCGTAACCGATTACCACAACTTCGTTGAGCAGGCTTAAATTTTCCTGCAAAAAGAGGGTAACAGGTTCGGAATACTCGTAAAATTCGACTTCCAGTGTTCTGTATCCTATGGAACTGATCGAAATCGTGGCAGGAAAAGCGTTTACGTCTATGGAAAACGTACCGTTTATGTCGGCTGCCGTACCGTTTTCTCCGTTAACGATGGAAACGGTCGCGCCGGCAACAGGTTCATTCGTGGCGGCGTCCAGGATCAGACCCTCCACTTTAATCTGTTGTGCGTAAGAATGATTTGCTGTCAATATCATTCCCAAAACAATGAATATCTGTGTACAGAGTAATGTCTTGTTCACAATTCTCTTTGCTATTTTAAATTTTATATTTACCTTTGTCATGTTTTAGTTTTTAAACTTTGGTGTGGGATGCCCTTTGTAATGTTGTCTATTCTCAGGGCATCCCCTTTTTTTATCTAATCCCACCGGCAAATCTTTTGCTGCAGGCGCCGGGACTCCTGTTCAATGTTTCAGTTCATCATTTTCATATCATTTCCTGTTTAAAAGTTTAACAATCTTATTTTTCCTAACTCTTTTCCGTTTTCAGGGCGATCCAGTCGCCGGCCATCTGGATAATCTGGACGATTACGATCAGCAGGACGACCGTAATAATCATCACATCCGTTTGATAGCGGTAATAGCCGAACCGGATCGCAAGGTCTCCGATGCCTCCTCCGCCGACCATGCCGGCATTCGCCGAATTTGCCACCAGTCCGATCGCCAGTATTGTGACGCCTCTCAGGATACCGGGCAGGGCTTCGGGCAGGAGGACGCTTTTGATGATGTCGAAATTGCTTGCGCCGAAAGCCCGCGACGCCTCGATAATCCCCTTGTCCACACTGCTCAGCGAACTTTCTACCAGCCGTGCGAAATAGGCGAAAGAGGCGAATACCAGCGAGACACATGCCGCCAGAGGCCCGATCGAAGTGCCGACAATCAGCTTCGTTAGCGGAAGCAGCAAGACCAGCAGGATGATGAAGGGTATCGAACGGATGATGTTTATTGAGACGCCGCTGACGGTATGCAGTATCCGGTTTTCCCAAAACAGCGGCTCCCGTGTCGTGTAGATCAGGATGCCGATCGCAAGTCCCAGCAGTACGGATATGACAAGCGATATGCCGCACATCAGGAATGTTTCCAGGAATGCGGTCTTCAAGTACCCGAATAATTCGGGAAGGGGTAAGCTGTTCATAGTTATTAATTGTCAAGTGTTACTGTGTATTCTACTTCTTCGACCCTGCAGGTTTGTGTCCTGATGTACTGTTCCGCACGGGCGACGTTTTCCTGTTCGCCGGAAAGTTCAATGATCAGTATGCCGAACGGTTTGCCGGTGATATATTCGATTTTACCGAGCAGGATATTTATGTTCACATCGAATTGCCGTATGGCGTCGGAGATGACGGCGTTGTGGGCCTTGTCGCCGCTGTAAAAGAGCTTCAGGGTTCGGGCGTTTCTGTGCAGCGCCGGTTCCGGCAATTCCATGTCGAGCGTATGGCTGACCAGGAGTTTGGTATATTCCCCTGCCGGGGAGGTGAAGATGTTGAAGGCTTCGCCGAGTTCGACGACTTCGCCCCGGTTCATGACGGCAACGCGGTTGCATATCTTTTTTATTACATGCATTTCGTGTGAAATGATAAGGGTGGTGATGTTCAGTTTAGAGTTAATCTCTTTCAGGAGCTGGAGGATGATGTCTGTATTTTCCAGGTCGAGGGAGGACGTAGGTTCGTCGCAAAGGAGGATCGAGGGATTGTTGGCCAGCGCGCGCGCAATGCCGACGCGCTGTTTTTCGCCTCCGCTTAACTTCGACGGATAGGCCTGCGCCCTGTCCGACAGTCCGACCAGTTCGAGGACTTCCTGCGTCCGGCGGCGGATTTCACCGTTGCTTTTGCCGGTAATTTTCATTACGAACGCGATGTTGTCATAGACCGTTTTGGCGTTGATCAGGTTGAATTGCTGGAATATCATGCCGATGTTCGTGCGCAGTTGCTGCAGGGCGGCGCCCCGAAGGAATGTGACGTCTTCGCCATTGACAAAGACCTGTCCCCCGGTCGGACGCTGCAGGAGGTTGACGGTTCGGAGCAGGGTGCTTTTGCCGGCTCCGCTTGTGCCGACAATGCCGAAGATCTCGCCGCGGCGGACGTCGAACGAGACGTCTTTTACGGCTGTTATCTCCTTCTTCCTTTTTAAAGTGAATGTAACCGACAGGTTCCGGAAGCTGATGCTGTTTTCGTGCTGCATGGACATATCTTCCTCAGTATTTGTTTTGTATTCCCCATTTTTCGACATACCATTCCGGCCGCTGATACGTGTGGAAACGGTACCGGGGGTCTTCAATCACATTTTTGAACTCTTCGGACAGGATGGCGTCCCGGAAATCCTTTGCCCAGGGCCGGTCTTCGTTTCCGGGTTTGATGCCGAAAAGGATGAGGTATTCCTCGCCGGGGGAGACTTCGCGGGTAATCGCCCGGTCGAGTATGCCGAGCAGGTCGGCGTCGTCGCCGAAGATGACGGCAAAGGCTGCGCTTTCGAGGTTACGCGGGATCTGGGCGGCGTTCATTCCGCGGAAGACAAGTCCGTAGGGGTTCCCGGCAATATCGCGTTCCGTAGCTTCGCTTTTGAGGACGTTTTCCCTGAGCTTGAGGAAGCCGAGTTTTTCGAGGAAGATGAGCGAACGCGGTAAATTCGAGGGATCGTCGGGCAGAAGAACGACGCCGTTCCTGCCGGCCTGCTGTTTTAATTCATCGACGGTGCGTGCGTTGAGCGTCCCGGAAAAGAGGCCTTCCGTGGCGCTGGGGACGGTAATGAGCGTGGATACTTCTACGCCGGTATGTTTCCGGATATAATCGTATGCGGCCCGGTGTCCGGCGATAATCAGGTCTACTTCACCTTCGTTAAGGAGGTTGACCAGCATCCGGGCTTCGTCTATCGACTTCTGTTGGATAACGTATCCCTTCTTTTCCAGGATCGGCCGGATGGCATACGTGATCATGTCGGGATAGGTGGGTTTTTGCGTGACGGCAATGCGGATCACTTTCCTGTCCGCGGCGTCGTCCACGCTGTTTGAGGGTCGCGACAGGCAGGAACAGAACATGATGCCTGCGAACAGGGTCGGAAGTATCTTTACGGCTGTATTCATCCTTATTTCCCCCATTCGTTTGCAATCCCCCACTTTTCCCGGTACCATGAGGGGCGGTAGTATTTATGAAATCTGTAGGCCGGGTTTTCGACCGTATTTTTAAATTCTTCGGACAGGACGGCGTCCCGGAAATCCTTCACCCACGGTTCGTCGCGGTCGGCGTCCTGTATGACGAAGATATTGAGGAAGAGGTCGCTTTCGTCCACTTCGCGAATGATTGCCCGGTCGAGTATGCCGAGCAGGTCGGCATCGTCGCCGTAGATAACGCCGATGGCGATCCCGTCCAGGATACGCGGGATCTGTTCGGCTTTCACTATCTTGAAGGAGAGTTTACGGGGATTGCCGGCAATATCGTGTTCGGTAGCGGCGAACCTGTCGATCCCGTCTTTCAGTTTAAGGAAGCCGAGGTTTTCGAGGAAGATCAGTGACCTGGGCAGGTTGGTCGCATCGTCGGGCATGGCGACGATGTCTCCGGGCTGTACGGCCTGCCGGAGTTCGTCAACCGTCCCGACAGGATACCTGTCCGAAAAGAGGCCCATGTGAGCGCTCGGTACGCTGATCAGCGGCGAGATTTTCCAGTCCGGGTTGTTGGCCTTTTCGAAATTCAGGGCGGATTCATGCTGCCCGATATTGAGGTCTACGTAGCCGTCGACCAGCGTCTGGTTGAAGACATGTTGGTCGTCGAGTTGCAGGAAGTTGACGGTATATCCTTTCTTTTCCAGCAGCGGCTGGATGGCGTGCCTGATCAGGTCGGGATACGTCGGTTTCTGCGTAACGCCGATCAGGATGATCCTGTTGTCCCGGCGGGTCTGCCTGTCGGGACGCGGGGTGCATGACGGCAAAATCCATGCCGTTAATAAAACGAATATAAGCAGGTTTCTTTTTAGCATAACTCTAAGTTTAATATGTTAGCATAAGCATCCCCGTAAGCCATCATTGCAGTCGGTCTTAAGAGGACGCTTTTTTTTGTGCAAAGATAGAGGCAGGAGAAACCGTTCGCAATACCGTAAAAAAGGTATTTCCATACAGATACTTGCCCGTCAGGGCACACATATCAATAGAAAAACGGTTCAAATCACAACGAAAACCTCGTCGAGGTTTCATCCATGAATGTCCTGACGGACATTTGGAACTGTTTTAAAACCGTTTTCTATTGATATACAAGTCCTGACCTGTTCTTATCCAAAACTCAGGTAAATAGATGTTTGCGGGATGTGAGGGCAAGGGGCAAAGCCCGGTCATGTTCAGTATT
>JAISCL010000158.1 GCA_031265585.1 Tannerella sp. | reverse complement strand
TTGCTTTTCTCCGCACAGTCGGTAATTGCTGTTTCCATAAATCTTTCTATTTCATTTATTATTGCTACATTTGCATCTGCCATTGGATTGTTCATTGCGTATCATTTTTTATTTTCAATTCTAAAATAATACTTTTGAAGCAATTTCCAATGGCTTTTTTTATTTCTTTCCCTTAAGTTGACGACATTGACCGGCCGCTGTGCTACGATTTCATGCATGACCGCCTGCGGGCGGAGGAGGAGATGATTACCGGCGTGCTCAAGCGGTTTGCCGAGTAGCAAATCCTGTACGGCGTGCCGGACAACAACTGGAACATCTTCCAGGCGCGCCACATCGCCTACATCGCGCTCGCGCTCGAAGACGACGGGCATTACGTTGACGGGCGCGGACAGCAGTATTACCTGAACGAAATACTGAACCACACCACGATACGGCAGTTTGCACTGAAGAAAATGGTCGGCGAGTCGTTCGACGCGCAGACCGGCCTGTGGCACGAATCGGCGACGTACTCGATGAGCGTCTGCAACGACCTGCTGGAGATCGTCTCGCTCATCGACAACGCCTCCGGTAGGGAGATCCACATGCTCGACACCTTCCCCTTCATCCGCAAGGCCGTGTCGGCAAGGGTGCAGTACCTCTTCCCCAACGGCCGCGTCACGGCGTTCAGCGACGCCCGCTACGCCACCCTGCGTCCGCAGCCCTTCGAGATGCTCATTGCGCTCTACCGCAAATACGGCGAGAAGGAGCGCGAGACGGAACTGGCACGCGTGCTCCGCCGGATGATGCACGACGGTGTTTACGACCGGGGACAGGGGCGGTCGATGTTCTCGCTCTTCTTCTACGTCGACGAGCCGGCGTCCGTTCCGCCCGCCACGCTGACCGGCTCCTACGGCAATCACGCGCACGCAAACGGCATTTCGCTCGAAATGTACGGCAAAGGCCTGATGCTCGCGCCCGAAAGCTCGTACGGCGAGACGTACGGCACGCGCGACAACCAGGAATACTACGCCCGTTTCCCGGCGCACAACACGGTCGTGGTCGACAGCATCTCGCATGATGCGCAGCGACTACTCCTACCGCCTCCTCTCCTGCTATTCCGCACACGGCGGCAACCTGCGCCCGTCCGAGCGCGTAACGTTCGCCCGCGTCTCCCTGACCGAGCCGAAGACCGACACGCGGCAGGAGCGGCTGACAGGCATCGTCCGCACGGGCGAAACGTCGGCCTATGTCGTCGACATCTTCTGCTCGGCGCGCAACGACGGACGGGACGTGAAGCACGAATACTTCTACCACAGCATCGGGCAGGGCATCGACCTCGCCGGGCGCGACGGACAGTCGCTGACGCTCGCGCCGGCGCCGCACGAACTGTCGTCGCAGGCGGGCGACATGAAAGGCTACGACTATTTCAGCGACAAGAAATTTCTTCGGATTAATACTGCGCGCGGGCTAAAATTGTGAGATGAAGACAGAAAAATGGTTAAAGGAACGCGATGCATTGCGTTTCTACGTTTTTATTCCTGCCGTACACATCTTCCGAGTCCTCGGATTTTATGAATCGCATGTCATTCACGAAATCCCAGGCCTGGGACTACACTCCGTTCTGCGGGCAATGCACAAAACCGTGCCGTGCGAAGTGTAATTATAATCCCCAAATGTCCAATAGCGCATTTATTGACTCCCTTCCTGCGAGCTTCAGGGAAGCTTTCTGCACTTTTTCCTCCGTTATCAATCATTGATACCTGTAAACTTGCCGTTTGAATCGAATTTCAAGTCCAGGTCGTTGGAAAGACCGATTTCATACCCGTAGCGTTCTCTGTTTATTTCTACTATCGAAAGGTTTGGAAAGGTGCTCGCCATGTGCTGCAAAAGCGATTGCGGCAACAGGGTCAGGATACTTTCGGGAACAGGTAGGGAATGTCCGTCCACATCGTCCCAGTCACCGGATTTAGTGAAATCAATGTCGAAACCGTTTGCCAGATAAACCGTGTAGTCTATGTCCGTACCATCCCGTTCCCTGACAATCGCGGTTATTTCGACGCCCGTGAAGTGCGTTTCGATGAACGTTCTGCTGACGGCAGGCAGTTCGTTTTTTTGAATAAGACTTTCCTCTTCGCAGGCAACAAACAGGGTCGCGACAGCGAAAAACGTTACGTAAAATACTGCTTTTTTCATTTCAATTTTTTTTTAAGGGTTAGTAATCTATTTTCTCCTCCGTTATCGTGCCGTTCGACTGTACGAGCAACTCGACTTCCGTGTCACGAAGTTCCATTTCAATTCGATAGAAAACTTCAGTTCCGCGACGGATTCTGTCAATATCCTCAAAGTGATATTTGGGATACTTTGTCTCGGCGGCGTTTTTCACTACGGCAGGCAACTCCGAACGGTAAATTTCTTCGACGGTCATCAGCAAATTTCCCTCGACGTCGTAATATGCCTTCCAATCCCTGAACCTTACGTCAAATTCGACTTCATAAATACTGTCGGCGACTTCCCATTCCACGTCGGAGGCCCCGGGAAAATCAGCTTTGAATTTTGTCGCCAGGTTCGCCGGCGGCATTACATCACGGGAATGGGACGTCCGGTGTTTCCGAATCATTTCCGCAATGGCTTCATTGGAACAGTCGCTGGAAATCGCCGGAGCGGGCGATGACTGGGCCGTGGCTACCTGCACAGACAGCGCGCAGGCAGCAAGTGCAATTAAAAACTTTACTACTTTCATTTTAAATTCCTCTTTAAATTATTTTCGAAGGCGAAGGTAGAAGGCAATTCTGAAAAGATTTGGGAAAAAACGCTTAACTCTTAATTCTTAATTCAAAAACGTGCATTTCTCCGTCGCAGCAATAATGGATGTCGATTTGATACAAATCGGCGATGGACTTGACGATGGAAAGCCCCATGCCCGACGATTTTTCATTGCCCGCACCGGTCTGATAGCGGTCGAATACCGCCACAGCCGCCCTGTTTCCGGTGTTGGCTATCGTAATGGCGTCGGGGGTGTAACGGATGCTAATTTTTCCGTTTGGCTCATTGTGGACGATGGCGTTTTTTATGAGATTGGTAAGGAGAATATGCGCCAGGTCTTCATTTATTTGCAGTACGGGCGAGGCATTGCCTTCCTGTTCTACGGTGATTTGCCGGTATGCGGCGAGGTCTTCAAATTCGGTGAGAACCGCTTCCAGCGCCTTCCGCAAATTCACCGTCCGGCTTTCGGCAAACTGCCTGTTTTTTATTCCGGAAAGCAGCAGCAGGTTACTGTTTAAGCGTTTCATCCGGATCAGGACGTTCAGGATGCCTGCCAGTTCCTGCACATGCGTTTCATCGTTCCGGTATTTTTCGAGCAAGGTTTCCAGTCTGGCAATGACAATGGCAAGCGGGGTTTGGAGTTCGTGCGAAGTGTTTTCGATAAACACTTTCTGTTCGGTATAGATATGAATGTTTTTTTCGAGCAGTTCTTTTATGGCGCTGTTCAGCTGGATGTATTCCCTGATTTTGGCGGGGGGCAGGTCGATCATGCGGCTGTTGTCCAGATGGAATTTTTTCAGCTCGTCCAGCAGGCGATAGAACGACCTGCTGGCTTTCGTGATAATGATTTTGCCGGCAATAAACATCGTCAGCGAGAGCGCAATCCACAGCCCCAGCAAAAGATAAAGTATGTTTTCTATCAGGTCCTCGCTTTCGACGGTAGAGATAAAAAACTGCAACTGATAGTATTTCCCGTTCTGCTCGCAGCGAAAGGCGGTGGTGAGCATGCGCACTTCTTCCTTTTCGAGTTCGGTAGGGAAATAGATTCGGGCTGTTGTGAAGCTTTCAATGACTGCTTCGGCTTCTTCCGCCGTAATTTCACGGATATGGAAGTTGGGCGGGGTATTGTCTTTCAGGATTTCGGTAAATCCGGGCGTTGTATTGGCTTTGACGATATACTCCTGCTTGAGGTTGGTCAGTCCCTCGTCGATGCCGTCGTGGATTTCTTTCATCTGCAAAAGGAAGTAGACAGCCGCCCAGAGCAGCATGACTGCCGTAAAAAACAGCGTGATGCGGGAATTTAGATAATCTGCGAGTGTCATACCGTCAGTTTGTAGCCGATGCCGTATACGTTTTCGAGCACAAGATCCGAATCGCCGTCTTTCAGCTTTTTGCGCAGGTTTTTGACCTGCGAATAGACGAAGTCAAAATTGTCTGCCATATCAAAATGGTCGCCCCAGACGTGTTCCGCCAGGGTGTCTTTGGTAATCAGGCGGTTTTTGTTGGTGATGAAAAAGGCGAGCATGTCAAATTCCTTGCGGGTTAATTTCAGCAGGCGACCGTCGATACGGACTTGCCGCTGCGCGAAGTCTGTTTCGGTATTGCCGGACGTTACAGTTTGTTTTCCGTCCTGCTGCTTGCGCCGCAGCACGGCTTTAATCCGTGCGTGAAGTTCCGGGAGGTGGAAAGGTTTGGTCAGGTAATCGTCGGCGCCCAAATCCAGCCCCAGTATTTTATCGTCGAGGGAGTTTTTTGCCGATACGATAATGATGTTGCCCGTTCGGTTTTCCTTTTTCATTTCACGGAGGAGTTGCAGCCCGCTTCCGCCGGGCAGGGAAATATCCAGCAGGATGCAGTCATATTCATACATCATGATTTTTTCCGTTGCGGAATGGTAGTCGACGGCTTTTTCCACCACGTATTTTTCCACCAGCAGAAATTCTTCAATGGCTTTCAGGAGCGAATATTCGTCCTCGATGATTAAAATTTTCATCCGGTTCTTAATTTTATCCTTATCGCCGCAAAGGTAGCGCTTTTTCCCTTATCCGCTCTTTTTGCATACGGTATAAATAGAAATGTGAATTATATTTCGCAAAAATATCAATTTGACGAATTTGATTTCGACAGTATGACTTTGTGTATTCCGATAGCCCGGAAGGCTGGATTTCAGGTGTAGAGACGCGATGCATCGCGTCTCTACAGGACGGGTCAATGACCCGCGGGTCTGAAAATTTTTGTTACAGATTTAATTGTGGCGTCTGTTGCATTACTTTTTTTGCCCAGCCAGAACTGCCTTTTACTATGAATAATCGCTCGCCGGATGAAGAAACGGGGTAGACGGCGCTGCTTTCCGACGGTTGGATTTGGTATAACAGTCGGCCGGTGATGGAATAGATCCGGATGATTTCGCCTTCCATGACATTTTTTGCATACAGTATTCCGCTGCTTATGAATATAATCGGCGAGATTGCCGCTCCGGCGGTATTTCCCATGCCGCCGTCGAGGTAGAGGTTGGGATCCAGTACGTTGACGCCCAGTTCTGCCAGGGCTTTCCAGGCAGTTGCTCCTATACTGACACGGTTGTCGTATATCCATTCCGAACCGTCGCCTATATAAAAACCGGTTTTTAAACCGTCAATACTGGCGGCGGTGATGCTGCCGTCCGGTTTCGCCCAGGCATTTAACTGCGCCAGTTGCTCCTGATATTTGACGGTATGGCCTAATACCCGGTCGGATACGATTTTTTGGTAAGTGCCTTCTGTCCAGTAGCCGGCCGTTGTTTTGTCGCTGAATTTATAGAAGCCGCTCGCCGGATCGCGAAAGTTGTTTTCGATATACGACATGACTTTTTCGGCGTCAAATCCCGGCTCACTGTAAAAGCTTTGTATCGCCCACGTGTTTGCGTCCAGAGGGTAAATGGATTTATTAATATTTACTCCGTCGTCCATCGTGCCGGTGTAAAAGAATCCTTCTTCCGCATGATACATTTTGAAGACAAATTTTTTAGCATGTTCGGCAGCTGCATAGTAGGGTTCTGCTGCTGTTTCACTGGTCTTTTTAAGGATATTGCCGAGTTGGCGGAAGGCGCTGTATAAATCAATATTGTGTTCCGTACTTGCGTAGGTTGCTTTTGTCTGCGAATCGTCAAAGCCGTCCCAGCCCCCTCTGAAACCTCCGTTTACATCATCTTTCAAGGTTTGCAGGTAGTCCGCCAGCCGGATCGCGGCGTCTAAGTATTTACTGTTGAGCGTAGCGCTGTACATTTTAAGAAAAGAAAGGAGTATCCATGCATTATTTCCGGTGGCATAGCTGTCGCTGTAGAAATCTTCTTTCCATATGTTTTCCGCCAAATCATAGGTGCCTGCGAGCTTTGCAAAAGGGGCTTTCCCTGTTTCCGAATACCAGCCCGGAAACGACGTCGGATTACCCGAAGCATATCCATTGCGCACTCCCCGCTCTGTAACAGAGAACTTACGATCATTCTCGAAAGCGAATAAGAGCGCATCGGCGACTTTTTCCGCCTGTTCCGTCTTGCCGGCGTGGGCGAGCGCCAGTACCGTCATGGCCATATCATACGAATAGGTGTATGAATTGATAAAGGAACTGGCCTTATCCAGGGAAACAGGCTCATAGCTGGGTAAGAAAACCGGCCCCGAACGGGGGGACATTTCATAGTAAACTTCGTCGATGTAAACGGTTACGGCGCTTCCCCGGTTGCTGTCATTGAAGAGAACCGCGAATCCGCCCGCAATCCGGGATAAATTCACGCCCTGAAGGTTTATTTCTACGGTTGACCAACTGTCGGTAAGTCTGACCAGTCCCGATGACTTTATGCCGGTGTCGGGGTATGTGCCGCCGATCACTCCCATTTTAAATTCGGCGTATGCCGTTTCGCCGTCGGCTGCGCGGGCATGGATCACTAATTTTTTCGCTCCGGTCAGGTTTACTCCGGCGTTATGATCCCCCCAGTCCATTTGAGGGATGATGCTTCCTTTTTCCAGTATGCCGTTGGCAAAAACAATGCCGGACCATCCGCCGCTCCGGACAGGCGCCGTTACTTTGATTGATGTAATTCCCGAATACGCTGTCCGTGAGGCTTCGTCTAAAACCGGTTCTCCCACGCCTTCTCCCATAAAGCCTCTTTGTGTAAACGCATTTTTCGAGTCGCTGTAATCCGCATAAACGTAGATTCGCTGACTGTATTCATCCACTTGTGTTGCCAGCCACAGGGCTGCTTTCGATTCATCACCGACCTTTCCCGTTCCGTTTGCAGTGAATAGGAAAGGTAAGCATAAGATACTGACTGTAATTGTTCTAATCTTTTTCATAAGGCATATAATTTTAAATTGGTAAATTTAACTTAATAACTCCCGGCACAAAATTACAATATCAAAACAGGATAATCATAGCCCATTAGTGGGGGGGGGATTTTAGAAAAAAATCCGTCTGGGCCGGAAATAATGCAGATATGCTGCACCCGGCCCGGTTCTGTACAGTATAAAAAACGGCTCTATAACGAATAGACATATTAATGGACGAATAAGATGTCTTCAAGGGAATGTTCCCGTGTCCTCTCTACGCGAGGATCTGTTAAGGACGAAAAATAACTGACAGGACTTTCCATAAGCAGTTTTTGCGGGAAGATACAACTTCTCTGCAAATTAACAATAAAAATTAGATGCGTTTGCCCTGGGCTGCCGGATTGAAATATTGAATAATTAAAGAATCATGAATACAGAAAAATTACTTGGCTTCCGATAAAAAAGTTCAGATGGTGAAAATGTCGGATATTCCTTTGATAGCAAGAGGGATTATGACATTAAGCAGTGTCCGTGTCGTAACCAAATCTCGTTTATTTTATATGCTACTGTTATTTTTTTATTTTTTTCAGTAAATAAAAAAAATACGCTATCTTTGCCTCGACCAAAAAAATAAGAACGGTTAATAAATAGAAGAATATGAGGCACAGTACATTATTCATACAGGAAACAAAAAATAGAAAGGCGTTAAGTATTTTTATGCCTTTTAATTTGTTTGTTATGAATATTTTGTGCTCTCTCTAACGAAATAACCCGAACTAACCAACAAAATGATGTTAATTAATCCAAAACAGGTCAAATATTTTGCTTTCACGGAGATCATATAATTTTTTTAAATTCGGTGCCAAAGATAATACATTCATTTTATAGATCATTTAATCTCCGCAAGTTTTATAAATGATTAACATTTCCAAAGCAATATGCAGCCGAAAACTATGTAAAGCGGTTTGACACTTGCAGGCATTTAAGTCATTTTTTTCATACTGACTTAATGCGAAAAAAATCTTCCATACCTGTCGGTTGCCCGTACTTTGACGATGTGTTTTCCAGCAGGCAGAGCAGTTGGGGATTTTTTTCGCCTTTATCTCCTGATTTTTCGCTTTCCCTACATAAACCTTAATAAATGAAATTATTGCTTTACATTTGTGCCACTTTTTACAATCATCGTAGCACAATATTATATCAAGTAATAACTAATAAAAAAGAAAAGCAAAATGAAGAAAGGAATATTCTTATTCACATTCTCCTGCATGTATGCAGCAATGAGTATGGCTCAAAACAGTAAAGCGGCATCACCGGACACGGTAAGAAATGAAACCGTCAACCTGAGCGAAGTGGTAGTAACCGGTACGCGAATACCGGTTCCACGCGATGTGATCCCTGTTCCGGTCACGGTAATACACCGCAGTACGATAGAACAGCGCGAAGAGGCGGCATTACTGCCCGTACTCATGCAACAGGTGCCGGGACTGTTCGTCACCTCCCGCGGGATGGCCGGATACGGCGTGTCGGGAGGAGCGGCAGGCGGTATTAACATGCGCGGTTTCTCCGGGGGGCCAGGGCAAATACTGATGCTTATTGACGGACATCCTCAATATGCAACCATTTACGGACATCCCGTAGGGGATGCTTATATGGCATCGGATGCCCAGCGCGTGGAGGTATCGCGGGGCGCTGCATCCATCCTCTACGGCTCAAACGCCATGGGGGGTGCAATCAATATCATTACCCGCCAGGCTACCGAAGACGGAAACAGACTGTCGGCAAGGCTGACGGGCGGTTCGTACGGCACACAAAGATACACAATAACAGATACCTATCGTAACGGACGGTTTTCGGGCGTTGCCAGCAGTAATTACGAACGAACGGACGGGCACCGTCCAAATTCCGACTTTGACTCGTGGACGGGATTTGTTAAATTGGGGTATGATTTGTCCGAAAACTGGAAATCCACCGGCAACCTGAATATCGCAAAAGTGAAGGCGCAAGTCCCGGGACAGGAAAGCCAGCCTTTATTAGACGGAACAACGGATGTCTTACGCGGCATGGCGGAACTTTCGCTGGAAAATAACTATGGAAAAACCAGGGGAGCGGCAAATTTTTACTATAACTGGGGGGATCATAAGATTAACGACGGCTATTTCGAAGGAGGCACGCCCCGTCCGTATCTTTTTAACTCAACAGACTATATGGGTGGTGTAAATATATACCAGGCGGTGAACCTGTTTCAAGGCAACACCATTACCGGGGGATTCGATGTAAAGCTATATGGAGGGAATGCCTATCGCGACCCGGTAAGCGAGATCTATGCCGACCATGTGAAATTAAACGAAGTGGCCGGATACGTTCTTGCCCAGCAACAGCTCCGGAAGTTTATGCTGGAAGCGGGACTGCGTCTGGAAAATCACAGTTTATACGGCGCCGAATGGGTTCCGCAGGCAGGCGTCTCATTTAAAGCGGCCGAACAGACAAGCCTGAAATTTTCATTCTCCAAAGGTTTCCGCACACCCAATATGCGCGAACTGTACATGTATGCTCCCGCCAACGAAGAATTGCTGCCCGAACGCAGCTTCAGCTACGATTTCACCGTATCGCAGGGACTGCTTGACAACCGGATGTCTACCGAATTAACCCTGTATTATATCAGGGGAGACAACATGATAGAGGTTGTTCCGATCGGTGAAAGCCGTATGCAAAACAGGAATACAGGGCAATTCTCCAACAAAGGGATCGAATTCAGTCTGAACTGTCTGATACGGGACAACCTCAGCCTGAATACCAACTACAGCTATCTGGACATGGAAACGCCCGTTACCGGCGCGCCAAGAAATAAGTTCTATGCAGGAATGACCTACCGTCCCGGAAAATTCACCGTAAGCGCAGGAGCGCAGGTGATCGACAAGCTCTATCTCGTCACCGGAGATACGCCCCAAACAACGGACTATACACTGGTAGATGCACGGGCGGCTTACCGTCCGCTGAAATGGATGGAAGTTTTTCTCAGAGGAGACAACCTGCTGGCGAAAAAATACGAAACAATGGCCGGTTATCCGATGCCCGGAGCGACCTTTATGGCAGGAGTATCATTAAATTTATAAGATCCTTTACGATGCGACGTTTCATAACCGTTACAGCTTTGGCGCTTCTCCTGATCTCCTGTAAAGACGAAAAAAGCGAACGGATCCGTCTGGCGGTCAAAAACCAGTTAAACAGCTATCCGGAATCAACCCTGCAGGATCTGTACAAGAATTTTTTTCAGGATTACTTCGGCCCCGGACACATCGTTAGCGACACAGCATCCGCCGGCGCATACCTGGACAGGGAGCTTGCTTCGTTTGAACAGGCAGCCGGTGGCGTTTATTATGAACCGACAGGTTTCAACAGTAATTTCTACAGGGTGCACCTGTCAGTGATAAAAGAAGGACTGATCCCGCGTGATGTGTTTTTTAATGCCTTCATACGCAGTGTAAGCGATATGCAAACCATCACGCCCGAAGAATGGAAGATGGAATGGAACAGGATCGATTCGGTTATTCAAACCATGAACCTGTCCCTTGCCGGTTACGGACAGGATCGGGAAAAGCTCTTTTCGCTGCTCGAACAGGGCAAGTATGTGGTACACCACAGCGAACCGTTCTCCAAAGCCTATGACCTCCATTACCGGATCATCAAACGGGAAATATTCCTGAACGAAATACTTCCGGAACTTCCCTGATTGCCGCCATTAATTATTTTCAATTATGATAAGAAAGATAAGAATACTGACAGCCGGTTTGTTTTTTGTACTGATCACGCTTGTTTTTACGGGAGTGTTACACCCGTGGTTCGGCTGGCTGGCGAAAATCCAGCTGATTCCGGCGATACTGTCCGTAAACGGGATGATGCTGTTCATCCTGGCTTTTATTACGCTTCTGTCCGGGCGCATCTACTGCTCGGTAATTTGTCCCCTGGGCATTTTGCAGGACGGGATTTCAGCCCTTTCGGGAAGACGCAGGGGGAAGAAGACCCGCTTCCGGTATTCAAAGGCTAAATCGTGGCTGCGTTACGGCGTTCTCGTCCTGTTTATCGCGGCTGCGATGGCCGGCGTCAACGCGGTGGTATCCTTGCTCGACCCTTACGCCGCCTACGGACGGATCGCGTCAAGCCTGCCGGCCCCGCTCTTCCACTGGGGAAACAACCTGCTGGCCCGGTTCGCCGAGCAGGTCGACAGCTATGCTTTTTACGCCACCGAGGTACGGATAAAAAGCGGGATCCTGTCCGGAGTGGCTGCCGTTACTTTGCTTGCAATCGGAATCCTTGCCTGGTTGAACGGACGCACTTACTGTAATACGGTTTGCCCGGTTGGAACCGTACTTGGCTTTTTATCCCGTTTTTCGATCTTCAGGCTCACTTTCGATACGGATAAATGCACGAAGTGTGGCCGCTGTGAAAGAATCTGCAAAGCGTCCTGCATTGACTCTAAAAACCGGAGCATTGACCGTAGCCGCTGTGTAGCCTGTTTTAACTGCATGGAAGCATGTCATTTTAACGCCCTGAAATATACCTCCGTCCGGATAGGAAAGCAGAAGCCGGCAGAAGTGGCCGGCGGATCAGCGCAGGAAGGACTGTCGCGCCGGAACCTGCTGGCTGTTGCCGGAGCGCTTGCACTCACACAGGTGACCGAAGCGCAACAGTTATTACAGGTAGACGGAGGACTCGCCGAAATAAAAGATAAAAAAGCGCCGGACCGGAAAACGCCGGTGGTTCCTCCCGGAGCGCAGGGACTAAAAAATATGCAAACCCATTGCACGGCCTGCCAGCTGTGCATGTCGGCCTGTCCGGAAAATATACTGCACCCTTCCGTTAAACTCGCAACGTTCCTGCAGCCGGAAATGTCTTACGAGCGAGGGTATTGCCGTCCGGAATGTACCGAGTGTTCCCGAGTCTGTCCTGCCGGAGCAATAAAGCCCGTCACGGTTGCGGATAAAACGGGCATATCCATCGGATACGCAGTATGGAACAGGGATTATTGTGTCGTAAACATCGACAGGGTGCCCTGTACGAATTGTGAACGGCACTGCCCGACAAAAGCGATTACGCTGGTCGCCCTCGAACCTGACAGTAAAAATACGTTGAAAACGCCTGTAATAGATAAGGAACTTTGCATTGGTTGCGGCGCCTGCGAATATTTATGTCCTGCCCGGCCCTTCAGTGCAATCTATGTAGAAGGTAATCTAAGGCATCATTCGGTTTAAATTATGACAAAGAAAAAAAGAGAAATAAGCCGCCGTGATTTTTTGAAGGCGGGGGGAACAGGCGCTGTTGCTGCAATGGCGGCGATGACGGGATGCAAGCCCCAAAATACCGTGCCGGCCGGAGGAGAAGCCTCCAATAAGGATGTCCCGGCGGATCAAATGACATACCGGATAAATCATAATACGGGAGATACGGTATCGCTCCTGGGCTATGGATGCATGCGCTGGCCGTTGAGGCAGAAGGCGGATGGCAGCGGCGAAGAAGTTGACCAGGATGCCGTAAACGAACTGGTAGATTACGCCATCGCCCACGGCGTTAATTACTTTGACACGGCGCCGGTATATGTAAGGGGCTGGTCGGAAACCGCCACAGGCATTGCCCTGAAACGCCATCCCCGCGATAAGTACTTCATTGCAACAAAAGCATCCAATCAGCGCGGAAACAACACCCGCGAAGGGGGAATCGCAATGTATCACCGGTCGATGGAGCACCTTCAGGTCGATTACCTGGACTATTACCTGCTGCACAGTGTAGGCAGTAGCCTGGAGGATTTCAACAACCGGTTTATTCATACCGGACTGCTTGATTATTTCCTCAGGGAACGGGAAGAAGGCCGTATCCGCAATCTCGGCTGGTCGTTCCATGGCGATGTGAAGGTCTTCGATTATGTACTCGCCATGGATGTACACTGGGATTTTGTACAGATACAACTTAACTACCAGGACTGGCGGCATGCCGAGCCTCCCAGGAATGTCAATGCGGAATATCTTTATGCCGAATTATTGAAGAAGAACGTTCCGGCCATTATCATGGAACCGTTACTGGGAGGCCGTTTAGCCAGGGTGCCGGTACAGGTTCTCACGATGATGAAAAAACTCCGTCCGGACGACAGCGCGGCAGCGTGGGCGTTCCGTTATGCCGGCACTCCCGAAAACGTCCTGAGCATACTCAGCGGCATGGTTTATATGGAACATCTGCAGGAGAACATCCGCACCTGTTCCCCCCTGGTTCCGCTCAGTGAACAGGATTACGGGATGCTGGAACAGGCTACGGGAATACTGATTGATTCGGCATATATACAGTGCACCGAATGTCAGTACTGCATGCCATGCCCTTACGGACTGGACATCCCGGGCGTCTTCGGACACTATAACCGCTGCGTAAGCGCCGGAAGGATACTGAAAAACTCCACGGATGAAAACTACCGTAAAGCACGGCGGGCATTCCTGATCGGTTACGACCGGAGTGTCCCGAAACTGAGGCAGGCCAATCACTGCATAGAATGTGACCAGTGCCGTCCGAAGTGTCCTCAAAGAATAAATATCCCGCAGGAAATGCGCCGTGTAGATCAGTATGCAGAACAGTTAAAACAAAAGCTTGAATTTTAAAACCGTTTAAACTCACGCAGGCTAAAACAAAATATATATATATCCGGTGAAAAAAAACAAGCATTCTTAATCCCGAAAATAAAGCTGAAAGCCTTATAAGCAATAACATAGTGCAACGCACTATGTAAAGGTAATCCTGTATCCCCAAAGCCCTGATGGAGGAATTTAAGAGTTGCCATATTCGTGTAATTTATTTGTAAAAATATAGCAAAATTATCATGACATTTTACCCAATAACAAAAAAATAAGAGGCCCTACACAACGCAAAACCCCTTATTCCCCTGATATTTAACCGGTGATTCCGGAGCGATTCGAACGCTCGACCCACAGCTTAGAAGGCTGTTGCTCTATCCAGCTGAGCTACGGAACCTTTCTGCTTTTTCGGCGTGCAAAGTTAAATATTTTTTCATTTTTACCAAACAACGGACGGAATAAATATTTCCACCGTAAATCAAAAACATTGTGAACAGATTTGATTTAACATAATTATTTGCTTATTTAGCAGTCATAATCAAATATACAAAGTCAAAATTGAGGCATCTATTCATATCCATAACCGGCATCTTTCTTATTCATTGCCAGTTCACTAAAGGCAATCCGAAGGATTCACTGCCCCCGGACAGCATGCCGCCTCATATCCCTGTGGAGGTAATTATGGACAAAACGATCGGGACAGCGCCCGTACACAGGAATATTATCGAAGAATATACGGCAAACATGTACACCAAAGGACGGATCAATATAAGGAAAAGCAACCTCCTGATAAACTATATCCCCTCCATGTTCAAACTGAAAAAGGGAGTACGGGAGTATATCACGGAATCATACAGCGAACTGCACTACACGCCTCCGGGGATCTTTGACCGGAGAATAAGGGCCAGTCTTGGAACGATCGACAAGACAAAAAACTTCAACGAGAGCATACTGGATTTTTTTGATGTAAACGTTTATTCCAATTCCGTCTTTGACGTAAAGCTGATATCCCCGGTCTCATCCAATGCAAAAAAATATTACGCCTACCGGACAGACTCCGTCCACCGGGATGAAAACGGAAGGTACCTCTATTATATCTCTTTCATGCCCAGGCTGAACAGTTATCAGCTGATCGAAGGATACATGGCCGTATGCGACAGTACATGGATCATCCGGGAGCTAAAGTTCAGCGGGAAGTCGGAATACCTGAACTACACGAATCACCTGCAAATGGGCCATGACAGCTACGGACAGGCAAGGTTACTCCCCGGACGGTTCGACTCGGAAACGTCGTTTCACCTGCTTGGAAATGTGATTGACGGGCATTTCACAATCGATATGGATTATAAATCCGTCGGATTGCCGGGAAACGACACCCTTCCCCAAAGCCGGAAAAGCAGCTATGACCTTACCCGGTCTTTTACGTTACGGAATGATACTTCGCCATACCTGAGAAGCGACAGCAATTATTTTGCAAAGCTGCGCCCGATCCCTCTGAGCGAAGATGAAAAAAGCATGTATGAAAAATATTACGGCGAAAAGGAAAAGAATCAGGAAAGCCCTGATACGAACAAGTACAGCATAAACGGGAAAAGAGGCCTGTTCTGGGGAAACGTTGGGGATTTCCTGATCAGCAGCTATTCCGTCAATTCCCCTCAACAGAAAGTCCGCTTTTCCCCGCTGATAAACCCGTTTTTAATAAGTTACAGCGGCGGCGGCGGATTTTCATACAGGCAGGACATCCGGTATCAGCGACTGTTCGGCAATAACAGGCGTTTCGCCCTGTCACCCATGATCGGATATAATTTCAGCTATAAAGAGTTTTATTGGCGTGTTCCCGTCGAGCTTGAATACCTGCCGGCCAAAAGAGGGAGTCTCAGCCTCAGGGTCGGAAACGGAAACCGGATCTATAGCAGTGACATCATGAACGAACTGAAGCAAATCCCCGATAATAACATCGATTTTGATTCGATACATATTGAATATTTCCGGAATTTTTACATTGACCTTACCCACAGCATCGAAGTTCTCAACGGGCTTACGGTTGATGGAGGGATCTCTATCTACCGCCGTTCGGCAATCGACAAACCGGAGATAAAAAAAACCGGCGACAGCGATTATACGGACATTATCAGGAACATATACACCGGTTTTGCACCGCGCCTGAAAATTTCATGGACACCCGGACAGTATTATTACAGGGTGGAAAACAAAAAAATAAACCTGTCATCCCGGTGGCCGACTTTTTCTTTCGACTACGAGCGCGGCATAAAAGGCGTATTCAACAGTACCGGCAAATTTGAAAGGCTGGAGTTTGACATGCAGCAAACCATACCGCTCGGGTTTCTGCACAATATCTATTATCGCGCCGGGGCAGGCAAGTTCACGGACCAGGGGCAGATGTATTTCGTTGACTTCAGGAATTTTGCCAAAAACAATCTCCCGTCAGGCTGGAATGACGATATCGGCGGCACCTTCCAGATCCTGGACCGGCGCTGGTATAATGCATCCCGGGAATATATGCGTGCAAACATTACCTACGAAGCGCCCTTTATCATAATACCGCATCTTTTCAAGCGCGTACCGAATGCGTTGAACGAACGGATCTACTTTGGCATCCTGACCATGTCCCACCTTAATCCCTATATGGAATTTGGTTACGGGATCGGCACTCACATTTTTGATTCCGGCCTGTTCATCAGCAACAAAAACGGCAAATTTCACAGTGCAGGTATCAAACTGACCATCGAACTGTTCAACCGGTAAGAAATAAAGTTTGCTAATTCACGAAAAACCTGTAATTTTGCAGGCAATAATTTTAAATAATTTAACCCATTGGAAAACCGTATCGTAACTTATTTTCAGGGGTGTTGATTTTCTGTAAATTACGGTCTAATTCCAACAATAATTCATTTGCAGTTGCTGCAAGTCAAAAAGTTTCAGATTTTCTTGCGGTATATGTTTTTTTGCAATCATACATATTTTCCCGTCATAATTTTGTAATACTGCAAATAAATCCTGTTCTTTGTACCTCTGAATAAAAATCATACAATATGCTGACATATCTGATTATAGGAACGACCGTCGCCGTGTCATTAATTTGCTTCGGTCGCCGGGATTTGATCAATAGACTTTCGTTTAATTCGTATGCCATACTTAAAAGAAACGAGTGGTATCGTGTGATCACCCATGGATTCGTCCATGCCGACACCATGCACCTGTTTGTAAACATGTTCACGTTCTGGTCGTTCGGCGTTTACATGGAATCCATCTTTGCAAACGCAGGGCCAGGACAATGGGGATTCATGGGATTATACTTCGGCGGGATGATTTTTTCCTCGCTATACGATTTAATAAAACACCGCGACAACATTTATTACCAGTCCATCGGGGCCTCCGGAGCCGTATCGGCCGTTTTATTCTCGTCCATCCTGTTCGATCCGTGGGGAATCATCCTCCTGTTTGCCGTCATTCCCGTTCCGGGCATCGTTTTTGGAGTATTATATCTCATCTATTGCCAGTATATGGCCAAACAGTCAGCCGACAATATCAACCATAACGCACACTTCTATGGGGCAATCTACGGCATGGTTTTCCCCGTACTCCTGCAGCCCTCATTCATCCATATATTTTTCGACCGGTTAACACACATACCCTGGTTATCCTGATAAAAAATTACAAATTCATGAAACACTGTTACTTTTTTTACTGGGTAATATGTTTCCTGCTTCCCGGATGCACTCCGCACGCAAACCATAACACGGACATTTACACCATCGACTTTGTGCAATGCTTCGATACGGAAAGGCAGATGGCGATATCGGAGATCGCCGACAGGGTGGAATACATCGAATTGAAAACGCCGGAAGATGTTATTATCACCAAAATCTGGGATGTAAAACAGATTGACAAGTTCCTGATTATTCGAGCGCGTTTGGATGTCTATCTTTTCCATACGAACGGGCAGTTTATCCGGCAGGTTGGCTCCCGTGGACAGGGTCCGGGAGAATATCTTGTGCCCGGTGAGATAGAAATTGACCGTAAAAAGAAAGAAATCGTTATTTCCGATACACAGAAATTGCTGTTTTTCGATTTGGACGGAAATTTCCTGCGCAGCAAAATAATTATGGACATTGAAGATTTTGGCATTTTCGATTCCATCTTATGGACAGGCGAGGTAATCTATTCGGCAAACCGGCAAAAGTACAAAGCGGTTGCGGTCTCATTACAGGATCCGGAAGATACGCTCGCATGCATACCCAATGCCCTGTACGGGATCATAAAATCCGATAAAACAGGTGCGACTAATTTTCCACTTACAAAATTATTCTATCATAAAAACGATTCTTTATTTTTCAAGGGAGATGAGTCTAACGACACGATTTGGAGATTATCCGGCGCACATGCGGAACCATACGTTTTTATTGATATGGGAAAATACAAAATGCCGGTTGAATTTGAACGCTGGGTTTCCGATGAAGCGTATCGACGGAATCGCGATAAATACTGGTGTGTACCTTCAGCAGTCGAAGATGGCCGTTATTTTTTCCTTTTGTCCCAAAACAGAGGATCCACTAAAGCAAACACGATTCTAAACTATATCGTCTATGACAAAAAACAGAAAAAGGGATTCTCCGTAAAAGACAGTAAAGGCATCGGTCTGACCGACGACATCCTGGGCGGCCCTCCCGTCTGGGCGCGCTGGATTTCGGACGAATACTATATTAACGCGATTACGGCGGAGGAACTGCTGGAAAAGGTCAAATCCGGAGATTTCACCCCACCCCCGCCGCTGAAAGAACAACTTTCCCGGATGAATGGAGAGAGCAATGACCTCATCATCCTGTGCCGCAGGAAAAAGTAGTTATTTACCCCATTCCCTGTTCGGTTCCGGCCCCATGAACAGTTCCAGGACGCCTCCGTTCACGATGTCATAAAAGTCGATATGGCATTGATCATATGGCTTTCCATTCAGGAGGGCCTTCTGTATGTAGACGTTTTCCGGGAGGTTGTCGCGGGTCAGGACAGTAAATGTTTCCCCGCGGAAAAAAGCCGGATCCAGACGGATATCAATCCGGTCGAAGAGGGGGCTTGTGATTTCGCAGCGTGTTTCACCGGGACAATAGGGATGTATTCCGATAGCGGCCAGGACGTACCAGGCGGACATCTGACCGACATCCTCGTTGCCGACAAGTCCTTCCACGGAATTTGCGTAAGCCCTGTCGCATATATGGCGCGTCCAGTACTGCGTAAGCCACGGTGCATTTAAGCGGTTGAACAGGAAAGGCACCTGGTGTACAGGCTCGTTGGCATGGTTATAATACTCGTTCCACAGCATGTTTTCAGGCGTCATGCTGAAAAAACGGGTAAGATCCGCTGTTACCTGATCCCGTCCTCCCATCAGTTCTACCATTCCCGGCACGTCATGGGGAACAAACCATCCCTGCTGGTAGGGATTGGATTCAACGCAGCCATAGCCCTCTTTTGTACGTGCATTTTCAGGCCAGGGCTGCCAGGAACCATCCGCCAGCCGAGGGCGGAACCATCCTTTTCCGGCATCGAAGATATTCCGGAAAGCCTGCGACCGTTGCAGGTAGGCGGCATGATCGTCCTCTTTCCCCAGCGCTTCCGCCAGGCGGGAGACACACCAGTCGGAATAGGCATATTCGAGTGTTTCGGAGATGCTGTTCGGAGTATAGGCCAGTTCGCCGTTGCCGAATTTCCGGGACGTATTGAGGGCATACCGGTAGGCTTTTTCGACGTCGTATCCGCGTATGCCTTTCACCCAGGCATCTGCCAGGACAGCAATCGCCGGGTTTCCAATCATGCATCCCGAATAGGCGTTCAGAAACTCCCAGCGCTCGTAGTATTCATTCCCGCTCTGTTCGGCCAGTGTGATGAGCGAATTAAGCTGGTCGTTCACCAGGGCCGGATTGATAACCGTTTGCAGGGGAAACTGACTGCGGAATACATCCCAGCCGCTGAATATGGTGCGTTTGGTAAACTCCCTGTCCGTATGGATGCGTCCGTCGCCTCCCGTGTAACGGCCGTCTACATCGGCACAGGCACGCGGATCGATCATCGTGTGATAGAGCGCCGTGTAAAAAACAGTTTTCTGTTCTTCCGAACCGCCCTGTACGGCAACCCGTCCCAGTTCCCTGTTCCATGATTCGCGGGCTTCGGCGTGCACCCGGTCAAAATCTTTGCGGGCAATCTCCGCTTCGAAATTCTTCCGGGCCCCTTCCATGTCAACAAAAGAGATGCCTGCCGAAAGTGTTACCTCCTCCCCTTCCCGCGTTTCAAAAGAGGTAAAAAAGCCGAGGTGCCTGCCCTGCAGTTCTTTTTCCCCGCGGATAACCGGCGCTTCGGATATGCGGGTAAGGTAGGGCAGGCCGGTTACATCTTCCCGTTTCCTGGACCAGCCGTCCGGGATGTCGGCGCTCCAGAATCCGTAATCCTGCAAAGGCTTGCTGAATCTTGCATAAAAATAGACCGTGTAGTCGGCTTTCCCGGCGCCGTTTCCCCATCCTCCCCCTTCGGGCGTGCATTTCATCCATCCCTGTATGGTATGGTCATCCGCCACCCGGATATACTGCTCCGTGGAAGTCCCTCCCACGCGACGGGCCAGGTCAACCTGTATGCGTGACTGTTTGTGTTCCGGGAAGGTAAACCGCAATATTCCGCTATGCGGTGCAGCCGTACACTCCACGCGGATGCCATAGTCTGTCAATTTGACGGAATAATATCCCGCCGATGCCTTTTCTGAATCCTTATCATAGCGGGAGCGGTACCCCCTGATGCTGCCGTCCTCCTTCCCGGCAATAAGCAACAGTGGCCCTGTCGCCGGCATAACCAGGAAATTTCCCAGATCGCCGTACCATCCGATACCGCTCATCTGCGTAAACGGGAAACCTTCTATCGTCCGGTGTTCGTAGCTGTATCCCGGGCCGTTATCCCCCCCGGTTACGGTATTCGGACTGACCTGAACCATCCCGTACGGAGTCGTTGCTCCCGGGAATGTCTTCCCCAACCCGTGATGCACTCCGGCAGCGCCGATACTCGTGCTGGCACCGATAAAAGGATTCACATAAGCGGCAGGACCGGCCGTATCTTCGGTAGCCTGTCCAACGCAGGCGCTGAAAACAAGCGCCGTACAAATCACAAAAATACTTTTAAAATACTGTTTCATAATGAATAATTTACTCCTGCACATAAAAAATAAGAAGCACTGCACAACGCAAAAACCCTTATTCTCCTGAATTTTAACCCGTGGAGTATCCTGTACACTTTTATAAATTCTTCTTTGGTTTCCTGCAGAACGGTGGTTTTAACCGGCGTCCTTTCTGCCGGATTCTTCCTGTTCTCGAAAGCGGCCTTGAATCGGTTATACCTGATCATGAATTTATCCTGATACCACATCAGCGCTGCACCCGCAACACCGATGCGCGCAAATACCGCCGCCGTTAAAAAAGTTACTGTCTGGGTAGCCTTGTTGATAAGCGCCTCATGGTTACTTGGCAACCAGTCATGCAGTCCTGCCATAGTCTTTGAGTTTTGATATTAATGATTTGTTTATTAGGGATTCAATGAATAAAAATGGGCCTCCCCCATTTGAATTTGGGGCGTCCCGAAATGAGTTTGGGGCTTCCCGAAATGGTTTTGGGACGTCCCGAAATAAGTATCCAAAGCGAACCGGCACGAACGTGTTAATTAGCTCTAAACAGAATAAGTATTTATTTTCAATACAGTACATAAAAATGCTGAAAATTAGATTGCAAATATATTATATTTTCCAAATAAAAAATATCATCATCCGTTTTTTCTCTAAAAAAACAGCAAAAAAACATATCTTATCTCGAACTCAGGTTAAATAAAGAACGCCCACAATCCTACCGACATGCCATCCTTACGGGATTTTTGACCACCATGGCCGTGATTGCTACGGGTACAATTCAAATATTTATTATAATGCCTTACGGATCAATGATCAGAAGTTCCGGTTATCGGGATCAAGGCCCGAACCTCCGAAATAGGGCATTGAACGGATTGTGTCCAGGTCTTCCCGGGATATTTCAAAGTCAAATACTTCCGCGTTCTCCCGGATACGTGACGGCGTCACCGATTTAGGTAACGGCAGTATATTATTCTGAAGGCACCAGCGGATGCAGAACTGTGCTGCCGATTTCCCGTAATGGGCTGCAAGTTCAATCAGCTGGGGATTCGTAAGCATACGTCCCGTTCCCAGGGGCGACCAGGCTTCGACCAGGATCCTGTGTTTATTGCAGAAAATGAGCGTCTCCTGCTGCATCTGTCCGGGATGAAATTCGATCTGGTTAACCATCGGTACGACTTCGGCTGTTTCCATCAATGATTCCAGATGATGCGGCTTAAAGTTACTCACACCGATCGCTCTGATGCGTTTTTCCCTGTACAGCTTTTCAAAGGCGCGCCAGGTTTCCCGGTTATATGCCGGGCCGTCATGTCCGATCGCAGGCCAGTGGATCAGGTACAGGTCAAGACAGTCCAATCCGAGGTTGGACATCGTTTTGTCGAACGCCCGCAGGGTCCGGTCATACCCTTTTTCCGTGTTCCATAATTTAGAGGTGACGAACAGTTCCGTTCCTGCAATTCCAGCCTCTGCAATTCCCCGCCCTACACTCTTTTCATTTCCATACACCGCCGCCGTATCAATATGGCGGTATCCTGTTTCGATGGCAAGCCGCACCGATTCTACGGCCACCGTTCCATCCGGCGTCTGCCATGTGCCGAATCCTATGCAGGGAATGCCGGTTCCATTGCTCAATTCAAATGTATCTTCCAGTGATTTCATAACTTTTATAATTAGTTTTACAATATGGCCTCAAAGGTAATGATTTTCCGGGACAACCGGATGAATGATCTCTTCTAAAAAAGAAACTGCCCGGTTTTATCCACCTGGTTCACCTCCCTGTTTCCGTGTTTTCACGCCCTTAACTAACAGCCACAGGACGAATACGAACTCGCCGATTTCACCGGCATACAGAACGGGTTGAACCGTTGCCGAAACGCCCGGAGCAAAGAAGAATGTACCGAAGTCGATTAAATGACAAATGCAGGTCACGAGCAACAGAATCCCGATTACTTTGGGAATGAGGTCTGATTTCAAAATAAGCAATCCGAGAGGAAGCAGCCATAAGCCGTAGAAAATCTCGTTTGCCATGCCTCCATTCGTATAAAAGGCCAACAACGTTCCGGCGGTATTGCTCTGCGGTTCGATAGCCGGAATAGCCGTGGCTGCAGTCTGCGCGAGTTTGCAGATGAGAGCAATCGCGGCTCCGGCTAATGTAAATGCCATCATCAAACGTGTCAAGCGACTATCCACAGATTTAAATAGCCTGCAAAGCGCACCCACCATAAGCACAAAGCAGACAAACCCTGCGATATAGGCGATAAGGCCGAAGCCGAACAGCACACCGTTTGCGCGAAAGCTCTCAATGGTAGCCGCCGCATCGCCCGCCACAGACAATTTCTCATCAACGTACATGATGGCAAATACGCACAACAGAATATTCGCCAGGTACCACAGTCCCGCAATTCTTGCGGTTTTTTTGTCAGTCATTGTGAATACCCTGTATTAATTTCCCCACTTCCCTGTTAAAATTCTTTTCGTTGATTCCCGTAACTTTCTCCAGTATCCTAAAAAAGTTTTCCCTGTCGTTATATATGTTTCCGCTTGACAATAACTCCATAACAGCCGGAAATCCCTGTTCCTTTTCTACTTTTTGGATAATTAAAGCATTGATAAATTGAGTTACCAACAGATGATTCTCCTGACTTTCTCCAAAGTTGTACCGTTCGAAATACAGTTTCAGCCAGTCTGTTTTCCTGTCATATTTCATCCTCGCCTTAAACATTTTCTGAATTTCTTCCCAGCTGTATTCCCAGCTGCCGCCATAAACATACGCGCCTCCGCATACCATATAATGATTGTATTTTTCGTCATTGGAAATAGCGATTCCTGCCCGCCAGTGAAATAAATCGTGAGCATTATCAGGCTGTTGTTGAAGATAGCGGCGAACGAACAGATCGAGATCTTTTTCTTTTAACGTGAAAGACGCCATGTGTCCACCGTCTCCATTCATCTCAAGTTTATAATTTATTCCCGTCAAACGAAAAATACAGGCCATATCATCACATTCGCCGCAAAAATAAATGTCGTAGGGTTTTGCAATTTGCATCTTCCTGTCAAACTCAAGGATTTCTTTTGCCCACTGATTGATTATATTTTCGACAGAAGTATCCTGATAATGAAAAGTTAAATGCTCATACGCTTTAATCTTCCAATTCTCCGTATTCCTCAACAAGGGCGACGAAAATCGGAAACCGTCTTCGGTTTTATGCGCAATCAATTCAAACACGGCTCTCAAAACGGGCGCGTCCTCATGAATACCCATGTACGACACTTGTACCGAATACGCTTTTCGGCCGGCAAGGGCTTCCACATTAACAAGATACGGCTTAAAATCTATGGAATCCTTTTTATCCATGCCTTTCATTTCGTCTGTTAAGAGTTCGGTTTCCGTTTTTTCGGCAGGTAATACCCATTTTTCCGTATTACCGTTTTGAATGGCGTCCAAAAAGTCATTCAGCGCCGCAACGAGTTGAACGCTGTCTTTCGGCAGCCTGACTTCGGGATGAACCGTTATGCGGCTTGTCTGTGCATTTGCAATAAACGCTGCAAATAAGAAAGTATGCATTAAAAAAGTTTTCATACCAAATTTAATTTAATTGAGGGCAAAAGTAATCATTTTTCTACACCGGGCAGCAGCGGCTTACTTCAAAAGCAAAATCCCCAGCCATACGGCCAGTAACCCGGACAGCACACTGGCCGCGATATAGCAGATTCCCGATAAAATATGCCCGGTTTCAAACAGGGCAAAGGTTTCGGCGGAAAAGGCGGAAAACGTAGTGAAGCCGCCACAAAATCCCGTGACGAACAAAAGCCGGTGGTTTACATTCAGTACCTGCTGATGTTCAATAAGGCCGATGAATAAGCCGATCAGGAAACACCCGGTCACATTTACAAAAAAAGTCCCGACCGGGAAAACCGTATGGAACAGCTTATTCGAATAAACCGTACCGAGATACCGCAAAATACTCCCTATTCCGCCTCCCAGTCCTACCAAAAGTATTTCTTTCATCATGATAACGTTATGGATAATGAACGGCAAACTTACATGAAATTTCCGGATTTCCAAGCGTTCGAGACAGAAAAAGAAAACCTCCATTCTCACATGTATTCACTTTTGGAAAACTTTTTAATGCCGGCGATTTTTTAAGGCGCAAATAATCAACAATTAAGAAAAAATATCAGGAAACTTTTAAACATTACTCATTTTTAATCTCCGAAAATTTGGACAAGTCATAAACTATCCTTAAACTTGCACTCCCAAATTTAAACTATAAAATAATGGAACAAAAAATCTATTCTTTCGACGAAGCCTACAAAGCTTCTCTTATCTATTTCACGGGTGATGAACTGGCCGCCAAAGTTTGGGTGAACAAATACGCTCTCAAAGACGGTTTCGGTAACATTTACGAAAAAACACCGGCGGATATGCACCGGCGCCTGGCAAAGGAAATAAACCGGATTGAAAACAACTATCCAAACCCTCTTTCCGAACAGGAATTACTTGATTTATTCGACAGATTCCAGTATATCATACCGCAGGGAAGTCCGATGACGGGTATCGGCAATAACAACCAGATATCCTCCCTGTCCAACTGTTTTGTGATCGGACTGGACGGCCATGCGGACTCGTACGGCGCCGTCATACGCATTGACGAAGAGCAGGTGCAGCTGATGAAACGCCGCGGAGGCGTAGGGCATGACCTGTCGCATATACGTCCGAAAAATTCCATCGTGAAAAATTCCGCACTGACATCAACCGGCCTTGTCCCCTTTATGGAACGGTATTCAAACTCCACCCGCGAAGTGGCCCAGGAAGGACGGCGCGGCGCGTTAATGTTAAGCGTCTCCATCAAGCATCCCGACTCAGAAGCGTTTATTGATGCAAAAATGACCGAAGGAAAAGTAACAGGCGCCAACGTCTCGGTCAAGATTGACGACGAATTTATGAACGCAGCGATAAACGGAACCCCGTACAGGCAACAGTATCCGATCGATTCGCCCCTGCCAACCGTCAGCAAAGATATGAACGCGACACAGCTATGGAAAAAAATCATCCATAACGCCTGGAAATCGGCCGAACCCGGCGTCCTGTTCTGGGATACAATCATAAAAGAATCTGTTCCCGACTGCTATGCCGACCTGGGTTTCAAAACCGTGTCAACCAATCCGTGCGGGGAAATCCCGCTGTGTCCCTACGACAGTTGCCGGTTATTAGCCATAAACCTCTATTCTTACGTAGTAAATCCGTTTACCCCGGAGGCCTGTTTTGATTTTGCACTTTTCAAAAAACACGCCGGGCTGGCGCAGCGGATCATGGATGATATCATCGACCTGGAAGCGGAAAAAATTGAAAAGATCATCGAAAAAGTAAAATCCGACCCCGAATCCGAAGAAATTAAACAGACCGAATATCATCTTTGGGAAAAAATCCGAAAAAAAACACTGCAAGGACGGCGTACCGGCGTGGGAATCACCGCCGAAGGAGATATGCTGGCAGCGCTGAACCTGCGTTACGGCACGGATGAAGCCACCGGTTTTGCGGAAGAAGTACAGAAAACATTAGCCCTTGCAGCCTACGCCTCGTCTGTAAAAATGGCCAAAGAAAGAGGCGCATTTGAAGTGTATGACGCAAAACGCGAAGAAAAAAACCCGTTTATAAACCGGTTACGCAATGCAGACCCCGACCTGTATAAAGAGATGACGGCCGTCGGACGCCGGAACATCGCATGCCTTACCATAGCGCCGACAGGCACCACCAGCCTGATGACGCAGACGACCTCCGGCATCGAACCGGTATTTCTCCCCGTCTACAAACGCCGGCGCAAAGTAAATCCCAACGACCCGAACGCACGTGTGGACTTTGTCGACGAAACAGGTGACGCATTTGAAGAATACACCGTCTTCCATCACAAATTCGTCACATGGATGACCGCAAACGGATATTCCCCCGTCAAAAAATACGCGGAAGAAGAAACGCAGAAAATGGTCGAACAGTCGCCCTACTACAAAGCATCATCCAATGATGTCGACTGGCTTCAGAAAGTAAACATGCAGGGACGCATACAAAAATGGGTGGATCACTCCATAAGCGTAACGATCAACCTGCCGAACGAAGCTTCCGAAGATCTGGTGAACGAACTCTACGTCCGGGCATGGAGATCGGGATGCAAAGGCTGTACCGTATACCGCGAAGGCTCCCGTGCGGGAATACTGGTCTCCGTCGACGATAAAAAGAAAAAGAAAGAAAGCCATTGCATGGAACCGCCGGTCATCATGGCAGTACGCCCGCGCGAACTGGAAGCGGACGTTGTCAAATTCCAGAACAACAAGGACAAATGGATCGCTTTTGTGGGACTGCTAAACGGCCGTCCATACGAAATATTCACGGGTCTCGCCGACGACGAAGAGGGGATCATGCTCCCTAAAAACGTGTCAAAAGGCTCTATCATCAAAAGCTATGACGAGAACGGACGGAAACACTACGATTTCCAGTTCAAAAACAAACGCGGATACAAGCTGACCATCGAAGGACTGGATGGAAAATTCAATCCCGAATTTTGGAACTATGCCAAATTCATATCCGGAGTACTGCGCTATGCCATGCCCATAGACCAGGTAATCAAACTGGTACAGGGGATGGAACTGAATGACGAAAGCATAAATACCTGGAAGAACGGGGTAGAGCGGGCATTAAAAAAATACCTTCCCGACGGTTCGGAGCTTAAAGAACAAAAATGTCCGAATTGCGGATTTGAAACGTTAATATATCAGGAAGGATGCCTGATCTGTAAAAACTGCGGAGCTTCAAAGTGCAATTAACGGTTTCATTTTGATGGAAATTACGTTCAATATAAAATACAGCACCGTCTGGGGACAGAAACTGCTGATAACGGGTTCATGCACGGAGCTGGGAGACGGCAGCATCCACGCGGCAAAAGAAATGCTTTACCGCGACGCGGGAGAGTGGCAGTTGGAAATCCGGCTGTCCGGCCCTGTCAGGGAATTGGAATACAACTATATAATAGAAGATGAAAACGGCATACGCAGGATGGAGGAGGAGAAGTTCGTGCATCATGCGCTTTTCAGTGACGGTTGTGATTCGTACTTCCTGTATGATTACTGGTTACGGGAACCTGTCGACAGGATATTCTACACATCAGCCTTTACCCGGAACCTCTTTGCCCGGCAGGAAATGACCGGGGCGGATCCTGCGGAAACGCCAAACGGCATCCTCTTACGCCTGGATGCCCCGGAAATCACACCGGAACAGGTAGTCGCCGTAACCGGCAACCAGCCATGCCTCGGCAACTGGAACACGGATCATGCCGTCATCCTTTCCGGCGCAAATTTCCCGCAATGGGAAACCGGACTTCACGCCGGAGATATTTCGTTTCCCCTGGAATACAAATTCATCGTCCTGGAAAGCAGGACAAACAGGCTATGCTATTGGGAAGAGGGCAATAACCGCAGGATAAACAATCTCCATGAAAACAAAAAAAGCCGCATGATCATCAATGACTGTCCGTTGCGAACGCCGGATCTTTCATGGAAAGCCTGCGGCACGGTCATTCCGGTCTTTTCCCTCCGCTCGGAAACCGGCTTTGGCATCGGAGACATTGGTGACATCAAACTGCTGATCGACTGGGCAAAAAAAACGGGACAGCACTTCATCCAGCTCCTGCCGGTGAACGATACCACACGGTCGCACACATGGCAAGACGCCTATCCCTACAGCGCCATATCGATCTATGCACTTCACCCGCTCTATATAAACATCCCGATGCTGGGAAACCTGAAAGATCCGGAAAGAGCCCGCTTCTACAGCGCAATACAACAAAAACTGAATGCAGCGGATGCCGTGGACTACGAAGCCGTAGCCGGACACAAAACCGCCTGCCTTCGCGAATACTTCCGGCAGGAAAAAGAAAACACGGTAAAGAACCCTGACTTTAAGAAATTCATTGCCGAAAACAGGGAATGGCTGATTCCCTACGCTGCCTTCTCCTACCTCCGGGATAAAAACAACACGGCCGATTTCTCCCGGTGGGGAGAATATGCACACTACAGGCGGGAAAAAATCGAACCGTTCTGCCATCCGGAAAACGAAGCGTATGATGAACTCTCATACCTCTTTTTTATTCAATACACACTCCATATACAATTCGCAGCCGTAGCCGAATATGCACGCAGGAACAGGATCGTTCTCAAAGGAGACCTGCCGATCGGCATCAACCGTCAAAGTGTTGAGGCATGGACGGAGCCGGAGTATTTTAACATGCAGGAACAGGCAGGCGCTCCGCCGGATGCATTTTCCGTTACCGGTCAAAACTGGTCTTTCCCCACCTACAACTGGGACGTAATGGAAAAAGACGGATTCTCCTGGTGGAAAAAACGCTTTCATAACCTGAACCGTTACTTTGACTGCTTCCGCATAGACCACATCCTCGGATTTTTCCGGATATGGGAAATCCCGCTGGAATATACCGAAGGCTTATGTGGCCATTTCAGGCCCGCCCTGCCCCTCTCCGTAAAAGAAATCGAAGAAAACGGCATAACGGCCTTCGACGAACGGTGGACCAGGCCGCACATTCACATCCGCTCTCTCCCCGAACTGTTCGGAGAGAACGTGGAAACAGATACGCTATCTAAATACATCCTCCACACGGATGCAAAGCACCTGACGCTAAACGGAATCTGCTCAACACAAAGAAAGATAAAAAAGATTTTTGAAGGAAAAACAGACACAAAATCGCAAATCATCAGAGACGGACTGATGACTGTTGCAAACGAAGTATTATTCCTTGAAGATCCTTACCGTAAAAAGCATTATCATCCACGCATATCGGCCTGCAAATCATACGCATACCGTGAACTGTCGGACGGAAACAGGCACGCCTTTAACCGACTGTACAACGACTTCTATTTCCTGCGGCACAATGAATTTTGGAAACAGATCGCCCTGAACCGCCTCACACCCTTAATACGCAACACGGAAATGCTTGTCTGCGGTGAAGACCTGGGAATGATCCCGGCATCCGTTCATGAAGTAATGGAAAAGCTACAGATCTTCACCCTCGAACCGGAACGCATGCCCAAAACAATGAACCGTGAATTTACGGATCCCGGCACATTAGCTTATCACTCGGTCTGCACGACCTCAACGCACGACATGAGTCCGATCCGCACCTGGTGGAAAGAAGACAGGGAAAAAACACAGCGATACTACACCTCCGTATTAAAACAGGATGGGGAAGCTCCCGAAGAATGTTCATCCGGCATAGCTGAACAAATCATTTTAAACCACCTGAAATCATCATCCATGCTAACGATCATCCCTCTCCAGGACTGGTTTGCAACAGATGACAGCATAAAACGTAAAGACCCCGCTGCCGAACGGATCAACCTGCCGGCCAATCCGGATAACAAATGGTGTTACCGCATGCACATTCCACTCGAAACACTAATATGCACAGACAGTTTCAACAACAAAATTAAACATCTGATAACCGCAAGCGGACGGCATAAATAACAAACATTCCGGCTCCACAACATTTTGTACAGGCATATCATACCCGTACCGGTCATCGACCTTCCGGAGCGTCTCCGCAATTTACGGACACGTGTCCGCGATTTACGGACGCGTGTCCACAATTTACGGACACGTGTCCGCAATTTACGGACGCGTGTCCACAATTTGCGGACGCGTGTCCGCGATTTACGGACGCGTGTCCGCAGTTTATGGACACGTGTCCGCAATTTACGGACGCATCTCCGCAAATTACCCGCACAAAACGTTATAGAACCTCAATAACAGACATTCCATACGCCCGGTCAGTCTCTACACAAGCTATTTCTTTTGATTATTTACAGGATTCGGGACGGACGGCGCAGGCGCTCCGATACCTTCTTTCCCGGCCATCGTACATGAACCGTTCAGCTTGGCGCCCGGCTCTATCTCCAGCGTCTGGATAAAGATATCCCCCTTAATGACAGCGGACGATTTCAGGATCAGACGCTCACGCGCACGGATCGTCCCTTCTACCGTTCCGAAAATTTCCGCATTGTCTGTCAGAATATTGCCCTTAACACTTCCTTTCGGCCCGATGACGATTTTACCCTTACAGTTGATTTCTCCCTCAACGCGCCCGTCGAGACGAAAATCCGATTCCGTAACAATAGTTCCTGTCAATACCGTACCCGTTGCCAACACATTATGTAACCCGCCATTGGGTTCTTCATTTGTTTTCGCCATGATATTTCTATTATTTGTTTCGTCGCAAAGATAATGCAAGTCGGACGCAATACAAAATAAATCCCTATTTTTATTGCTTCCGCTTCGAAAAGCGGCACGCTATGACTGCTGCTCATCCCCTTCCGGAATATCCCGGTAATAATCCCCATCCTCCGTACCGTCCGGATCTTCATCCTCCGGAAACGGATCGGCAGGAGGCTCCGGCCCTCTGCCGCGAAAGTAAAAAGCAAGCACAATGCCGGCAATCAGCCCGGAAAGATGCCCTTCCCACGAGATCGAGGTACCCCTGTAAAGTGTCGGGAAAAAAGCCCAGACAAAACCGCCATAAAGAAAGGCAACCAAAAGCGCAAAAGCACGCTGGCGGGGCGACTTCCTGATAACCCCGCTTACGAAATGAAAAGCAGCCAGTGCATAAACAAGCCCGCTTGCCCCTATATGTGTGGAACTTCTCCCCATAAGCCAGGTCAAAAATCCACCCAGGAGATACAGGAACAGCAAAACACGCCATGCGCCGCGCTTATAAAACAAAAACAGTCCGAATAGAAGTAACAGCATGGCAGGCGTATTGGAAATAAGATGCCCCCAGTCCGCATGTAGCAGCGGCATCGTAAAAATACCGGACAGTCCGCTCCACTCAAGCGGCCTCAAGCCGAACTGCTTTAACTGCAGCGAAAACACAACCGTTACAGCCTGCACAATCCACGGCAATGCCGTCAACAGGGCAGCATACCATACGGCAAGCCTCAATTCATGCTCCTCTTCTATTGATTTATCATACATAAGGTAGCAAATATACATATATTTTTATACTTTTGCACTCTGTTATGAGAGTCACAGTCACATTAGAATCCATGAAGTTCCATGCCTTCCATGGCGTAATGGAAGAAGAACGTATAACAGGCGGATCATTTCTGGCCGATATATCCTGTATCATAGAAACGAAAGCCACTGAAACAGACAACCTGAAGGATACGATAAATTACGCCGAACTGTACGACCTGGTCAAATGCGAAATGATGAAACCGTCACAACTGATCGAACATGTAGCCGGACGCATAGTAAAAGCAATCAAAACCGGATTTCCGCAAATACAGGAAACGACCGTCAAAATATCAAAACTAAACCCGCCGGTTAACGGAGAAGCTGAAAAAGCGACAGTTACAGTTAAAGATTAAAAAAACACGCAACAATCTTACGCTATTTTAAATAAAACGCCTATATTTGCGCCGGATTTTCACATTCCGGGGTATTAGCTCATCCGGCTAGAGCGTTAGACTGGCAGTCTAAAGGTGATCGGTTCGAGTCCGATATACTCCACATGTTAAATATCAGGGGAATTTGTCCCTATCTTTGCCGTGTAAAAAAAAAATTATGCCTACACAGCTAAATATTTTCGGATTTCGGTTCTATTTTTATTCGGACGAATATTTACCGGTACACATTCATGTAGAAAATGCAGATGGACGGACTAAAATAAATTTAGAGCCGGTGCTGAAATCGAAGAGGTGAATAGTACCTGATTAGTTACAAACTTTTTAAATTTATGCCATGTGCTAAAAATTTCACAAGATAACATTTGCTACGGCTATGCTAAAATATGGAGGAGGGGGGTAAAATAGTAATTAGCCCTGAAAAGGCAATAATAGAAACAGCGTACAATGCTTATGCGCGTAGTCTATATACTTTTGCACGTCATTTAGGCTTCGACAGGGAAACGTCGCTCGACTGCATTCAGGATGTGTTTTGCAGTGTAATTGAGCATAAAGATAACCTTAATGAGATAAACGACGTGAGAGTATATCTATTCTGTTCCCTGAAAAACCGCCTTGTCAATGTTTATAAAATGCGCCGCCCGATGTGGGAAGCGAGGACGTCAGAGGCTGCTGGCGAACTGCCTTTCACTACCGGCGTAACAATTGAGGACGAGATAATAGGCAAGGAAGAAGACGAGGACTTACGACGACGTGTAGAGGCTATGCTCCGCAAACTGCCGCGGCGGCAGCGCGAAGTAATATGGCTGCGATATATGCAGGACATGGACTACCCTCAGATAGCCGAAGTGATGAATATCACTGTTCCACAAAGCCACAGTCTGCTGCACCGTGCGATATCGAACCTGCGCAAAAATGAAACAGACATGGGATTATTCTCATTTTTTCTGTATTTAACATTATTTCGTATTTAAAAGCGAAGATTCGGGGAAAAGAATTGTCCTTAACAAAAAAAGGACAACTTTATGACCGAAAAACAGAAATTACAACAGTTACTCACAGATGAAGAATTTATACGCTGCATGCTTGAAGGCGGCGAGAGCCTGACAGCATTCAAGCAGGAATACACTGCCCGTGAACCGGGAAACGTATTGCTTTTGCAGACTGCCGAACACAGGTTTCACAAGGTACGTTTAGATGCCGAGACCATGACCATGAGCGATGCCGATTTTGCAGCCCTCTGGCAGCGTATTGAGCGTGTTAGCGACCGACATGAAGGCAAACGTATAAACCTCTGGCGTTATGTCGCCGCCTGCGCTGCGTTTATTGTCGTTTCTGCAACGGCTTACTATATTTACAAAGGAACACAACAGCCTGAACGTCATGTCGCAACTATCGGCGTGATAATGGAGCAGAACCTTGAAGATCGTGAAATACGCCTCACTACTTCCTCCGGTACGACCACTTTCGCCGATAATATAAATATCAGTGTACGCGAAGACGGCACTATACAGGTTGAAGACCCAACAGGCAACACCGACTTGCAGTCTATACCCGCTGCAGAAACCCAAACAGACGCTAAAACAATCGCCGCAGAACCTGCCCCGCAATTGAACCGCATATCCGTACCCTACGGCAAACGGTCGCAACTGACATTGGCAGACGGCACCCATATATGGCTTAACTCCGGCACCACACTTGAGTTTCCGTCAGCCTTTACCGATGCAGCACGGACAGTGAGTCTGCAAGGCGAGATATACCTTGAAGTAGCGCACGACCCATCCATACCGTTCATTGTCAACACATCCGACATAGAGATAAGCGTCCTCGGCACCTCTCTCGATGTCTCGGCTTACGCAGGAAGCGACAGCCAAACCGTGGCACTTGTGGAAGGTAGCGTAGCGGTCAAAAACCGTTTCTCAGGCAAACATCTGACGATAAAACCGGGAGAACTGGCCGTTTCTGACGTGAACGGTTTAGAAACACATCCTGCAGACCTCAAACGATATATCTCTTGGAAAGAGGGGTTTCTGATTTTCGACGACACGCCACTGCCGGAAGCACTGCAACGCATAGAGCAGTATTACAACCTGCGGTTCAGCATACCTGATAGTCTTGACCTGCGCAACATTACCTGCTCCGGCAAACTTTCGCTGTCGCTGAGCCTTGATAATGTGCTTGAAACGATGTTCTCGCAGATACCGAACGTTTCTTTCAGGCGTGAAAATAATCTTATATACATAGAACTTTGATTTTAATTTTTCAGACAACAATATGAGAAGGAGATCCAATTTACTTTTTCTGACGGTTACCGTAGCGTTGACGAATGTCTTTGCCTCCAAGTCGTTCTCACAGCAAACAAGCCTGACGTTTAACATGAAAGATGCAACGGTAGGAGAGGTGATAAACCATATTGAGAAGTCGAGCGATTATGTTTTCATTTTTTTCGACAATCTGCGCTCCGATTTAAAGAAGAAGGTGAGCATTGAAACCGACCATGAGGAAATGGCGGCGGTACTTGAGCGGTTGTTTGCCAATTCGCCTCTGTGGTATCGAATAATTGATAATCAGGTAACGGTATATCGCGATGCGAAACGTCAGGTAGCGATGACACAGACAGAGACCTCGAAGCTGCAGCAAACCGACCGACGTACGGTGCGAGGAGTTGTCTTCGATGAGGAGGGCGAGGCTTTACCCGGCGTGAACGTGGTAGTGAAAGGCACTACTACAGGTATAGTAACGGACTTTAACGGGCGCTATTCGCTCGAAGTGGCTGATGAGAATTCGGTGCTGACGTTTTCGTACATCGGCTTTAATAAACAGGATGTAAAGGTCGGCAGGCGTCAGACCATTGACGTAACGCTGACTGAAGCCACTGCTGAAATGGAGGAGGTTCTGGTGGTAGGTTATGGGGCACAGAAAAAAGAATCGATAACAGGCGCTATTTCAGCCATCCGCACGGACGACCTGAAGAAAAGTTCCGCCGTCAATCTGAGCAATGCGCTATCAGGGCGTATTTCGGGGCTTACGATTGTTCAGAGTTCGGGAATGCCCGGCAATGATAACGCGGCCATATACCTGCGGGGCGCAGCGACTACAAACTCTTCAAATCCCCTGATACTGATAGATGGAGTACCGCGCGATAATATAAGCGTATTAGACCCTAACGAAATTGAGTCGGTATCGGTACTGAAAGATGCATCGGCAACCTCCGTATTTGGCGTTCGTGGAGCCAACGGTGTCATCATTGTTACGACCAAACGAGGTGAAACAGGCAAGATGCAGTTATCGCTCAATATGGAAACATCATTTCAATCATTTACCCGTACTCCTGAAAAATTAGAATCATGGGATTACATGAGGTTGAAAAATGAAGCATCTAAAAATGATCATCTTGGCATTATCTATACAGAAGAAGATATTGCCAGATACACAAATCCAGACAAGAACGAACTGGAACAATACATGTATCCGAGCCATTTTTATTACGGCGAACTGATACGGCCGTATGCGCCTCAATCAAGAATAAGCCTGAACATGAACGGAGGTACGGAACGTATGCATTATTTTGTCAATGCTGCTTACGTTTATCAGGGAGGACACTTCAACACGGAACCCGATTTGACGTACAATCCTCAGATACGGTTGGACAGATACAGTTTTCGGACAAATGTGGATTATCAGTTATCGTCAAGTCTGAAGGCGTTTCTGAATATCGGCAGTTATCTTGAGAAAGCTGCGATGCCCAGCGTCGTAAATTATGGTGGAGATGTGAACACCATGGTAAATGAAATCTTCCGTAATTTGCAATATTCGCGTCCGTTTGAGATGGGACCTGTTACCGTCAGTGTTCCCAATTCGAGTGTTGCAGCAGGTGAAGTTCTTAAATTCGATAACGTGTTACGGACAGGGTACGAAATTGTTAACCGGTCGGGATACCGTAACGATACGCGAATGAATTTCAACGGTACATACGGAATGGAGTGGGATATGTCGTTGCTTACGAAAGGCTTGTCTCTGAAAGGAATGGTTTCGTATGACAATTATTCGGGAACCACACTCGACGCCCACAACGGCGTTCAACAATATACGGCAAGGATCATGACCATATCCGGTCAGCAGGTACCCGTTTTTGCTACCAATATGGCGAAAGGCACCATGTCCTTTTCCAAAGGCGTCGCGTCGCAATATAACGTAAACTTGCAGACGTCGCTAAATTATGCCCGCGTTTTCGGAGAAAAACATCGTGTTGGGGGATTACTGCTTGCGCAACGCGATTACTGGGAAACTTCCGGCGGAGAAATACCGTACAATGTGCTGGGCATAGCAGGACGTGTTACTTATTCTTACGACGACAGGTATCTGGGTGAAATTAACGCCGGTTATAACGGATCCGAACAGTTTGCGCCTTCGTACCGGTTTGGCTTCTTCCCTGCTGTCTCGCTGGGCTGGCGCATAAGTAACGAGGCATTCTTCAAACCTTTGTTACCTGTAATTTCACAACTGAAACTGAGAGGCTCATACGGAAAAGTGGGAAACGACAAGATGGGCGGCGGACGGTTTCTGTACCTCGACAAGATGTACTACAGTAACGGACAGGGTAATAACTTTTATCTGAACAGTCTGAGTAACGGATATTACATCGACGAAGGACTGATTGGCAATAAAGATCTGGGATGGGAAGTTGCCGTCAAGAAAAACTACGGAATTGAAATACAACTGTTTCAGACTATAAACTTAAATTTTGACTATTTCGTGGAAAACCGCGACAGGATACTGATTACCCGTTCTATGGTACCCGAACTGCAAGGCGTTGAAATCGGAAATATCCCCAAGACAAATATGGGAAAAGTGGATAACCATGGATTTGAAATAGAGGCGGATTTTCGGAAAATGCTGTTTCGGGATTTTATACTCCATGTAAAGGGAAATTTTGCCCATAACACAAATAAAGTCGTTTTTGCCGACGAGCCGCTGTTGGACGAAGATTATGCCGTCCGCTACCGAAGAACAGGATACCCGTTGGGAACTTTTTTCGGATATGAAATTGATTACAGCAACGGAAACGGTTATTTCAACTCGCAGGAGGAGATAGACAGTTACGTGGATAAAAACGGAAGTCCGGTTACTTACGATTTTGGGAAATTCGGATTAGGTGATTTCAAATATATTGACCAGAATGGCGACGGGGTCATAAACGTTAAAGACCAGGTGCCCCTGGGCAAAACCATGATACCTGAAGTATCCTATGGAGTGTATCTGGGTGCAGAATATAAAGGTTTTGATTTTTCTGTGATGTTTCAAGGTCTTGGGAAAACAAGTTCTTACTATTACAACGAAGGCGTATGGGAAACAATATACAGCGGTTATTATTTTGATTATCATCGGACAGCATGGACAGAGGAACGTTATGCCAATGGTGAAAAGATTACCTATCCCGCTCTGCATCTGACCACCAGCACAAATCATGTACCCAACAGTTTCTTTGTAATGGACAGGTCTTTCATTCGCCTGAAAAATGCGGAACTGGGTTTCACGCTGCCGCGGAAATGGTTAAATATGTTCAATATAAGTAATATTCGAATGTATATCAGCGGACAAAATCTTATAACATGGGATAACCTGAGAATGAATACCTTAGACCCCGAAGTCTATGCTACAAGTTCTAACCTGAACGGAATAGTTTATCCCAATACCAAAATGTATAATTTCGGAATAAATGTTACCTTTTAATGCAAAAGATATGAAAAAAACAATGATAATTCACATGGCATCGCTGTTGATGTTATCCGGATGTTCCGATGTACTGGATGTAGCACCTGACGGTATTATCACGCTTGAACAGGTATTTACCGACAATGACAAAGTGGCTGCCTACCTGAACAGTTGTTACAATTATGTTCCTGCCAAGGGTAACTGGTACTATTTTGTTACCTCCGTTCCTACTGCGCTGAGCGATGAAGGATGGGATGCCGACGATTGTGTGGGGATGCGCGTAGTACAATATTACAACGGCAATGTTTCACCCGGCGGAGATCCTCTTTACGAAGACGGATCTAATATGAAAACCGGCACTTACTGGCAGTATTACTGGACAGGTATTCGGAAATGTTCCGTATTTTTATCGCAGATAGATAACGCTGCCGTCAATAGCGAAAATGACAGACAACGCTGGAAAGCGGAAGCGTATGTCCTCAGGGCTTACTATTACATGGAACTTCTCAAGTGGTACGGCGCTTCGTTTCCAGTGAATAAAAATCCATACGAAGTAAATCAGGATTTTACGCAACTGCGACCTGCACCATACGGCGAGATTGTGCAGTTTATCATTGCCGACTGTGATGCGGCGCTGGAGATTGAAGAACTGCCATGGCGGATAGTTACTGAAGCCGAAAAGATGCGTATTACCAAGGCGATAGCCGAAGCCATCAAATCAAAATCAGTCCTTTTTGCAGTAAGCCCCCGTTATGACGACGGCACTTATACAACCGGACAGGCCTATCAAATCAACAAACAGTCGTTACAGCATCTTCGCGATAACGGTTACGAACTGTTTAACAGAGATAACACATTCATGTCAGCATCGGTATATACCGACCCGTACATGGACACATTTGAAGGCGCTAATAAACAGGCGCGTATCAATGCTGTTGGCGCCAATAAGGAATATTTCTGTAATTGGGCGGATTATGCACCGAACCCCCGCGACAGGGAAACCATCTGGCAACATCAGCAGCCACAGGACAGGCAGTGGCTGGTGGCATCGCCTTTCGGAAATTATAAATGCGGCGTGTGTCCGACTCAGGAATATGTGGACGCATTTGAAATAACCGACGGCGCTGTGGCTTATCCGTTACTGGATTTGTCGCGTCCGTATAATGATGTCGACGAGCCGACGCATCTCCTGCCCAACTATAACCCTCTGGCCTTGAATCTGTATGATGAACAGAATCCGTATAAAAACCGCGATCCCCGTTTTTATGCCACGATATACTATCATGGTTCCAAAAGGTTTATCGTGGGTGAAAATCAATGGACGACCATCTATACCGATGTCGGCGATCAAAAATTCGGTATCCGACCGGGGAGCAGCGATGCATACCGTACCTTTACACGGACAGGATACTATGCTCAGAAATTCCTGCATCCGACAGAAGGTCAGCACGATTTATCATATTATGGAGCAGGCTGGAAACTGTTCCGTCTGGGTGAAATCATCCTAAATACAGCCGAACTGGCGGTTGAAGCCGGTCATCCGGCAGAAGCCACTCCATTACTGAATGAAATAAGGCGACGGTCGGCTATGCCTGAAATTACCGGCAATGCGGGCGATCAGGCAACGATGCGGCTATTGGTGCGCCAGGAACGCAGGATAGAACTGGGATTTGAAGAAGTCCGTTATTTTGACGTGCGACGGTGGCTCGAAAAAGGCGATGACAAAGACCTTTCCGCAACAGACAAGTGGATTACCGCTATGGAAATAACGGATGTGTCGCCAACCCAAAACCACAGCATGCATACTTTTGTCAGACGACCCGCCAGAGAGAATCCGCGTGAATGTTATGCAAGTAAATTTCTGTTTATGCCTATACCTTTAGACGAAGCCACGAGACTGGAAGTAATCACAGGCGTGCACTGGCAAACGCCCGGATGGTAATAAAAATGATTTTAAAGTAAAAAGATATGAAAATATATAGTTTGCCTCTAATAATCAAAGTAATACTTTACTGTGCGCTGCTTGCGCCCATTGCAATCCATGGGCAGAATGCGGTAAGGTCGGTTAATATGGGATATTATTCACAAAACGCCGATTACATTACAGGTGCTGTCAGCATTGTTACGGGAGAAGAACTTGCCAAATCTCCCGCTTCCAATCTGTTACAGGTGCTGGCGGGACGTCTGCCCGGGCTGTTCCTTATGGAGGCGGACGGCGAACCCGGTAACGAGAGCATTGACAGTTATGTGCGCGGCATATCCACCATCAACAGGCAACAACCTCTGATAATCCTTGACGGGATGGTATGCCCGCTCAAACGGATAGATAATATTACGCCTGATGAGATAGAAACCGTATCAATATTGAAAGATGTCTCGTTAACATCTATTTATGGCATACGTGGCGCTAACGGTGTTATTGTTATCAATACAAAAAAAGGACAGGCAGGCGTAACAAAAGTAACCGCAAGTTATGACCAGTCCTTGCGGCAAATGACACGTAAACCTGTTTTCATTCATTCTTATGAATATGCAACGCTACGCAATCAGGCATGGCGAAACGACGGCGGAACAGGCGTCGCACCTTACTCGCAACCGGAACTGGACGGCTATGCTTCCAGAACTGACAGAACACTGTATCCGGATAATAATTTTTATGATATGATGTTCAAGACCTATTCACTGATGGAAAGGGCAAGTCTGAACGCTACCGCCGGTAATGACAGGATACGGATGTTTTCGGATGTGAATCTGTTGCACGGGGGCGGACAATTCATTACCGACCAAAGCACGTTTAAACCCGGACAGATAAAATATGATTCCAGAGCCGGTGAAAATTACCTGTTTAACTTCCGGTCAAATCTTGATTTCAAATTACACAAGGTTCTTGACGGTTTCATCCGTTTAAGCGGCAATGTGACCAGGGAAAATGTTGGCGGTCAAAATAATAAAATGATTTACAGTGGTCTATTTTCATTGCCGCCGGTCATGTACGGACCTTATACGCCCCTGTATGAAGACCCGCAGCAGCCCGGCAAGATATTCGGGGGTGAAGTGGTAACCACCTCTCTTGTTGACAATCCGGCGTACGGTATGTTAAACCGTTCAGGATACCTGCGATATACCGAAACGGAAATGATGGCGCAAGCAGGTTTGAATTTCGACCTTGCCTTTCTCGCCAAAGGTCTGACGCTCGAAGGACGGTTTGCCTACCAGACAAATTCGGCTGGAAACCAAATAACCGGCCAGGATTATGAACGCTGGATAAGGAGCGACCGGACGGACGAACTGTCTTTCAATCAGGCAGGGGCAGGCACATGGCAGAATACCCCTCTTGCGTATGGCAAATCGTCTGTTTTTTCTTACTGTCTGAGTGCAGGCGGCCAGTTAACCTATCAAAACCGTTTCGGAAAACATTCCGTTTCGGGAATGGGTTACGGATATTATGAAAATCAGATACCCGAACGAAGCGACGGCGATTATGTATTTCCCTACAATCGCATTTATTCGGGTATATCCGTATGTTATGCGTATGGAGATAAATATGTGCTAAAAGGCGATGCGGGTTATTCCGGTACCGACCAGTATGCCCGTAGCAAAAGGTTTGTTCTCACGCCGAGTTTATCGGCGGCATGGATTGTCTCAAACGAAAATTTCATGAAAGACGTTGATTGGCTGACACAATTGAAATTCCGTTTGTCAGCCGGACAGACGGCAAACGATTATTCGGGCGAACGCTTTATTTATACGGATAAACTGATAAATGGAGGTGGAAGATACATTGAAAACCTGAATTATATGATCACGGAAAACTATATTGGAAATCCCGAACTTGCGCCTGAAATCATCACCGGATGGAATTACGGGATAGATGCAGGTATAGGAAATACATCTTTTTCAGTAGATTATTTCACAACAATGACAGATAATATGTTGATTACAACTACAGGCGCCATACCTTCGTTTACAGGTTTGATTTCTGGAATCTATCCCCCGTTTAACAGGGGTAAAATGCAAAACAAAGGCATCGAAATAACGGCAGGTTATGCCGGAAAACTGAACAATCATATATCCGCAACGGTAACAACCTTTTTCAATTATACCTCAAATACGGTGACTGATGTGTTTGAAACGCCCAAAGGCGCTGATTACGCTTATACAAAACGACAGGAAGGATATGCGACAGGGCAGCCGTTCGGTTATCTGGTAGATTACAGTTCAGGGAACGGTTTTTTCAATTCGCAGGAAGAAACGGAAAGTGTGTATTACAGTTTCGGAACGCCACGTCCGGGCGATTTCAGATATAAAAACCTGAATGGAGATAAAACGGAAGATGGGAGAGATATTATTGACGAAAAAGATATGGCACCAACAGGCAATCCCGTTATCCCGAAAATAAACTATGGTTTTTCTTTTTCTGTGAATTATAAAAATTTGGAATTGAGTTGTTTAGTTTATGGAACAGGGCTTTCATCGCGGCAATATCAAAATGCGGCGGGAATAGATGAAAGCCTTTACGGGGGGATGTATTCCGACATACATAAGAATGCATGGACGCCTGAGAGGGCGGCGTCAGGCGAAAAAATCACTTTCCCTGCGCTGTCCGCACAACAGTCAACCAGCCGTCAGCTCAATGACTTTTTCACAATGAACACGGCTTACATCCGCATTAAAAATCTGGAAATGGCATGGTTACTTCCTTCTCCGACACTTCGGTTATTTCATGCCCGACAGATTCGTCTTGTACTGAACGCGCATAACCTTTATACATGGGATTTCCTGAAAACAAACTGTATAGATCCGGAAATACCTGCTCTTAACGTATTCCAGAATTACAGGATATGGAATGCCGGTATTCGTATAACTTTTTGAAAATATGAAAAATATGAAAAATAAAATGTTCTTCGCAATCATCTTTATCGCTTTTTTATCATCATGTAATGACTGGCTGGAAATGCCGGAAGACGGGCGGATAAGCATGACTGACATTTTCAGCAATTTCGACTTGACGAGAGGTTATGTAAACAAATGCTATTCCTATATGCCGTATGGTGGCTACATCGGAGATTATGCCATGTCTTATTCAGGGACATTGCTCGCATCGTTTTGCGACGAAGCGGAAGACGTACAGGATGTGCAAAGCGGGAACATACGGAACTGGTACTTGGGAAATGTGTCTTCAAATGCTTTTCCGATGAACGATTACTGGCGGCTGTATTACGATGGCATTCGGATATGTAACGTCTTTCTACAGGAAATAGAACGGTCGCCACTGCTTGTTGAAAGACCTAATTTAGCAGGGGAAGCCGATGACTGGAAAGCACAGGTATATACGCTTCGCGCCTTCTATTTCTGGCAGATACTGAAACGCTATGGTCCCGCGCCCATCATCAGGAAACTTGTCGAAAACGAATATGATTACACGGCTTACACTCGACCTTCTTTTGCACAATGCGTGGATTCGGTCATTGCAGATTGTGAAAAGGCTATTTCATACGGACTTATGTGGAACACAGGATTGGGTACGGAAGGCGAACGCGGACGGATGACACGCGCGGTTGCCTATGCCATAGAATCGGAAGCGGCGCTCTATGCCTCCAGCGACCTGTGGAATAGCGACGTCGCCAACCGGCAAGCCAAATGGGAACGGGCAGCCGTTATTACCGGAAAGGCGCTGAATGAATGTCTGGCCAATACTTACAGACTGTACAGCGCTCTGCCGACAGGCGAAGCCGCCGCAAGTTCGGCAAATGCTTACCAGATGTATTTTTTAAGCCGTATGGATATGTCAAGAACCATTGACAGAGAAACGGTTCTTGAATGTAAAGCGCAGTTAGCCGTATGGCGCGATGCCGGATTGCCGCTGAATGCAGGTTCTCTGCGGGCCGGTTCATGCCCGTCGCAAGAAATGGTGGACGCTTACGAAATGATAAACGGGACACCTCCGTTTCAAACCGATGTCGACGGATGCGTGATATACGACGTCGTAATACCCCGTATTTATCCGTCAAGTGGATTTAATCCTGATAAACCGTATGAAAACAGAGACCCTCGGCTAACGGCTTCCATTTATTATAACGGATCGCTGCTGAATTTTACAGACCCAAATTCTGCAATCAACATCTATCAGGATGCCGATTGCCGGTTGTCCGCTACCGACCTGCGATACACGCGCACCGGTTATTATCTCCGCAAATTCAACAACAACAGTTCCGATATCAGTAACCAGGCCGACGGATATATGAAAATCTTCCGTTTGGCAGAATTATATCTCAATTTCGCTGAGGCAGCCAACGAAGCATACGACCCCGTCACGAATATACCCGGCGTACAGGGAACGGTTCTGAATGCCATGTCGGCTGTTAATGCAGTCAGGCTCAGGGCAGGGATGCCCGGATTTAATGCAAACGGAATACCAACGCAAACGGAATTTCGGAAAAAACTGAGGAACGAACGGCGTGTGGAACTGGCTTTTGAACAGCACCGCTTCTATGATGTGCGCCGTTGGAAAATATTAGACAAGACCGACATAGGCGTTTCAGGCGTCAATACAACCGTTGCCGATGAGAACAGTTTTTCGTACAATCGTTTCAGTATCGGCAATCGGCGATGTAACAGCGACAAATTTCTGCTTTTCCCTTTGCCTTACGACGAGGTGTGCAAAATGGAAAAATATACCGGCGATAACTGGCAAAACCCCGGATGGTAAATCTTATAACATATTATAAATTATTTAAATAAGAAGTTTCACAATTTAAAAACCAAGAACATGAAAAGTAAAATTTTAAATTTTTCGGTATTTATCGCTCTTGTTATTGCAGGAGCAGGATGTGGCAAAGATGATGCAGAGGAAGCCACACTGACGGCAATTGAAGTTGCGCCCGCTACGGTTACCTTGACCGATATCGGTGCAACGGCATCACTTACGGCTACGGCTAAACCCAACGGCATTAGTGCACAAACTTATACATGGACTTCGGGCAGTCCGGACATTGTTACCGCATCTTCCAATGGAACGGTTACAGCTGTGTCGGCAGGCGTTGCCAAGGTATGGGCAAGCGTGGGGAATATTAAAAGCAATGAAGTAATCGTAACCGTCAGCATCGACTCCGACAAAGATGCTATCAGTTCACAATTTGCGAACAAAACCGTCAATCTGCCGGCGGCAAACTTCCCGGCAGTGGACGTAACAGCCACTGAAGTCACACTGGTTGAAGGGAAATTCTATGCAAAACTGAACGGCGAACAGTTCATCGGCAACGACTTTGCAACAGGCGTAGTCTTACCCGAAAATGGCGTAATTACCATTGAACAAAAAGGAGTTACGCTGGTATCGTTCAGCCCCAAAACCGGAGGCGCCGGTACAAAAATCAAAATTGCCGGAATAGGCAGTACTTCGACACTTACAACGCCTGCCGGACTGGGACGGGGTATTTATACGTTGACAGTTTCTGAGGCTCACAGGGATCTGAATGGTTATCTGGTTGGTTATAATGTCTATACGGAAGGGAATCAGGCGAATCTGGTTAATTCTGTCGAACTGGAAGGCGGACAGGCCTATATGTTGCGCCGCGACCATTTAAACGGTGCCAAAGATGCTGAAGGATGGGTGCTCAAGTCGTGGGGACTTCCCGTTACTTTCCTGAACGGCGGTTTTGACGCCGCCTATGACCAGGCTATCAGTCTGTATAAGGATAGCGAAGCAAGCAAGCCGGTAGATCAGCAGATACCCGTCATCTCGGCTACCCCGAAACCATCCAGCGGTATGATACCCATTATTTATCAGAATGTTATCAGGGAAGAAGACGGCGACAAGTATTTTGTACAGGGTAACGGCGATATAAGTTGCTATTTCAAAATTGGCAACGGAGTGCGTCCGAACGATTATACCTTTACATCGCAAGGCATCCCGGCTGAGCATGGAAATCAGGATCCATACGCCCGCGCTTTTGCTCCCGACATCCATTTCCGGTTGTATGTTTGCAACCATATATCCGACCTGACCGACGCGGACATGGCTTCCAACGAAACAGCTACGGCATTCGTTTCAGTCGATGGCATTGATCCGGAAAACAATTATGTCATCTTTGAAGTAATAAATCCGGAAAAAGTAAATACTGGCGAAGAACTGGCATTTATCTGGCAACGCAAAGCTACGCCCGAAAATGCAGGTAGCAAAATAAGGTTTGAAGGCATGAGTTATGATGCGCAAAACAAGTATTTTGTACTGACTGCCGGAATGACAGTCAGAACATCGCCCTATTAAAAAAAAATACAGTAAAGCAGAGCGGCATCCGCATCTCTGCTTTCATTATTAATGATACCTTATGACTGTAAATCAAAAAATAATAAACCTGTATGCTGTTCTTATGACAAGTATTTGTGTCATTACAGGCAGCAGTTGCGGCAAAGAAAACCGTTCCGACAACGAAGGCGAACCGAAAGACGATCCGGAGGTAATCGCTACACCGGTATCGTTTTCTTTTGTGTCCAATCAATGTGGCGGTAATGTCTGGTATCGCCCCGGCGGAACTATTGTCAATGCACACCTCGACGAAAGTTTCGGAAACAGAGACTTGTGGCCGAAACTGATAGACAATCTGAAACGATGCGGCGGCTCGTTTTCGATCTACGCCACCGAAATAGGATATATGTCGTCCGTAAGCGGTCTCCTCCCAATATTAAAATCGGAAGGAATACCCGTGTCCATCGAAATGCCCGGTTTTACCCAGTGTATAACAGGCAAATTGTTGGGCGAGGCTGAATTGAATGGAAAACCGGTTAATGGTGCAAACATATTTTCTTCGATTTTTACGATAAGAAATCCGGCTGACCGTACCGACCCTGACGGCAAGGGATGGTTCGTAACCAAAGACAGGCAGCCGTTTATACCCGATGAAATCCTTTTCGATGAACGGATGCCCAACCTGCTTCCCCAATTTGATGCTAACAGACTTGCCGGAACGGCAGGGACTTGGGAAGAACGAAAAAATGCAGCTAAAATAAATAACGGATGTGCTGTATCCATGGGCGATTACGATGTTCTTTTATCGACCCTTATGCAGGATTATGTTGATTTTTTGAATGTTGCAAAAGCAAAATGGGGCGACAAAATGCCAGATGTAGGAATACACTGGAATGTAGTTGTCGGATGGGACTGGAGAGACCAGAAGGGCTTGGACGCCATTTACTCCCAAAATCCGAATTATTTCAATAGCGCCAATAATTTCTACATGGTGTGGCAGTATTCCCAATATAACTCTGTTGAATACCTTAACAATCTGATTGACTTGCTGGATGCGGCAGGATTCAAACCCCGAACCGTCTATATGGACGTGGACTGGACTTACAGCATCCCCTACGTTACAGAAGTGCTGAAACGACATGCCGTTGCATTGAAAACCAAAGGTGTACAACTGGGTATCAATGTCGTCGAAGCCAGTTTGCAGGACAATGAAGAATTGTTTTATAACGGTTTAACCCTGATGAAAAGAACAGTAAACGGCACTAAACCCAATGAATTATATGAAAATACGCTCATTGCTATTGCACAGTTCCTGAAAGGCAGTGGAATATACGAGAAAGGCGTGCAGATAAGGGTTGGCAGTTGGTCGCACCGTCCTTATGAAACAGGTACTCAAATCAACGAAAACACAACCGGATCCATGGCGCATACGGCAAACAGTATTGTAACGCTGTTGGGTTTATAATGTATATATTATGAAACATTTAACCCTGTAGTTGAGGATTTTGTAAAGAAATTTGAGATGAAAGAATTTGTAGTTGTAGCCGATTCGGGCTTAATGAGCAAAGAAAATATTGCTGATTTAGAACAGAAAAACTACAAATACATACTTGGAGCGCGGATAAAAACGGAAAGTAAAGAAATCAAATCGTGGATATTATCGTTAGAAAAAACAGACGGTTATTTTTATGAAACAGGAAAATTACCAAAATCGCGACTGATAGTGAGCTACTCCAAAAGTCGTGCAAAAAAGGACACTCATAACCGCGAAAAAGGCGTCAAACGTCTCGAAAAAGAATACAAGAGTACAACGCTGAACAAAGACAAAGTCAATAAACGCGGTTACAATAAGTTTTTGAAAATCAGTGATAAAATAAAAGTCAATATCATTGCCCGTACGCTATTGCTCATTGAACTTTCAGACCTTACTGTGACGGCTATGCCCGTAGCGGATCGAACCGCAATTATACTGCACGCGGGTTGGTTTTGTGCATTATGTAGGGGCATGGCGTGCCATACCCCTACGGCGTTTAACTTCAGATTTCCTGCCCCGTACCGTAAGAATGAAATGCCGGTAAAAGGCGACAGGCCGGCAAGAAGCTGTTTATTCGAACAGATTGATCGGAAATTCTGCGGATTTATAGCTCCAGGTGATTTGGTCTTCCTTTATATCCGATACATAGTTGAATTTTACCAGGAATGTGGAGGAACCGGACACGTAGCCTGGCATGGATTTTTCATCCATTGCCGCTCTTTCTAAAAATTCCCTCAGACGGTAGGCGTTAAAATGAGCGGTCTCTGTTTTTGTGCTTCCTTCATTGCTGCCGGATACTGTTGCACGGAGAAACAGGTTATAATACCGTTTGCCGTTTACTTCCGACATGATCTCCCGGCTGCCGTCATACGACATGTCCCACTGTACAGTCAGGTCTTTTTCATAACTGACAATGTGCGTCATGCATAAATAGCTTTCGGCATATCCGAAGGGGCCATCGGCATATAAAACATCCAAAACCGGGATTTCATCCGTCATAACGGCAGATGTATCCGTAAGCACAGGCATTGCATAGTATTTGTCAGCCCGGGTGCCGGGTGAAATTGACACGGTATAGTAACCGTTTGCATTGACCATTTCTGTCGAGTTTTCAGGCAGGTCATAATCCATTGTGTAGTAAAAATAATAGTATTCGTCAATTTCCAGTTGACCCTTTGTTACGTATGCATTCAATTCCGGGCCGTAAAAATTCCCGAATGAAGTTTTGATAACAAGCGTTGAATAATTGCTGGCATAAGTCAAAATACCGACACCGTAACCGGAACGTGTATTGTCTCCTTTCAGGCAGGAGGTAAGGCCCGATAAAGCGATGAGCGCTGTAACTAAAAACACACTTAATTTCTTCATTTCCTTTTTTTATATTTTAAATTAAACATTTCTGATTTATTCGTTTAAAAGCCTAACCGGATTCCGGCCTGTAACGATACGTTGAAAGGCTTATCCGACCGGATGGTTTCTATGCCGCTTTTATTATCAAAATAATACGAAGCGCCTGCTTCTCCATATACATTTATAAACCTCCACAACGGATAGGAAACTCCGGCGCGCGTATTTACGGACCACATCGGCCTTTTCATGTGCAGGTTTTCACTGGTTGTTATTTCCAGGTTCTCCGAAAACCGGGTTTCCTTATATTTCCCGGCTACGTTAAACTCGCTCATGCCGCCTGCAGACACATATACCTGCAACCGTTTCCATTCCGCGATTTTATACGACAGAGACAGCGGGATGCCTATAAAGTGAAGGTATTGCTTATATTCCGCATGGCTATCCGTCAAATGATCGGAATTCCATTCCGAACGTAAAAACGTATAGGTGACACCGCTCTGCAACGACCAGCGATCATTGAGAAAATAACTGACACCCAAACCTGCCGATAGCGGAGCTTTATGTTTCACCTTGCCCGGAGGGACTTTATAGGCATACGGACGCAGTTCCTCTCTGGAATCAGCAACCGCCAATTCCGGCGAATCACTGTTTACTACCTCTTTCAGCGTATTCTCATCACGCAGCATGGAAGAAGACAGGGTGAGCGAAGGTGTATTTTCCGAACTGGAAGTCATGGAGTAACTGCCGCCGCCCATGCCGAACCCCCACCGGCGACGTTTCTTCACTTCAACGGACGACGCATCCGCAATGAGCGGTTTTTCATAGGGAGTCGCCTCCGGTTTGACCGTTTCGCGTTCCTTTTCTTTCCCGTTTTCAGCATCCACCTCCGTCTCTTTTATAAAAGCGGCCTCCGCCCCCAGCGGTCTTAAGCGAGCAGGGGGATCCGCCGCCGTTAGCGTGTCACGCTTTGCCGGAGACCTCTTTACCGGAGGCCTGCCGGAAGCCGCCAGCAGGTTATCTGCCGTTTTTTCAACCATAACATCAGCGGATTCCTTAACAGCGGGAAGATCTTTTTCAGGCAGGGACTGAACAGGGGCATCCTGCTCCGTGACAGCGACCGTATCCCGGCCGGGGTCACGATCCGGATAAAACCAGACTCCTCCGGCGATCAATAATACGGCTATAACAGCTGCCGCAACATACCTGCGGTAAGGATGCAGCCTGACAGACCGGCCTCCCGGTAACCTGCCGGATATGATCTCCCAGTCAGCCGGATTTACATCCGATTCGAAATCATATAATTTCGAATGTATTATTTTTTCCCACTTTCCTCTTTCTTCTTTCATTTAATCACCCCTTCATAAATTAACTTTTGAGTATCATCTTCTGAAGCATCTTACGCGCACGCATATACTGTGAACGTGATGTACTTTCCGAAATATGAAGCATTTCACCTATTTCCCGGTGAGAATACCCTTCAACAGCATACATATTAAATACCATACGGAATCCTTCGGGCAATGATCTTACGTAAGCCATCAACTCTTCGGATGACAAGACAGGCACCTCCGCTTCGTCCGGTATATCCGTATAATTCATCCCGTCTATATCACCCGCATCTTTCAATACGTCATGCTGGCGCAAGCGTTCCAAAGCACAGTTGATAAAAATTCTCCGCACCCAACCCTCAAACGAGCCGTCGCCCGTATATCTCCGAATGTTGGTGAATACTTTAATAAAGCCTTCCTGCATTAAATCACGGGCATCCTCCATATCTTTCACATATCGCAGGCAAACCCCTATCATTCTGCGGGAATACTTGTCATACAAAGCCTTCTGGGCTATGCGGTTACCATCAATACAACCTTTTATCAGTTGTTTTTCATCCATTGCTGTCACACACGTTCTTTTATGTAGATGCAACTTTTATCTGAAACGCTGCACGGGATCCTTTTTTTGAACTGCAAAGATAGTAATTTATCGAAATTGTCTACCATTGATTCTCTTATGTTAATTATTATTGTAACTTTGCGCCCGAAATAAGGTTATGACTATGGCAGAAAATACAATTCAGGAAGAGAACAGGAAAAGTTTAAATTTTATTGAACAGAAGATAGAGAACGACTTGGCAGAAGGCCTGAATGGCGGACGTGTCCAGACCCGTTTCCCGCCCGAACCGAACGGTTATCTTCACATCGGACATGCAAAGGCCATCTGTCTGGATTTCGGTATAGCCGGGCAGTATAACGGCTTGTGCAACCTGCGTTTCGACGATACAAACCCGACGAAGGAAGAGGTTGAATATGTGGATGCCATACAGGAGGATATCAAATGGCTCGGGTTTCAGTGGGCCAATGTATATTATGCATCCGACTATTTCCGGCAACTGTATGATTTTGCCGTACGGCTTATTCAATCGGGAAACGCCTACGTAGATGAACAGACTGCGGAACAGATCGCAGCGCAGAAAGGAACGCCTTCGCAGCCGGGGACAGACAGTCCGTTCCGCAACAGACCCGCAGAAGAAAGCCTGGATCTGTTCCGCCGTATGAATGAAGGCGAATTTGAGGAAGGATCCATGATCCTGCGGGCAAAGATAGATATGGCCTCCCCGAACATGCACTTCCGCGATCCGATCATATACCGTATCATCAAACATCCGCACCACCGCACGGGCGCCCGGTGGAAGGTATACCCGATGTATGATTTCGCACACGGACAAAGCGACTATTTCGAGGGCGTTACACATTCCTTATGTACGCTGGAATTTGAAGTGCACCGGCCGCTGTATGACCGTTTCATTGACTTGCTGGTAGAAGAAGTGAATAAAAGCGGAGACGGATTCGAAAGAAATAAGGTATACGACGGTAACTACCGCCCCTTCCAGACCGAGTTCAACCGTCTGAACCTGACATACACGGTGATGAGTAAGCGTAAACTGCTGCAACTCGTAAAGGAAAAAATGGTAAGCGGCTGGGATGATCCGCGTATGCCGACGATCTGCGGATACCGCAGGCGGGGATTTACGCCTTCCTCTATCCGCAATTTTATCCGTATGATCGGATATACCAAATATGACGGCACCATTGATGTAGCGCAGCTTGAACACGCCGTAAGGGAAGACCTGAATGCAACAGCTAAACGGGTAGCAGCCGTTATAAACCCGATCAGGCTGGTTATTACGAACTATCCGGAAGAACAGGTCGAACTCTTTGATTCGGTCAACAATCCGGAAGATCTGTCTGCCGGCGCCCACCAGATCGCCTTTTCCCGCGAGTTATACATCGAAGCGGAAGACTTCATGGAAGAAGCCCCGAAAAAGTATTTCCGGTTGACGCTGGGACAGGAAGTCCGGCTGCGCTGTGCATACATTATAAAGTGCACCGGATATAAAAAGAACGAAGCCGGAGAAGTGACGGAAGTATATGCGGAATATGACCCGGAAACGAAAAGCGGCATGCCGGGAAGCAACCGCAAAATAAAAGGAACCATCCACTGGGTATCCGTACGACACGCCATTCCGGCAGAAGTGCGCTTATATGACCGGCTTTTCAGGGTCGAAAATCCTTCGGATGAAAAGGAAACGGATTTCCGTGAGCTGCTGAACCCCGATTCTTTAAAAGTCCTGACAAACTGTTTCGTTGAGGAAGAACTCAAAAATGCCCGCCCCTACGACCATTTCCAGTTTCAGCGTATCGGATATTTTAATGTAGATCCGGATAGCCGGCAGGATCATCCCGTTTTTAACCGCACGGTCTCCCTGAAAGATACATGGAACAAAGTAAAAGGTATATAAAAGCAATATGGAGAATATCTCATCTTTACTGAAACGGTTTTTTGAATCGCAAAAAAGTAATACGGAACCATACTTTAATGTAGACGAAATAGTATCCCTGATTGATCATTTTCTGGACAGGGATGATATGTCAAATTTAAAAACGGTGATTGAGCTGGGATACGAACTGCACTCCGATGACACCGGTTTTAAAATCTCCTTATGCAGAACGCTCGTATCCATCGAAGATTTCGATTCGGCCCTGAAGCTGATAGAAGATACCGGGCTTGAAGACAGCAAAGACCTCGACCTGCTGCGGCTCGAATGTTACTGCGAGCTTGGCAGGCAGGACGAAGCGCTTGCATTAATCCGTGAACTTGTCGCAGAAAACAGCGATTACCTGGAAGAAGCCATTGTCGGGACGGCGTGCATCATGAACGACATCGAAAAATACCAGCAGGAGGCCTGTGACTTTATAGAACGCGGACTTGCCCTGTTTCCGGATAACCTGACATTAAAATCGGAGCTTTGTTTCAACTTTGAACTGCAGGGTAAAACAAAAGAAGCGCTGACACTCTGCCGCGAACTGATCGACGAAGACCCGTATGCTGCCGAGATATGGTATATGCAGGGGCGGTTATACTCTCTGTGCGCCAATTTTGAAAAAGCGGTAGATTCGCTTGATTTTGCACTGACCTGTATCCATAAAAATGACGAACTGGAATATGAAATAAAACTGACGAAAGCCTATTGCCTCTACAAAAACGAAAGCTATCAAAAAGCCATCTCAACTTATGAAGAACTAGTTTCATACGATGAATTTGTCGGCGCCGAAGTCGAACCGTATCTTGCAGAATGTTACATGAGCCTGGGGGACTACGAAAAAGCGTATGAGATATTAAAACAGACCGTCGACTATCAAGACCTGGAAGATGAAGTCTACGTTTTCGGCAACTTTATTTATTGCTGCATAGAAACCGAACGCCACAAAGAAGCCATAGACATGTTAAGTGAAGCGCTGAGGCGTTTCCCCACCAGTATTCTTGAATACCTGTCCACCCTGAACCTGATGAAGGAACAGCTATCGCTGCCGGATGCCGGAAAAGAAAAGATCCTGCGAACAGGCGATCTGGCCAGGAAATATCTTGAAAGTAACATACACAATAATTGACTAAAACCCTGATAGTATGGATTTAATTCAGTTTCTAATTGACTTTATCATACACATAGACGTTCATCTGGCCGAACTCGTTCGGGACTACGGCGCATGGATCTACGGAATATTGTTTCTGGTTATTTTCTGCGAAACGGGATTAGTCGTTACGCCCTTCCTGCCGGGCGATTCGCTCCTTTTTGTTGCCGGGACGCTGGCTGCTTTGGGCGACAATCATATCAACGTTCACCTGATGGTCATCCTGTTGATTTCGGCGGCCATACTCGGAGACGCCTGCAACTATCTCATAGGAAAATTCTTCGGCGAGAAGCTGTTCCGCAATCCGGATTCAAAAATATTCAAGCAGGCCTACCTCAAAAAGACGCACGACTTTTACGAAAAACACGGCGGCAAAACCATTATCATTGCCCGTTTCGTACCCATCGTACGCACGTTCGCGCCCTTTGTAGCCGGAATGGGGAAGATGAGTTACCCTCATTTTTTCAGTTTCAACATCATCGGAGGCGCTGCATGGGTCGCCTTATTCATGTATGCCGGTTACTTCTTCGGCAACGTAGACTTCGTAAAGCACAACCTGAGCCTGCTGATTATCGCAATCATCCTGGTTTCCGTCCTGCCCGGAATGATCGAAATCTGGCGGCAAAAGAGAAAAGCCCGGCGCTGACGCCTCCGATTCATAAAAACACTCATGCAGCATGAAAAAGTCAGGCATTTTTATTCTACATTCTTCTTTTTTTCGTACTTTTGTGACCTTTATAACTAAAATACGGAGAAATTATAGGTTATGGCAAAAATAAAAGGAGCAGTCGTCGTCAATACGGAGCGCTGTAAAGGTTGTAATTTATGCGTAGTAACCTGCCCGACTGATGTACTCGAACTGCATCCCCGTGAAGTAAATAATAAAGGGTATCACTATGTGTATATGAAAAATCCGGATGCCTGCATCGGATGTGCAAGTTGTGGCTGGGTTTGTCCGGATGGTTGCCTTGCTGTTTACAAAAAGAAAATCAATCATTAAAAATGGAAGAAGTAAGATTAATGAAAGGCAACGAAGCGATTGCCCACGCTGCCATCCGTTACGGTGCGGACGGCTATTTCGGCTATCCCATCACGCCTCAGTCGGAAATACTGGAAACGCTGGAAGCGGAAAAGCCCTGGGAAACGACCGGAATGGTCGTGCTTCAGGCCGAAAGCGAAATCGCAGCGATAAACATGGTATACGGGGGCGCCGGCACGGGAAAGCGGGTGATGACATCTTCTTCCAGTCCGGGTATCAGCCTGAAACTGGAAGGCATATCCTATATTGCAGGAGCAGACCTGCCCTGCCTGATTGTAAACGTAATGCGCGGAGGCCCGGGGTTAGGCACCATCCAGCCCAGTCAGGCCGATTATTTTCAAACGGTCAAGGGAGGAGGGCACGGAGACTACCGGCTGATCACACTGGCGCCTTCGTCCGTGCAGGAAATGGCTGATTTTGTCTCTTTAGGCTTCGACCTTGCATTCAAATACCGGAATCCCGCGATGATTCTCGCAGACGGGATGATCGGCCAGCTGATGGAAAAAGTGATCCTCCCGCCTTTCAGGAACCGCAAGACGGACGCCGAAATACTGGAAGAATCCCCCTGGGCGGCAACCGGCAAAACACCCGACAGGGAACGCAATGTAATAACATCCCTCGAACTTGATCCCGGTATTATGGAAAAGAAAAACCTCCGTTTCCAGGAAAAATATCGCCGGATAGAAGAAAACGAAGTACGCTTTGAAGAGTATATGTGTGAGGACGCCGACTATCTGTTAGTCGCATTCGGCTCCTCGGCGCGTATCTGCCAGAAAGCGATTGAGATCGCACGCAGGGAGGGCCTGAAGCTCGGACTGTTCCGGCCGGTCACCTTGTGGCCTTTTCCCGCAAAAGCCATTCGGAACTATGCCGGAAAGGTAAAGGGAATGCTTTCCGTAGAGCTTAATGCCGGACAGATGGTAGAAGACGTGCGCCTGTCGGTAAACGGGAAAGTAAAAGTAGCGCATTTCGGACGTCTCGGTGGAATCGTATTTACACCGGATGAAATTGTAAATGCCCTGAAAGAAAAACTGATATGAAACGAGGTAGCCGTCTTGACGAACTGTTCACACTGCTTTTTATGCTCCTGTTCATAGGAGTCGTCGTCAGCTTTTTTGTCACGGAAAAAGGGAACCCAACTTACCTCATCCTTGGAGGCGTAGCCGTATTATTAAGGGTTGCGCAGTATATAATGAGATTTTTTTGAATATAAAAAAGATGGAACTATTAGAAGAAATAATACAACCCGAAAACCTGGTTTATAAAAAGCCGAAATTACTGAACGACATCCCCATGCACTACTGTCCGGGATGCAGCCACAGCGTAATCCACAAACTGATTGCCGAAATTGTAGAAGAGATGGGGATGGAAAAAGACACAGTCGGTGTTTCACCGGTTGGCTGCGCCGTTTTTGCATACAATTACATAGAAATAGACTGGCTGGAAGCCGCACACGGACGGGCGCCGGCGGTCGCGACAGCCGTCAAGCGCCTGAATCCCGGAAAGATGGTCTTCACCTACCAGGGAGACGGCGACCTGGCGGCCATCGGAACAGCCGAAACCATTCATGCGGCGAACCGCGGCGAAAACATCGTAATCATCTTCATCAACAACGCCATCTATGGCATGACCGGAGGCCAGATGGCGCCCACAACGCTCATGGGCATGTCCACCTCCACCTGTCCGTATGGCAGGGACGAAAAGCTGAACGGATATCCGTTAAAAATCTCCGACTTGCTGGCGCAGCTCGAAGGAACATGCCTCGTCACCCGTCAAAGCGTAGAGACCGTGGCAGCCGTAAAGAAATCGAAGAAAATGCTCCGCCTGGCCTTTGAAAACTCAATGGCCGGCAAAGGAACCTCCGTCGTAGAATTTGTATCAACATGCGCCTCCGGATGGAAACAGACGCCGGAAAAGGCAAATCAGTGGATGAAAGAAAACATGTTCCCTTACTATCCTCTGGGAGACTTGAAAAATAAATAATTATGACACATGAAATAATCATAGCCGGATTCGGCGGACAGGGAGTGCTTTCCATGGGTAAAATCCTCGCCTATTCAGGGCTGATGGAAGGAAAGGAAGTAAGCTGGATGCCCTCCTACGGGCCGGAGCAGCGCGGAGGAACCGCCAACGTCACGGTCATACTGAGCGACGACCGCATCAGCTCGCCGATTCTCAACGAATATGACATTGCGATCATCCTCAACCAGCCATCCATGGACAAATTTGAACGGAAAGTAAAAAAGGGCGGGATCCTGATCTACGACGACTACGGGATACAAAAACCGGTAGAACGCAGTGATATTGAAATCTACCGCATCAATGCGATGGATACGGCCGCAGCCCTCAGCATGTCGAAGACGTTCAACATGATCGTCCTCGGCGGGCTGCTGAAAATCGTACCCGTCGTCACACTCGAAAGTGTCATGAAGGGACTGAAAAAAACACTCCCCGAACGGCACTACAGCCTGCTCCCGGCAAACGAGGAAGCCATCCGGAAAGGGATGGACATCATCCACAAGGTATAAGTACAAAAAGTGGCGCGTATGAGACCGGGATTACTCCATTTATTCCTTTTTATCTTCTTTTCCGCTGCGCTTTCGGGCCAGTCGAAGGGATTCACGCCCAAGCTGAATACAGCGCCCGAAAACCTGCCGGACAGCCTCCTCCTGCACCCCGACAGCTCCCGGCTAAGCGTGAACCGCGCCACGGCATTCCGCCTGACCGGCAAGTTCGGGGAGCGCTACATCGCACCGATGGACACCCTGCGGCTGAACTTCTCCAACAGCATCTTAATGGAAGGCCGCGGACTGGCAGTCAGCTACCTTGCCAACATCGGCGCCCCGGCCCAAAGCCGCATTTTTTCGGAACGCGAGGAGGATGATGACTTCATATTCGCCCGCCCTTATCAATACTACATCACGACCCCGGAAAACGCGCTTTTCTACGACGTCAAAGACCCTTACACAAGAATCACCTACACAAGAGCCGGCAGCCAGCAAAGCCGGGAAGAACTCTTTTCCGGAGTACTGACCTCCAATTTCGGGAAAAACATAAACATCGGGACGGACTTTGACTACACCTACGTCCGCGGCCAGTACACGTCCAACAACAACAAGCTGCTCTCCTACCGACTGTTCGGCAATTACCTCTCCGACCGCTACGAGATGCACGCCTTCCTGCGCAACTACAACTACGTAAACACCGAAAACGGCGGAATCATCAACGACAGCATCGTCACCCACACGTACAAATACGAGGAAAGAGCGCCCGTCAACTGGCAAACGATCTCGACACGCTACACCAACACCTGGAACCGCATCCGGGGAATGCAGTTTTTCCTTACGCACCGCTATAACCTCGGCTTTTACCGCGAGATGACAGCCGGGGAAAAGGAAGAAGCCGAAAGAAAGCGGGAAGTAAAAAAGCAGCTCGAAGAACAGAAACTAAACGAAGAAGACCTCGAAGAACACGGCGAAACGCCCCCCGAAAACGCCCCCGCACCGGACATCTTCGCCGGCAGCGGCCCGGCAGGACAGACGTCGGATGACGAAGACGAAATCGACGCCGTCTTCGTCCCCGTTTCAAGCATCATCCACACCCTGGAATTTGAAAGGAACAGGCGCCGCTTCATCTCAAGAATGAACGGAATAGACACCTGCTACGAACAGGTATACGGCCCGGCGGACTCCCTCCTGAACGATCAGACCCAGTCGTGGTATGTAAACAACACGGTAGCCCTCTCCCTGCGCGAAGGATTCCAGGACTGGGTCAAATTCGGACTGACAGCCTTCGTCGATTTCGAAAAACGGCAATTCACCCTTCCCTCCGCCGAAGACTCACTGCGCAGCACCATTACCTACGACGAATTTTCCACCTACCTCGGAGCCGAACTCTCAAAACGGCAGGGCCAACTGTTCACCTACCGGGCAAGAGGCGAATTTTGCCTGGCAGGAAGCGACATCGGAGAATTTCGAGCCGACGGGGAAATCAGCTCCCGCTTCCGCCTGCTGGGCAAGGACGCATCCGTCAGGGCGAACGGATACATTAAAAACCTGACCCCCGCTTTCTACACGCGCCACCACCACTCCCGCTACTTCACCTGGGACGCCGGCCTGCGAAACACACAGCGCATCTTTGCCGGAGGCCAGGTCAGCGTCGAACAGACGCGCACCAGGCTCTCGGCCGGCGTAGAAAGCATCCAAAACCATATCTACTTCGGAAAGGAAGGCATTCCGGAGCAGCACAGAGGCAACCTGCAGGTCATCACCGCACGGATCGGACAGGACTTCCGCCACCGGGCGTTCGGGTGGGAAAACGAAATCGCCTGGCAGCTAAGCAGCGAAAAAAGCATCCTGCCCCTGCCGCAGATCGCCGCATTCACGAACATCTACCTGGATTTCACCCTGGCGAAAGTACTGCATCTCCAGCTCGGCGCCGACGCCCATTACCACACCGCCTACGAAGCCCCCTACTACGAGCCGGCCACACAGCAGTTCCAGCTGCAGCCGGAAGGAACGCGCATCAAAACAGGCAATTACCCCATCATCAACGCCTACGCCAACTTCCAGCTCAAGCAGGCACGCTTCTTCATTTCGGGATACAACCTCGGCTCCCTCTTTATAAGACCGACGGAATACTTCTCCCTCCCCCACTACCCCCTGAACCCGATGCTGATCAAGCTCGGCATCTCCGTATTCTTCAACAACTGAGCCGTGAAACGCCCCAAAACCATCCTCCTCTACCTCCTCCTGCTGTCAGCCGTCCTGACCGCCATGACCGTCCTGTACAAAAGCAGCCGCCCCGTACCGCCCCGTGACTGGCCGGAGATCCGTTCGGAAGGCACCCTGCGCATTGTCACCGAATACAACCAGCTGGGATACTTCGTCGCGGGAGACACCATCGAAGGATTCCAGTATGAACTCAGCCGCGCGATAGCCCAACTCTCCGGACTTGAAATACAGACCTTCCTCGAAATGTCCCTCCCCGAAAGCTTCAGCGGACTGGAAAACAACCGCTACGACATCATTGCGCGCAACATACCCGTCACATCGGAAATAAAAGACAGCTACCTCTTCACCGACCCCGTCGTCCTCAACCGCCAGGTACTGGTACAGCGCACGGCGGAAGCCAACCGTTCCATCCCGCCGATACGCAACCAGCTCGAACTCGCCGGAAAAACCCTCTACATCCCCAAAGAATCACCCGCACTACTGCGCATCATCAACCTGCAGCACGAAATAGGCGACACGGTCTACACCATCCAGGAAGACCGCTACTCCACCGAACAGCTCATCATCATGGTAGCCAAAGGAGACATTGACTACGCCGTATGCGACCACCGGATAGCCGCCATCTCAAAAAAGATCCTGCCGGAGATCGACATAGACACAGACATCAGCTTCACCCAGCTACAATCCTGGGCCGTCCGCAAGACCTCCCCCATCCTCCGCGACAGCCTGAACACCTGGTTCAAAACCCTCCACAACAACGGCGTCTACGACAAAATATACAAACGTTATTATTGATATGAATGCCCTGCCGTGCAACGACGGTCAAAAATCCCGATTGTTTTTCTACCGACATATCATCCCGATGGGATTTTCCGTCGCACATCCGAAATTTGGTTCTACAACGTTTTGTGTGGATAAATAAAAGAAGAAAGCGATGAAAGAACAGGGAAAAGCGATGAAAGACAAAGACAGGGTAATTGAGGAATTGAAAAAACAATTATCGGAAATGCAGCGCAAATGACAAAATTTCCGATTGTTTTGCTACCACACGAATGAGCCGGGTACATGTGGGGCAGACACGCAGGTCTGTCCCTGCCCTTCACCGCACCCCTGCCCCCCGCCGCACATCCAAAACTTGAAAATTTAATAAAACCCCATCGGGATGCCATATCGGCAGGTCAAAAACAGGTACCGGCGTAGGGGCAGACCTGCGTGTCTGTCCCACATGTACCCAACCCACCCACCCCACCCAACCCGCAAATTCCCCCAATCCCCCAATTATCCCACATCCCACCCCAAAAACGCATCCCAAAATCCCATCGGGATAACATGTCGGGCAAACGGGCCGGGGGACATATATGGGCAGGGGCAAACCCAGCCCCTACAGGTACCGGCGCAGGGGCCGGGCTTGCCCCTACCCTTCGCCGCACCCCTGCCTTCGCCGCACATCCGAAATTTAAAAATTTAATAAAATACCGTACGGGATACCATGTCGGTAAAAAACATGCCGGTAGAATTTTTTTATCGCTCCCCGTAAAAATTATTCTACTCACACCCCCTTTTTGATCCAAATCGTAATAACTTTGCAGAAATTGTGAATTTGTCACCTAAAAAATACCCTCGATTACGATTTGGCAAGTGATATTTTGTTGATTTGTCACCTTGCCTATTTCTCTTATTTATACTTTTGCTACTGTTTCAAAAGAAAACGGTATATTTTTCAAAAGAATGACACATAAATCACATCACCTTGTAACCGAAGACAGCCGAATTGCTGTCGAATCGTCGTGCACCGCGAATCTTGCGGAATGGAAAGAGTACAGTCATTCTATAAATGCTAATTCATGTACTTTATTTCATACATTATATATATGTAGCCGTACCGGGTTTTTTCCGGCGCGGTTTTTTTACAGTCCGGCGGCAGACAGTCCACGCACATTTAATTACAGCACACCGGACAACTCCATCACCAAAAATTACACCTGCATTTTTTCCACGGGTTTTGATATATATTCCGCAGGCTTCACCCCGAGCATCACATCGCTAAATTCAACGCCTTCGGGACAAGCTCCGGCGCCTTCGGGACACGCTCCGACGACTCCGGGACACGCTCCGACAACTCCGGGACTTACTCCGACGACTCCGGGACACGCTCCGATGGCTCCGGGACTTACTCCGGTGTCTCCGGGACTTACTCCGGTGTCTTCAGAACACGCTCCGGCGTCTTCAGGCTTTACTCCCTGCATTACCGGTTTAAGCTCATGCGCCTCGGGTAAAGCCCTGAAAGACTTCAATAAACACCAAACCAATAAAAACAATAAACTATGAGCAAAGATTATTTACCAAAAAATGACAGAACGTTCCTAACCTGGGTAACAACATTCCTGAATTACCTGATGACGTCCTTAACGCGATTCGGCTTTCCGGAAACGGAAGCCACGAAAGTGTCCGCACAGAAAGAATCTTTCGAAATCAAGCTCAACGCGGCAGAAAACCCTGCCACGCGAACAAAGCTGACGATAGAATTAAAGAATGAAGCCCGCAAGGAACTCGAAGCCACGGTGCGGGTAGATGTTAAGGGATACATCACGTACAACCCTGCTGTAAACGATGGAGACCGCACGGCCATGGGCCTGCCCATTCACAAAACGACGCACACGCCCGCGGCTATTGCTACGACTTATCCGGATTATGACATTGACAGCAGCATCATTCGCCGCCTTAAGATTCACTTCTTCGACCAGGGAAAAAAGAAATCCAAAGCCAAGCCGGCGGGGCAGCGCGGAGCCGTCATACGCTGGGTGATCAGTGACGTACCGATTGTTAATGTGGCCGATCTGACTCATTCCGCATTTGATTCACACACACCGTTCACCCTCGAATTTGAAGGAGACGAGCGCGGAAAGACCGTCTATTTCTGCCTTTGCTGGGAGAACACGCGTGGCGA
>JAISCL010000103.1 GCA_031265585.1 Tannerella sp. | reverse complement strand
TCTTTTCAGCATGTTCATCAGGAAGTAGAGGTTTCCGTATCCGGTTGCTTCCGGACGGATCAGCGATCCTCCAAATTCCATGCCTTTACCGGTCAGCGTTCCCGTATTTTCGCGCGCCAGTTTTTTGTACATTCCGTAAAGAAAGCCGATTTCGCGGCCGCCTACGCCAATATCTCCGGCGGGAACATCGGTTTCAGGGCCGATATAGTTCCTGAGTTCCGTCATGAAGGCCTGGCAGAAGCGCATGACTTCCGCATTGGATTTTCCTTTCGGATTAAAGTCCGAGCCGCCTTTTGCTCCACCCATCGGCAGGGTGGTGAGTGAGTTTTTGAATGTTTGCTCGAACGCCAGGAATTTAAGGATCGAGGGGTTTACCGAAGCATGGAGTCGCAATCCTCCTTTGTACGGGCCGATTGCGTTGTTATGCTGTATGCGGTATCCCATGTTTGTGTGTACATTACCTTTGTCGTCAACCCATGTGACGCGGAATGAGATGATGCGGTCCGGAATGCACAGGCGTTCGATCAGGTTGTTTTTTTCAAACTCCGGATACGAGTTGTACGTTTCTTCGATGGATGTCAGTACTTCTTCCACTGCTTGGTGATATTCCGGTTCGTTCGGAAATCTTTTCTTTAAACTGTCGAGAATTTCTTTTACTTTCATGTTGTTTTTTGGGTTTTATATTAATTTGCGATCGCAAAGGTAACTGTTTTTTTGAAAAAACAAGCCTTTTATTACAAAAAAGTTTACTTTTTCAGGAAAAATGCTATCATAACGGGTGCTTTTTCTCATTTTTATCTGTCATGACAGAAAAAATGTGTCTATTTGAAGATAAAATGAGTTGAACGGGATCTGTCCCGATCGTGTAAAAAAAGATGCTTTCCTGTTTTGGATTACCCGTAACTTACATTATCTTTGCGCGTTGATATCGTATAAATGCAATAAGAAGACAAATGGATTTTAATACATTGTTTGAAACAGATGAGACTCCCCGTGACAGGGCGGTTCTGGAAAGCCTCCGGGAGTCGGGGATTCCTGTTGTTTTATACGGGGCGGCGGCGGATGTGGCAGATCAGATTGTGAGGAAGTTATCCTGTAATCAGATACCGGTGGCGGGAGTGGTGCATGATGAAGACGCCCCGCTGATGACGGCGTCTACCGTTTTGTTGAAAGAGGCGGAAACGTTTGGCCCGGAGGCGCTTGATGAGCGGTTTCCGTCCTATAATGTGATCATTGGATTTGTAAAGGGATACGGGCGCAGTTCCGCCATAGCGGCTAAATTCAAGCATGTGAAACAGGTGGCGTATCTCTCGGAGATATTTGACATGGAGGCGATTGATCTCTCCTTTGTCCGCAGGAACAGGGCGTTTCTGGAGGATTTGTATGAGAATATGCAGGATCAGCGTTCGAAAGATTCGCTTGTCGCTTATTTGCTGAGTAAAACCCGGCAGGATATGAAATATCTTCCTCCGGTATTTGACAGGAATCAGTATTTTCCGGAGGGCGTATTTGAGCTTTCCGGTCATGAATCCTACTTTGATTGCGGTGCGTTCACGGGCGATACGGTTGCGGATTTTTTAAGGGCGACGGGCGGTTCCTACCGTCATATCTGGGCAGTAGAGCCTGACCGGGCGAATTATGAGCAGTTGAAGACGTTTGTCAGGGAGGAAAAACTCGCCCGTACGGAGATCGTGAACCGGGGGATCTACGGTTTTGCCGGGAGGTTGCCTTTTCAGGAAAAGGGAAGCATGCTTTCAATGATTTCGGAACATGCAGACTGTTCGATCGAAGTAGATACGGTTGACCGTATAGCGGGCGACCGTCCCGTTACGTATCTGAAAATGGATGTGGAAGGCGTGGAACTGATGGCCCTGAAAGGCGCGGAACAGACGATCCGGAGGAACAGACCCGTTCTCGGCATCAGCATTTACCACCGGGAGCGCGATTTGGTTGATATTCCCGCATATATTAAGGAAATTGTGCCGGAATATACGTTTCATTTCCGGGTTCATAAAAAAATAGCGATCGATGCGGTACTGTACGCTATTATATAACAGGCTTTTAAGTTTTATTTATTCACATAAAAATTATTTTATTATGGAAAACAAAGTTTTAAAATCAGTAACGGTTTTTGTTCTGTCTTTTACCTGCTTGTCATCATTTGCTCAAAAGACTTATCCCGAACCCGAAAAAATGAGACCCGGCATGTCCGAGTTCTGGCTGCCTCAACCGGACGTTATAACTCCCGGAGATATAAAAACAAATTCCGCGCCGTCGGACGCGATTGTTTTGTTTGACGGGAAGGATCTGTCGGCATGGGAGAGCGCCGGATCAAAAGGCGCGGCCGGATGGACGGTGAACAGCGACGGTACCTTCACGGTTGATAAAAAGCATGGAGATATCCGGACGAAACAGGAATTTGAGAATTTCCAGCTGCATATTGAATGGTGTGTGCCGGTCGATATCGCAGGCGAGAGCCAGGCGCGGGGAAACAGCGGCATCTTCCTGCAGGGGAAATATGAATTGCAGGTGCTGGACAGTTATCAGAATGAAACCTATTCGAACGGGCAGGCCGGGAGTATCTACAAGCAGTCGCGGCCGCTGGTCAATTCCATGCGCAAGCCGGGCGAGTGGAACGTATACGATGTTATATATACGGCGCCTGTATTTAAAGAAGACGGCACCTATCGCGTTCCTCCGACTGTAACGGTGATCCATAACGGCATTGTGGTGCAGAATCATACGGCGATCGTCGGGACGACGGAGTATATCGGATTCCCCCGTGTGGAAAAGCACGGTCCCGGCCCTCTCATCCTGCAAAGTCATGGCGATCCGAGTAAGCCGGTCAGTTTCCGGAATATCTGGATCCGGGAGCTTTAAGTTTCAATTTTTTGTGCGTTGTTTGAGAACCTCCAACTCATTCGGGGAAGTCCCCGCTTCGTTGGAGAAGTCCCCATTTTCCTGGGGGGAGTTCCCGTTTTGTTCGGGGAATGCACAAAACCATATCAGGCACGGCATAACAGTCCCGCGATTCCGGCAAAGGAAAAGCGGGCTTTTTCGATCCTGTTATTATACTGCGTGCGGGATGGTTTCGTACATACCCCGTCAGGAGAACCCTGTCAATGGAAAAACGTGCACTGCTCACCTGTTATTCCCCATACCTTAGATTTGCACTTTGTAAAGAAAATAAAAAGGAATGCCTTTGTGATGTTAATGATCTCTCTCCCGAACACAGGTTACAGCGTAACACGGGAAGTTTATTACTGACAGATTGCCTCCCGGCAGAACCTGTTTCCTTTTCAACTTCGACGGCAAAGACAATACTTTGTTTTGAAATAGATCGAAACAGTCAATAATATTACTTTGTATTTTGGATTGCAATATAGAAGGGAACTTTTGAAAATAAGGTTCATTCAGGACGCTTCATGATACGGTCCTTTCAATTATCAAGGACACCCTGACTTTTGGTGACCTCCTCTTTGCACTCCGCTTGCACGGAGGATCCAAACCGGACGCCTTTCGATGCGTTGGCCTCTTATTTGCCGGCGTTGCTGTTCAGTTTGATTTTGATTTTGATTTGGCCAGTTCCAGCGCTTTTGTTGTTACGTAATATTTGGCGATCATGTTGGGGATTTCCCAGGCGGGCAGGGAACCTTCTTTCAGATATTTCAGGAAGTTTTCGGTGACCTGTCCGAAATGGGCTTCGTGGCCGTTGTGGTAGCTGGCCGGGACGAGAACTTCCCATTTGTCTTTTTCTGTTTTTTTCAGGTCTATGCCGGGGTATTTGGCGGCGACTGTTTTCAGGGCGTTTTGCAGTTCCTTTTCAAAGGCTTCCGTATCCGGACGGATCGCTTTGATGAACAGGGCCGGCTTGTAATTCTGTTCTTTTCCCTGTTCGATAATCAGGTGGGCGTTGCTGCCTTTCATGATGGAGTAATGCGTATCGCCTCCGCCTTCGGGATAGGTGTAATTCCAGATCACGGATACTTTGGCGTTGACTCCGCGTATTTTATAATAGATATCTCCATTGGCGTATACATATAAAGTGTCGTTGGAGACGGCCTGCTTCAGGTAGTCCGGATACGTTTCCAGTCCGGTTGCTTCTCTGAACTGGGCGGCAGACAGGGCGGTTGTCCAGTGGCTGGCGTCCAGCAGTTCGATGTCCGTCCGATAATCGATGCTTTGTTCCGGAAAACATTCCCACTGGACAAGGTCTACCAGGTGGGTGGTCACGTCCACCACTCCTTCACCCTGCTGATTGACGTCGAAGAACCATGCCGGGCGGATGAGCGGCTTGCCGGATACGGTTTTGAAGAAGTGATGAACACTTTCCTTTACGATCCCCGGGTCTTCGGGTGTGCCTTTCTGCTGTTCGCCATACAGGGCGGGAAGGCGGGAAAATTCTTTTTGCAGCATCGTGGTTATTTCGAAACGTTCGGTCATAATGTCATAAAGCAGCAGGCCTTTCTGTTCCGCGATGCGGAAACATTCCTTCAGTTGCTCAAAGTCCGGGGTATTGATCGCCATCGGCTTGTCGGCGAGAACGTTTATGCCGGCCGAAAGCGTCTGCCGGATATACGCTGTTTTTTTCCCGTTATTGCCGGCTGTTACCATTACGTTTCCTTTCTTTTCAGCCAGCATCCTGTCCAGGAAGTCGGCTCCGGTATATACAATCCCGTTCCAGTCGGTCGGATCGCCGGGCCGGGTATTATATCCTTCGATTTTTTTTAGATGTTCTTCCAGGTCGGCGCCTCCGGGGGAATAGACATATACATCCCGGCTAACACCGGGGTAGGACGTTTTCTGTACCAGTGCGGCATGGAAATGTCCGGGATCGAGTGTAATCAGCTTTACTTCGCTTTCGCTTTGGCTGGAACCGGAAGATTTTTTCATTGTACAGGATACATTCAGTAAAAACAGGCCGGCAAGGGCAAAAAAACAGTACTTCATAGTTATTTGTATTAATAGTTGCTTCTCAAACATTTTTAACCGGGGGGGCGCCCGCTTATCATACGTCCGATCGCCTGCTGCATCCCGTCTATTTCTGCCAGCCCCTTGAGCCTTCCATAGAGCGGATATCCCGGGTTTGCCGTCCGGCTGTAATCGTCCAGGATGCGGATCCCGTGATCGGGACGGAACGGCATGCGTATGTCTTTTCGTCCTTTCCTGATTCTGCCGGCCTGTTCTTCCAGTAAGACCTTTATAACGGAATACATGTCTACACTCCCGTGGAGGTGATCGGATTCGTAAAAGCTACGGTTCTGCAAAGATACGGTATTTCTTAAATGTACAAAATGAATTTGTGAAGATAATGCGTTTGCCATTGCCACCAGGTCATTATCTTCCCTTCCGGAAAGGGAGCCGGTGCAGAATGTCAGGCCGTTCGACAGGGAGTCGTGCTGACGGATAATCCACAGCAAGTCGTCCAGTGTGCCGGCTATGCGGGGCAATCCCAATAACGGAAAGGGAGGATCGTCCGGATGGATACATAAATTTATTCCCGCTTCTTCGGCCACCGGTATCACATCGTTTAAAAAGGCGGATAAGTTTTTTCTTAATCCCTCTTTGCCGATATCCTGATAGGTTTCCAGGTAATGGAGGAACTGCTGCCTGTAGTCCGGGGCGTTTTTGTCTACCGCGCCGTTAATGAACGCCTGGGTGACAATGATGATCGTATGTGCCAGTTCTTCTTTCTGTTCACCGGTCATCGCGGCGATCCTCTCCTCTGCTTTGCGAAGGATGGTGTTGTCATAGTCTTCCGAAGCGTTTTTCCGTTTCAGGATATGGATATCGAATGCGGCGAATGTCGGATAATCGAAGAGCATGGATTCGCCGCCGCGCCGGTTCCTGAAATGCAGATCCGTACGCGCCCAGTCCAGCACCGGCATGAAGTTATAGCAAACCGTGTCGATGCCGCACTCGCCCAGGTTTTTTAGCGACTGTTTATAGTTTTCTATCAGCCGGGGGTAACCGGCGTCATGTATTTTAATCCCTTCGGAAACGGGTAAACTTTCCACGACGCTCCATCGCATGTCATGCTTTTCGATCTCTGCTTTGACGGTACGGATTTCGTCCACCGGCCAGATTTCACCGGGATTTATCTGATGCAGGGCCGTTACAATCCCCTCAACGCCCATTTGTTGAATATATGCCAGGGATACGGAATCATTTTTTCCGAACCATCGCCATGTTTTTTCCAGTGCCATCGGGTGTACGGTTTTATACTCCGCTGAACGAACTGAAACCGCCGTCTACCGGGATAATGGCGCCGGTAATGAAACTTGCCTGTTCCGAACACAGGAAATGGACGATTCCGTTCAGTTCGGTAATATCACCGAAGCGCTTCATCGGCGTGCGGGCCAGTACTTTTTTACTTCTTTCCGTATAGCTGCCGTCCGGATTTATCAGTACCGCACGGTTCTGGTTCCCGATAAAAAAGCCCGGGGCCAGCGCATTTACCCGGATCTTTTCGCTGAACTTCAGCGCCATTTCCATAGCCAGCCATTTGGTGAAAATGCCGACTCCGCTCTTCGCCACCGAATAGCCGGGCACTCTTGTGATGGCCGAATAGATCGCCATGGAAGCTATATTGATGATGCTTCCTTCTCCCTTTTCCGCCATCGCTTTACCGAAGATGAGGCACGGATAAACGGTGCCGTTCATATTCAGATCCGTCACCCGGTTGAAGTCTTCTATCTTCATGTCAAAAACCGTCTGGTCTTCCGCCAGCGTAGCTCCCGGGAGGTTACCTCCGGCTACGTTGATAAGGATATCAATGCTTCCCCATTGGCGGAGGATCTGTTCCCTGGCATTTTCCAGGCTGTCCTTATCCAATACGTTACAATTTAATCCCGTCACGTCTCCGTACGCTCCCAGTTCCTTTGTTTTCTTTTCCAGAGCTGTGTCCGCAATATCCAGCAGTACCACTTTTACTCCGTTTTCTACCAGACTTGCGGAGATGCTGCCTCCCAGAACTCCCGTACCGCCTGTCACGACGGCCACTTTGCCTTTTAGATCCAGCTTCATTTATTCACTTTTATATTTTTCAAATTCAGCGGCAATGCCGGCCTGTTTTGTATCACCTGCATGCAACAGCACACGATAACGGAGTTTTACGACTTCCCCTTTTTTCAGCTGTGTTTCCTTGTCGTTTTCCGGCCAGAACATGGGGGTAGGAGAAATAAAACCGTAGTCGCGCGTAAACCAGGGAGAAGGATACCATTTGTTGGACGGGTGTTGCATGATAACGATTCCTTCCACGCCTGTTTTGCGGGCGCCGTAGCAGTCTATCCACGGGGATGCTGCTCCAAAGGTAGCCTTTTCACCTTCCAGCCCTTCCGAATTGATCATAACCCCTCCCTGTTTTACGGTTAAGTCGGGGTCTATGCGGGCGCTGAACAGCGAATGGTTTGTTTTCAGGATCGTCACATCCATCAACATTTCCATTTCAATGTCAAAATCTATCTGATAGCTATTCGCGGAAGGGGCCGAGACCGTTATTTTTCTCCTGTCTATAATCGGAGATGCCGCGTCCGGACGCTTCCATATACATTCATCCGCGATCACCACGCGTTCTCCCTTTTCTTCCAGGATACGCGCTCCGATTGAAATGATACGGCCGCGCTCCAGCCCTTCCTGCCAGTAGTTTCCGCCATTGACCCGGTCACAGGCGAAAAACAGGGAACTGTGATGCGGATATTCGCCATTCCGCATGGAGGTCACACTGCCGCCGGAAACAGGGCCGTTTACCGGATAAAAGAAGGGATATTTTTCATTGTCCGGGAAATGGTAACTGGTGAAAAAGCTGTTTCCTATGGTGACATCAATCCGGTTTCCCGTTTGCGTTGCGGAAACAGTCGCTTTCTGAGCGTACAGGCTGCAGAAGCCGAGAGATAGAGTAATTAATAAGTATTTCATAATCGTTTAATTTATGAGGAGATTATAGTTAGTTGTCAATGATAATTACGGGAGGATGTGCAAAGTCATTCCAGTACCTGTCGGCCTTTTCTTTTGTCATCTCTCCTTCGTATGACAGGATCCGGTATCTTAGCAGGTACTGATTTCCGGGCTTCAGCTCCCAGTCTTTGTTTTTGGTAGGCGCAAAATTGATGAACGCATCTCCCCTGCCGCCATTTGCATTTTCATCCCAGATGCGCAGCGGCTCCGGTGCGTTATAGTTCTCCGGATGCCCCATAAAAAGCAGCCCGGAACGGCCGGTTTTTGTAGCTCCGGTAATATAAATCCAGCGGGCGGTCGAACCGTCTATTTGCTGACGTGTTTTGCCTTCGGAGGTAAACATTTCACAGTTTTCCTTTGTCCAGTCTTCCGTCGCCCGGTATCCGAAACCGGCATAGCGGTATTCCTTTAACAGTACGGGCAGTGAGGTGGAGGGATGGAGATGTGATTCAAAATCCCAAAGGAACCCGCCGGACAGGTTCCAGGCTTTTATGTTCCACCACTCGTGCATGATCACCTTTTCTTCCCCCGGCGTAAAAATAAAATGATCCAAACCGGCCGTATATCCGGCGAAGATGTCTCCGCTACAGGTGTTTTCAATCTCTTTCGCCCTCACGGTTCCCTGTTTTTCCCCGATATTCCAGAGGTCATACATTTTTCCGTCATACAGGATTTTTGTCCACGGATTCCAGATCCCGTAATGATGATAATGGTCTTTCGGCTGTATGGCGGTCAGGATGTTCCCCTCCGGTGAATAGGCGGGATGAATAAAACCGCTTCTTCCGTAAGAAGGATCGATTCCTTTGGGAGGTTCCACGTGCGCATAGTTGTACTGAAGGATCTTCTTGCCGTCTTTCTTCAGAATCAGCGCCTTTTTATTATCCTCTACTTTCATGGCGGATGCTCCGGCCGGCTTTTTCTTTATTTTTTCAGCAAAGAAAGTGCGTGCGACGCCGGCTCCGGTCTTTCCTTCCAGGATCCAGTATAAAACCGGCGCCTTTCCTTTTTCGGTCAGGAGCTGGCAGGGTACGGGCGTTTTTTGCTTGCCGGTCATTTCGTACAGCTCAACCGCCGACGATTCCTTGAGTTGAAGACCGGACACATCCGCCGAAACAACACAGTCAACCCTCTCATACGGCCCGGCCTGTACCGTTATTTTAATTTTTCCTGCCGCGTACGTGTTTGCGGCAAGCGCTATGATCAGCGAAAAGATAAAAGTTCTCATTGTGTATGCCTGTCCGGAATTAAAAATTATAGGGCGGCCTGTGCGGGCGTGACACCATGGAATTTGCTTCATCGTCGTTTTTGAAACGTTCCTGTATCGGATCCCAGTAGAGCCTCCGGTTCAGTTTCATCGCGATATGTTGCAGGAGACAGGCGGTACATGAACGGTGAGCGACTTCGGCAGGCGTAATATTCTTCCGGCCTGTCCGGATGCTTTCCAGCCAGTTCCCATGATGATCCGTGCTTACATAGAGGCGTACCGGGTCATTGTCGGTTAGCGGCGACAGGATCTTCGGATCGGAGGCCTGCAGCGCCTTGGAGGTCGTACTGATCGGTTCATTGGCCGAAGCCGCATAAGAGCCGCGACTGACAAAAAGCCAGCCGTCCGTTCCCGTAAATAATAAGCCGTTAGGCTTTTCCTTGCCGTCGGTGGTGCCTGTTACAACTACGCCGTTGTCATAAACCATTTCCGTCTCGTACGGACCGTGCACATCCCATAACCCTCCGGTTGCAAACGTCGCTTTCCCGTATATTTCGACCGGCCCGGAATATTCCCTGTCCATGGCCCAGTGTGCAATGTCAAAATGATGGGCGCCCCATCCCGTGATCATTCCGGCGCCGAACTGTTCACAGCGCAACCATCCCGGACGGTCGTATCCCTGTTGGGGATGAACCCGGTCTACCGTATAATATACGTAAGGCGTCTGTCCCAGCCACTTGTCGTAATTGAAGTGTTTCGGCACCGGCATTTCTTCCGTACGGCCGCCCGGAGGATCACCGGGTAAACGGATTTCTATTTTTTGCAGCTGTCCGATACGTCCGTTACGCACCAGTTCGCAGGCTACGCGGAACTGTTCCATCGAACGTTGCTGGCTGCCGATTTGCAGGATCCGTCCCGAAGCGTTTACCGCATCGCTCATTTTACGGCCTTCCTCAATGGTCAGGGAGGTCGGTTTCTGCAAATAAACGTGCTTGCCGGCACGGACGGCATCAATTGCATTTTTAGCATGCCAGTGGTCGGGGGTGCTGATTAAGACGGCATCCACCTCTTTGTTTGCCAGCAGGTCTTCGTAATGTTCGTATGTACTGACTCCGGTATAGGGTTTCCCCAGTTTTTTGGAGTAATACTCTTCTACCAGTTTCTTTGCGTCTGCGGCCCGGTTTGCGTCCAGGTCGGATACGGCCACAATACGGGCGTCGTCATATTTCCAGACCCCCGGCATATCATGCTCCCGGGAAATGCGTCCGGTGCCGATCGCGCCAATGTTAATACGGTTGGATGGAGCATTCGGCCCGAAAACCGATGCCGGAACAATAGTCGGAGCTATTATAAAGCCCGCTCCTGCAGTGACTGTTCTTTTAATAAAGTTTCTTCGCGTAACCATGGATTTGTATGTTTATCGGATTAAAATATGCATAATCATAAATTATGGGTGCAAAAATATAATTATAAATCGGTTTGTGCAAATATTATTTTTGCATATAATGAAGTAAAATTTGCATGTGAGGATTGGCAAACCTGCAATAAATTTGAATGTTTCTCATAATGTAACAGTCGAAATCCCCGGCGTAGCCAACACGGACGCCGTCATTGTCCGACAACCCCCTTACGGTAGAGTAAGGCGGACAAACAGTCTTTGTTCGCCCGGACAAAAGGTCTCTCGAGGAAGGACGAGAGAGTCTCTCAAAGAAGGGCAAGAGACTCTCTCAAGGAAGGGCGAGAACGCCTCTCAAGGAAGGACGGGAGAACCTCTCTCTTTTGTGGTCGTCAACGTCCGGGCTGGTTACAGCCAATGCCGCAGGTACGGCTACAATAACAGTAACAACAGAAGACGGAAATAAGACAGCCACACGTGCAATGACGGTGACGATACCCGCCCCATATCTGAATGTGTAGAGACGCGATGCATCGCGTCTCTACGGGGGGGGGGGGGACTGCGGTTAGGAGAATGGAATCCTTTCAGTACTTTGAATTAGCTGCACAAACCGAAAGAGAGGATCCCGGATCGAACGCTTCGGGATTTTTTTCGGGTATTGGATGGGGGCCTAATTCCTTTTGTATGCATGGAAGTACGGGAATTTCGGTTTTTTTAATAAAAAAATAAAATAAAAATCCATGAAAAAGTTTGTTTGAAATCAAAAAAAATAATGTACTTTTACCGTCGAATTAGTTATTTTACGTAAAACAAAGTGGGTTATACAACTATTCATGCGGGTGATGATAAGGGAACGGGTATTTGTACGATAGTATCCGGGTTTTTTTATGTCTTTATCTACCTTCTTTATGATAGCTTTAATTTCGCTTAACTAATACGAAAAAACATGCAAACAAATAAATATAAACCAAATATAACTCAAAAATCAGAATTTATGAAAAAAAGATTTACACTTTTAATCACCTGCTCAGCACTCCTGATGCTCAGCATTGGAACGGCTTGGGGGCAGGCTAAGTATATTGGGGCCGAAGGTAATACTCCTGTTTCTCAGCCCAGGACTCAAAGTGTTTTCGGAAAACAGGATGGTATCAATAACTATTTTGGAGCCGGAGAAAATGCAACTGTAACGACTGGAACTGTTGATAATGGTGCAACATCTCCTCCATATAGTCCATTGTTAGGTCAGGGATATGAGGCTACTCCGACTGAGAAATTAACAATCGGTGGTAACAATAATTCTTTATCAAATAAAAACTATGTTATAAACTCCTATAATGCCGATGGACAGATTCGGGGATGGTATAGAACCTGGACTTATGATTATTCTTGGACTTGGATTCAAGCAGATGGTAGCTCTTCTATAGGTTGGCAGCCAGGAGGAGGGTTTTCTTGGACTGGTGGGCCATATACGTGCCATGATTTTCCGGGGAATGACGCAGGTACTCTTGGTTCTATATCAGGTACAGGATTTACCGGCTCAGTAGCTGAGACTTCAGGAAAGTGGCCTCATGGTGAACCTGCAACAAATAATTCTGGTTTAGAAATAAATTCACCTCAATATGTTATGACAGTACCCTATACAAGGAATCAGAGTGGAGGTTATGATGATGGTGTATCATTGATTCAAAAAACAGGGACTGCTATTAATAATCTTTCTACATATACTAACGCAGGTCAAGCTTTAATATATGACGGGAATACAAATGGTAATGGAAATTTAGAATGGTATGTGCGTCCTACAACAGTAGCTGTTAAAAGTGTAAGCATAGATCATAATACTATATGGACCTTAGATAGTATTACATTTGATAATAATCAATGGTTTTATAGAAGATGGCAAGCAGGAAATGCTGCATTTTCAACTGGTAGAGCTGATTATCATCATGAACATGGTGCATGTCCAACTATATCGTCAAGTCCGAATGAAACGGGAACTGCTATTGGCACAAGAACCTGGCATCAGGTTACAGATGTATACTGGACATCAGAGCATGCAGCCGGAGGTTATGTGGACGGTATCGTGCAGTTATTGCAAAATGCAAATGTATGCGTGCTTACGGATGTTTCGGATATAACTGAAAAGCTACAAAGTTGGGGATCTGTAGATGGTGGTAATGCCGGAACAGATGCAGGTCTTGATTTACCTTCATTAGGTAATGGCCCGTTTGCATTAAGAGTGCAGGGTAATATTAATCCAATCAATATATATCAGAATGCAACAGTGACCCGTCAGGATTATTCTACTTCGGATGCCGTAACAAATTCGCAATCCGAAGATATCGCATATTTGTATGATGGGTCGGTGTTGGGTGTCAGGGGAACATATGATCCTAAAAATGCATTGGTATATACAGAAAATAACGGGACGACAGACGATAATGGTATGATAGAAGTAGGACCCGGTACGGTTGCCGGTGTAGCTAATCATGCCGGCACATCAAATATTGGTCCGACTGCAGCTCAAAATGGACAACTTTTGTTTAATATTTTTTCAGGTGGTTATTTGAGAAATTCGTCAGGATGCTGGTGGGATTGTGAAGCTATGAATATCAGTACCGCGCAAGTATTTCCTAAATTGTGGATTAATGATGATACTCAGCAATTATCTATAATTAATGATGGGCTATGTTGTGATGCTGAGATTAATTTTAATGCTACCGGCGGCGCCGGTGTTCTTGTTGATGCATTAGCTAATGCGACAGGAAAAGGGTCTGTTCTTGTAAATGCTAATGGTGGTAGAATCTATCTCGCAGAACCGATGAGTCTGAAAGCAAACACGGACAGTAACAGTGTATATCTATATTCTGATAACAGTTATATCACGGCGGATGATTCGGTTGCATATAAATCAACGTACGGATTGTTTGCAATGAATACACATGCTGATCATGATAATACATATTCCTGTGATGGAGATATTACAGTTGTTGGTCCTGTAATTATAGATCAGCAGGGTTCTCAAAATTCATATTTGACTACTGTTGCAACAATAACCGGTTCCAATATTAATACCTATCCTTATTATACCTGGGGTACATATAATATTCCCAATCAGGGAACAACAGGAAGCGCTGCTGTAGTTAAAACATTACAGGGTGATGATTGTGCTGATTATTTGTCCATCGGTAATTATGGCGGAACAGGTACTGTTCTGGATACGTTCCAGACAGTAATACGTGCTGACAGTAATGCGGTCAGTCTTAGAAAACATCTTTATTTTACGGGTAAAGATGCCGGTTTATTAGTACAGGCAAAAGATTCTGTGAATGTATGGGATAGCACTAAAATTGATTTCTCCGGTTATCAGGGGAAAGGTGATGCCGTTATCCAATCATTCAGGAGTTATGTGAAACTTGGTAATGGAACAGGAAATGAAGCGCAGGTATATAACGGATACGCTTCCGGAAATCTGTTGATCAGTGGACGTACAAATGTAGACCTTTATGGTCCGGTTATTACGACACACGATGCGAATGCTACAGGAAGTTCCAATATTGCGGCAGAAACAGGCGGTACGACTTTTCATGGATATAATAAACATACACAAGGCGCCGAAGGGCATTATCTTGTATTTGGTGATAAGTATGTTTATAATATAGGAGATGATACTATTGATATGGTATCAAACGCTACACCTGATTATGCGAAAATATGGTCTCCTGCCGGATGGGTCACACAGGGTGGCGCTTTTATTTATGACGGTAAGAATGGCCCGTTAGTTGTTTTGGCTGAAGGAACAACAAATCAGGGTGGAACACTAAGTGGCTCTGCTCCTGCAAATACTTATGGAAATATTTCTTTCGATGGAGCAACGAAAATTACTTATGCTGCTTCTTCACCCGGTCTGACTCAGATTCAGTCTGTAAATGATAATGTAAACTTTAAAGATACTGTTTATTATACAAATACAGATAATATGGATGAAAGTGGATTGTTGATGATACAGGCCGGACGTGATATATATGCAGATCAAGGGACTGGAACTGTATCTAATTCAAATTCTACATTTACAATAGATCATTGGGGAGACCGCCAGATTATCATGGAAGCCCACCGGGATATTGTAATTTGGGATTCGTTGAAAGTAAACCACAAAACTCCGAATAATGGAGAGTTTACGATGAAGGCCGGATATAAGGCTAATTGGGATCCCTGTTATGGTAAAGGATTTACCGATACCGTATATGCGCAAACAGCAGGAAATCTTACAGAATACGCCGGAAATGTACTTTGTGGCAGTGATAGTGGAAACATTATCTTTAATGGGAATGTCCTTATTGATTATTCAAATAATTCTGCTGCATCAGATACGGTAGCTACGGTTATCAATGCTTATAGAACTATATATGTGAATAATAAATTTGATTATCTTACAAATTCAACAATTCAAGCTGAAAATCACAGGATAGATCATCATGTTCATCCGATGACAGCAGGAAATCTTTTGATGTATGCCGAAACAGGAAATGTGGAGGCTGTTGAAGATGAGGATTCCAGTGTGAAAGATACGGTTAATATCACAGTAAATGCTGCTTCGAATAATAACGGCGATATCCGTATCCAGGCAGGCCCTTATTTGTGTGTTCCCAATTGTAATGACTTGTTTGACCAGAATCATGGAAATATCCTGTTCAATAAACCCTTGAATGTAACTAATAATGGTTCGGGCTTTACGATCCTGCAGGCACATCGTGATATCGAAACACAAATTGATGCTCCGGCGACATTCACACACGCAAATGTTTCAGGTAATACGCTTTCCGACACCGCTACATTACTTGTGGCCGGCCGTCACATCGAAACACATGCGACCATGAAGTTCGATTATGATCATACAGCAACAGATGGCAGTATTACATTATGGGCCGGTAAGATGGATCATCCGGGCGGATTGGGTCTTAGTAATTGGGCCTGTACGGATGCATTGTGTAAAACGATTGAAGAAGGTAGTTATTTAGCTCCTGCAGGTATCGCTTATCGTCCCGGAACAGACGGAACAGGCAGCGCTTTTTCTCAAGATGGTCGCGGTAACGGCAGTATCCTGCTGTTCGATACATTAGTATTTAATTATTATGGGGATAGCACGATTTCACTGTTTGCATATAATGGAAATATTGAGAATGATCCGTATCTGCATAAATTGAATGTGGGATATGATGAATTGAATGACGAGCATAATGCTCCGATCCTGTTCAACCATTACGGTACGGGTCTTACCCAGATGAAAGCCATTGATATCAAACTGCATGACAAATTATATTATGAGGCTATGCAAAAAACCGCTCAGTTGAAGAACGGTCAGTTGTCTATCAATGCTTATGATTCGATCCTGACCCGTAAAATTAAATATGTAAACAGTACCGATACGGGAAGCGTGTTTATCACAACTGCCAAATATAAGGCAGGCGCTGACTGTGACGTGCCTTATAATTGTGCCGAGGGCGGCCCCGGCATTCACCAGGGACATATTGTACTGGGTTACGGAGCGGACTTTGGCGCTACCAATGTGCACGACAGTATCATCTTCGACTATAACAGCGGTGCAACCAACAGTACGGTTTTAGGCGGAAATATCCATATCCTGGCCGGTTTCGAAGGCTTTGAAGAAAACCGGATAACCGGAAAGAAGAATCCCAAGCTGTTCTTTGATGATATTTATGGGATAGACAAAGGTAAAGGAAAAGCATTCGGCGGAAACATTACGTTCGACTATATGGAATTTTATATGCCGACTGGCGCCGGAACCGCAGGCGGTTATACGGAAATCCGTACGCCGAACGGAAATATCTGGGGTAAAGATTCAATCCTGTATCATGGTATTAACGGAAACTTCCTGGTAGACGCAGGCCTCGGTTCTGTAGATGATTCAATGGCTATCCGCTGGGGAAACGTAACATGCCTTGGTGCAAGCGAATACCTGCTGAATACAAATGTGCCTGACAATTGTGGCGACACGTCATTGTGGCGTACCGGAAATATCATGATGAAAGGTGCGAACCTGAACTTCGGCAATCCGACGACCAATACGGTCGGAACCGGAAATGCCGTTTTCCGTACGCGTGAGGGTTTCATTGATACGTATGACGCGTTTACCGTAGACAGTATGGGGGGCGACCTGCTTAAATATGCAGCGATGGACAACCGTACACAAGGTTTGCGGAATAACTGGGGAGACGTAAGTGAACGTGATTTCCAGTATACTCCGGTGAAAGAAAGCGGAAGCGTCTTCTTCGGCGCGGATGACAATATCATGCTGAACTACGGGAACAGCAATTTAGAGTATAACAATTATGGTCAGACCGGTATGGGATATCCGGGTAATTACGATGTAACCAAACTTCAAACATCGTATGCGTCTCCGTTGCGTGACAGTATAAACATGTACCGCGATGCGAATCCGTATTATTATACCTCTTATGAAGGATATATTGATGGTCTGGCGACTGCAACCTTTGATGTGAATGTGGATGGCTATATGTTCTACAGGAACTCTTTTTACGACCCGAAACGTAAATCCCATCTGTTATACCGTGGTTGCAAACAAGGTAGTGCTGATTGCTCGGGATATACAGGCGACTGTGTGACAACTTCCAACGGCGCGCGTGACATCGAATTGAACTTCTATGAAGATATTAACGGAAACAAAGTCCAGTCGGGCGGTTTCGCTTCGGTTGCTTCCAATTATATAGATATATTTACCGGGTTTACCTATTATGGTGGTGAAGGCAGTGCAATGGGCGCTGTTCCCGGAATGGGATCACTTCATGGCGAATCCGTAGCCGGTTACGGTCTCTATATGAAATCCCAGTTTAACGGGACAGGCTATAACTACCCGGAAAAACGTCGCGCCACGTGTGAAGGCTGCGGCGAGTTCAGTTCGTTCCCGATGGAGGGCGAGAGCAGTCGGGCAATCCCTGAAATGACGTACATCGGATTCCATGACGACGCGCGTATCCACACGCACCGTCAGAAATCCCTGCTGGAAGCTCCTGTGATTGAGTTCTTCGGTCATGCCGAGATAGATGCAGAAACAAACAAGGGGACTAAGACCAATATAACATTGAAGGCGGACAGCCTGATCTTCCACGACAGCGTGATCTTTGCCGGTCATAGCGTTGAATTGAAGCCGTTTACGACGGATGCAACGCAACGCGCCAATGACATGCGTTACGGCGTGATCAACGACAAAGGCCGCAACCGTGCGAACTACAGCTTCTACGGTCCCGCGATCGAAATGGAAGACCGCAGTCTTCCCGTACTGGAACTGGGTTACCAGCGTTGCAACGAGCCGAACTCGGCGCCTCACAGCGCTCCGAATATACGTTCGCTGGCCGGTAAGGAACAGACGCCGACAGTCGGTGGCGATGTGATCGTAGCGTTCAAGTACGGTTACGCGATGCCGATGTTCAATACGGTAGTAGCAAACCATGCGCGGATTTCGTTTATCACCGACTCGCTGGATAATATGTCGGGAGGTGAATTTGTCGATGCCTTTATCCGCACCGACCTCCTCCGGATCCGGAACAAAGTGGAATTTTATACGGATCCGACTGCCCCGAACGACCGCAAGGGTAAGTTCGTTATGGCGACACCCGTCCAGATGGATGACAAGATGGTAGATCCGGGTATGTACACGCGTCACCTCCACCTTGAACGCGGCAGTGAACTGAGCCTCCCGGGCGAAGATTCCCTGACCGTGATCCCGACAACCGTCGTAGGCGGTTATGGAAATATTCATGAGAATGTAATGGTGAAAGCGAACGGGATCCTGGCTCCGGGTTTTGCCTCCCTGATGGAAGGCGACTGCCAGACCCCGAACACACAGGGCAAGTTGACGGTACACAACCTTCAGATGGAAAAGGACGCCGTCCTCCGTCTCTCAATCAGCAACCGGAACTGCATAGACAGTCCCGACGGCCCCATCTACTGTACCCAGACCGATACGATCGTCGTACAGGATACGGTGTACTTCACGGACGGCAGGGTGCCGGTCGTCATACTGCCGGAAACGGAAACGCTGGATCCGGGCTGTTACCTGTTCATGGTCTACGGCGACTCCACAGGGGTAAGCCAGGAATATGTGAAGAACTTTGTACTGAAGGAAATCCGTTACGGGGATTACTATTTTAGCCTTTACTTCGGCGAACGCGGGAAAGTATACTTATGCGTAACGTCGTACCCGATCCCGGAAGTACAGCGCTGGATTGATATCCTTGAAGTGCCGGGTGTGACGACCGTACCGGGCTTCGGTCGCAGCCATGTCTTCGGCCACCAGAACTTTACGTTCACCGCCAGGTATTCCGGCAGCCCGCTGAAGATAAGCGCCAAAGGTTTTTACTCGGGCAATATCGTTGACCTTGACCATACCAGCAGGCTCCTGGACGACGGCAGTTACCAGTATACAATCTACCAGGTGGTAGAACCCTGGACGGTTTATATCGGTCCGGATCCCCGGTCCGACGTTTCAAATGAGGGTCTCCCGGGCCAGCGCATCTGGACATACAAGAATACGCTGTATATCAATGTTGCAATGGACGATATCGTAAGTATTTACAACCTGACGGGCGTGCTGTACCAAAAGGTGGAAATTCCTGCGGGTACGAACAAGTTCACGCTGGAACGCGGCATGTACATCGTGACGCTGAAAGACGGATCGGTACACAAGATCGTTATTAAATAGCGATCCGTTAAACAGGATAAAAAGAAAAAGTCCCGAGGCTCAGGCAGCTTCGGGACTTTTCTATTGATATGGATGCCCTGCAGGTGGAGTGTGACAGGCGAGCTTATAGAAAAAAAGCTTATAGGATCCTTAGGAGATCCTTACAGGATGAAGGTGCAGGATTCTTCGCTTCGTTATACTGCGCGCGGGACAGTTTTGTGCATTCCCCTATTTCTTATCCCAAATTCAGGTTTATAAGATCTCCTTTATTTCGGACAGGGAGGAGACGCTGTAGGTCGGTTCGAAATTTAGAGGGGGTAAGTTGCCGGGGTTAAACCAGACCTGGTCTATTTTGGCCTTTTGAGCGCCGGCAATATCGGCCTCCCAACTGTCGCCGATCATCAGGGATTCGGAGCGGCAGGAGTTGGTGTTTATCAGGGCAAAGTCGAAAATCCCCCTGTGCGGTTTCCGGACGGAGGCATCTTCGGACAGGACGATCCGCTCAAAATAGGACGCGAGACCGCAGTTTTGCAACTTTAACGACTGTATTTCGCGGAATCCGTTGGATATGATGAAAAGACGGTATCCTCCGGCGTGCAAGTATGCAAGCAGCTCTTTTGCACCTGCAATCGTGCGTGTTTTTTGGGTAGTCCGCTGCAGGAAGTCTTTATTCAGGTTCAGGGCGTACCCTTTGTCGTCTATGCCCATGGGACGCAAGACATGCAGCAAACGCTCAAGAATAAGCGTCTGCCGGTCTATTTCGTGATTCCGGTACTGTTCCCATAATAACAGGTTATGGGGCATGTAGGTATTGAAAAATGTCTCGAAAGAAGGGTAGTACCGTCCGAAATGATATTCATCGTAGATTTCTTCGAGACATTCTCTGTTGTTGTGGCCGGTATCCCACAACGTGTCGTCGAGGTCGAAAAACAGGGATTTGTATTTTGTCCTGTTGCGCGTCATCCGACTTCGATCACCAGGTATTTGCTTAAACTCCAGAAGCTGTCCGGATTGCCTATTTCCAGTGTCAGGTTTCCATCGGAATCCTTAAAAAAGTTATAGGAGCCTTCGGGGTGGTTGGTTTTTATTTTGGCTTTTGATGCATAGAGCGGGATCGCCGTTACCTGGCGTTTGTCTACCGTAATAAAGTATTCCTTATTGAAATCACCCTGTAGCGCTTTTGATTTGGAGAACAGTCCGCCTCCGGTAAGGATTTGCTGTTCTTTCAGTTCCTTTTTTGTTCCGAAGCAATAGTATACCGTATTCAGGGACTTATCCTGGTCGCTGATGCGTTCGTTCTGACTTTCGCTGAGTTCCTTGAGTGCCTCCATATCCGTATTTAATTCTTCTACCTGTCCGGATAGCTCTGCTATTTGCCGGTCTTTCCGGTTCAGATCCTGCTGTAACCGGACGATAAATTCCGCCTTTTCATTGATGTCTTTCGTCAGGCGGTCGATGGTCTTTTGCAAGGCGGATGAACGCAGATTGCTTGTATTCAGCTTTTCCTGAAGTTCGGCTAATTGCTGCTTGTTCTTCTTTAACGCTTCTACCACCAGGGCCATGCTGTTTTGCATCTGCTCGCGCCTGGTACCTGATAACTCCGTGTCTTTTTGTATGTCAAGGTATTTCTCGGTCTCACGGATGGATTTTATATCATTTTCGATTGCATTGAGAATCCCCAGCATATCATCCATTTCTACTTCACTTTTCTTTATATGAAGTCTCAGGGAATCGTTTTCCGCTTTCATTTTTTTATATTCTGCGGAATTTTCTGCGCATGCCGTAAATAGTATGATGCATGCAAGTGCGGCTAAAATCTTTTTCATAATTAATTGTTTTAACAGTTTATTGTTTTATTGTTTTCCCGGGGCGTTTCCTGCCTTCGAGAATAATCACAAATTCACCTTTCGGTTCTTTTGCTGAAAAATAACGGATCGTTTCTTCCAGGCTTCCGCGTACTGTTTCTTCAAAGCGCTTGGAGATCTCGCGGGAGATGGAAACCGGGCGCTCTTTGCCACATGCTTCGGATAACCCGGTGAGCGTTTTTAGCAGCCGGAACGGAGACTCGTAGAGGATGACCGTCCGTTCTTCTTCCGCTATCGCCTGCATACGCGCCTGCCGGCCTTTTTTTACCGGCAGGAATCCTTCAAAGCAGAACCGGTCGGTTGGTAATCCGGATACTACTAGTGCCGGGATAAAAGCGGTTGCTCCCGGGAGACATTCTACTTCAACTCCCTTTTGTACGCATGCGCGCACGAGTAAAAAACCGGGATCCGAGAGAGCCGGCGTTCCGGCATCCGATACCAGCGCTATATTTTCCCCGGCCTTTATGCGTTCGGCCAACTGTTCAACGGTTTTGTGCTCGTTGAATTTATGGTGCGGCTGCAGCCGGTTCCGGATCTCGTAATGCTTGAGTAAAACGCTTGTTGTCCGCGTGTCTTCCGCCAGGATGAGATCCGCGTCCCTGAGTACGCGGACAGCTCTGAACGTCATGTCTTCAAGATTCCCTACCGGGGTCGGGACAACAATAAGTTTTGCCATCATTACAAAAATCTTATCTCTAATACTTTAATAAAATCCTTTACGGTCGGATCCGTGAAATCCCAATGCAGTTTTTCTTCCAGGAACAGCATGGATTCCTTGTATGAAGTTTTGTTGTTCAGCGTCGTAATGACTTTATTCATTATCTCTTCACTGCCTCCGAACAGTTCGCGGCGGTAACGGAAACGGTCGTTCAGGCTGAACGCTTTCCGCAAGTCCGACAGTTTTCGCTTTTCTATTACATCGTTTACAGACGGGGGAGCGCTGCCTTCCGCCGGGATTCCATTTGATCTTTTGGCTTCCGGGGCTTTGCCTGTTCCCGCAATTTCCGGCGCGACCGGACGTGGCGGCGTACGTATCGTTTTTTCAACCGGCATTTCAGGGAGAGTAATGGTAGATTTCTCCTTCGGGGCAGGTCTCGGCGGTCTCTTTTCCGCCAGCGGCTCAATCGGGGCTTCTATGATATCGGATGCCGGCTTTATGGGAGGAGTGTCTGTTTGTTCTTTGACGGGAGGCGTCCCGGAAAATCCCCGGGGATCCGGCGGGAAAACCGGGGCTCCGGCCGGAATTGTTTTCGACGAAGTTTCGCCGGGAGCGTCCTTTGTCATTACGGGAGAAGGGGCATTTGTAGCGGATTCCGCATTTGCTGCCGGTTTCTGTTCTTTATTTACTGCCGGTTCCCTGGAAATGCCCAGGCGATTAAGGAATGAACCCTTTTTTTGTTTGTCTTCCGGTTGTCTGGCGATCTCCACTTTTTTAGGAGGGGCCGGATTCGCTACCGGTTGTTGCACTGTTTCCGGCATAACGGCACCGGCCGGCTGAGCCTCTTCTATGTGACGCATTTGCCGGTGTATGGATAAAATCAAAGCCTGGTGCTTTTTCATTTGTGAAGCAAACAGTTCTACCTGGTCCGCTTCCAGCGTATGAAAATCGCTTTGTATCTTATGCATCAGATCGAACGCCTGACTGAAGAACGAGACGGGATATATTTCCGAATCGATCATGTTTTTTGTTAAATCATTTAATAACTGAATATTAGATATGATTTGTCGCAGTTTATCATTATTCGCCATAATCTTAAAGTATTTTGCCGTAGTATAAAAAATAGGATGTGTCACGCACACTTATCCGCAAAAGTACGAAAAATTTCTTTTCGACCCTCTAAAAAACAAATTTTTATCCCAAAGGAAAGTGTAAATGACGAGAGGAAATACGGCCTGTCCGCCGGATCATGTCCGGTTTGTGGTGTATTAATCGCTCTTTTTATTTTCTCCAGTTTACGAGGTAAAGGCGTTTGATCGCACGCGTGAAAGCGGTATACAGCCATCGGTAGAAGTCTTCCCCCATCATTTCTTCTGTGACATATCCTATATCCAGAAAGACATTGCTCCACTGTCCACCCTGTGCCTTGTGACATGTGACGGCATAAGCGTATTTTACCTGCACGGCATTGAAATAAGGGTCTTCCTTTATTTTTTTCATGCGTTCGGGTTTCGTACGTATATCCGCATAATCTTCGGCGACAGAGAAGAACAGCTTGTCGTTTTGCTCTTTTGACAGGGCCGGAGATTCGCTTTGAAGCGTATCCAGCAGGATTTTCAGTTCCATCTCCGTATCGTAGTCTTCAAAACGCACCCAAACAGTACAAAAGCGGAATCCGTGCATTTCTTCCGTACGCCTTACGCGCAGGACCTGCACTATTTCCCCGTTTGCAATAAAGTCATGATCTTTGTGCGTTTTACTCCAGAAATAATTGTTTTTAACTACCATCAGGCGGTCTCCGGATGATATTTCTTTCTCGCAGTACAGAATCTGGTTGCGAATGCCATTATTATAGATGTTAGCGTTTTTATTGGAGCGGCAGATGATCATGGTATCATCTACCCCGTCCCGGCTGTATGCCGATGATATTTCTTCGATGAGTTCGTTGCCATCGATTTTTTTTATATCGGTAAAATCTTCTGTCAGGACTTTTGGATAAATATCAACTTTCCCTTTGCGGAGGGCTTCCCGTATGTTGGTTGCGTTCAGGAGGATACCCGAACCGTGTTGTTGACGGACGACTTGCGTGAGCTGTATCTCGTTGACTTTTAAATTGTATCTTGTAAGATACCCGGCATTCAGGGCGGGGCTGTACGCAAGGGAGACGGGGGGGAGCTGTGCCGAATCTCCCGTCAGGATCAGCCGGCAGTTCTCCCCGGAATATACATAGTGTATCAGGTCATCCAGCAGGCAGCCGCTTCCGAAAACAGCTGTTCCGGCGTGTTCGTTTGAGATCATGGAAGCCTCGTCTACGATAAAAACCGTATCTTTATGCAAGTTATCCGTAAGGGAAAAGCCGGAAAACTCATTGGAGAAACTTTGTTGCCGGTAGATCTTTTTATGGATCGTACAGGCGCCGTGGCATGCATATTCCGAAAAGACTTTTGCCGCCCGGCCGGTCGGGGCCATCAGGATGGTTTTCCAGAGCAGCGAATCCATCATTTTTACCGTTGCGCCCAGCAGAGTCGTCTTGCCGGTTCCTGCATATCCTTTCAGGAGCAGGATGCCGTCACTGTCGGGAGATACTAAAAATTCCGACAGGATCTGCAGCGCCGAGCTCTGTTCGGGAGTCGGCTTGAATGGAAAAATGTCGGTTATTTTATGTAGTACAAAATGATTTATCATAAAAATGAAATTATTTTGGTGATAAAGGTAGTGATTTAAAATATTCTTTTTTATATTTGCAGGGTGAATTAAATTTTAAAAAAAACAATATATAATTATTATGAAAGTCGTATTTAGAATTTTACTGGTAGTGATTGTTTTCGTTCTTGTTTACATGTGCATACAAAGTATTCTGACGAGTATTAATTTTGAAAAACAGGAAAAGATCCGTCGAGAGGCAATTGTAGAACGTTTGATTAACATTCGTGACGCCCAGATTGGGTATAAGAATGTGTACGGTGTTTATGCCGGAAATTTTGATGAACTGAAAAAATTTCTGAGTGAGAAAAAACTTCCGTTTCTTATTAAGGAAGGTGAGTTGACCGATGAGCAATTAAAAGCAGGTATGACCGAACAGGAAGCCGTGAAGAAAGGTATTATTAAGCGTGACACGAACTGGGTTCTGTCTAAAGATACGCTTCTCGGGCCGAATTTTGATGTGGTTTCGATCAATAAAGTTCCGGGATTTGAAAACAGTACGTTTTTACTGGATACGGCGACGATCTCTTCCTCATCCGGTTATACGGTTCCGGTGTTTGAGGCCTGCGTTCCTTATGATGTATATCTCGGCGACCTTGACCCGCAGCTGCTCTTTAATCTGAAAGATAAAATGAAAAAAATGAACCGTTACCTCGGGCTTCGCGTAGGTTCCATAACGGAAATCAATAACAATGCGGGAAACTGGGAGCAATTTTAAGAAATTATCATGATAATCCGTGTTCCTGACACGCTGCTGAATGTAACTAATTCGGAAAAATATAATGTATCCATCCGGCTATGGCCGGATGGACTTTCTTTTTCCGGCTATATTCCATCGGAGAAAGATAGCTTTTTCTCGGAGACCGTTTCCCTGGATCCGGAGGTTTCGTTAGTTCAGTCGCTGAAGGATATCTTTTTTGAGAATGCCTGTTTATCTTATGCCTACAATGCTTTGCAGGTGATTTCTGTTTCGGATAAATATACCCTGGTTCCCGACAGTGTTTTTTCCGAAAAAGATAAGAATCAGCTGTTTTCTTATTGTTTCCCGGTAGATAAAGATTCAAAGGTGCTGGCACAGCCATTAACCGATTTTTATTCATCCCTGTTGTTCTGTATGGACAATGAAACGTATGAATTTATGGTGCGCTCGCTTATTAACCCCCATTTCATTCATTTTTTGTCTCCGATGCTGGTTGACTGGCGTAAAAAGAGTTTGGGCTGTTACCCTAAACAGATTTATATTGTCATACAGGATACGATGCTGCATATCGTTTGCTTTGAACAGGGAGAACTGTTGTTTCTGAATTCTTTCGGCTATGAAACCGGGAATGATATCATTTATTTTATCATGTATGTCTGTAAACAGCTATCGGTGAACCAGCTTGAAGATCCTGTTTTTTTCTATGGCGATAAGGCGATCTGCCGGAATGTACTGCCCGTCATCAAAAATTATATGGAACAGGTTGATTTCGTGACTCCTAAAATCAGGAAATATCAGGTTGCCGTTGACCAGGATCTGTTTATGGATATCGTAACATGGGTTGAATGCGGATTATAAGCGGCATATACGGTCATCGCAGATTCAGCGTGCCTTCATCGTTTAAAGCCCGTCCTACAACGGATTTTGCGAAAGAGAATCTGTTTAATGTATTGTCCAACCTGATCGACTGGGAGGGGATGGATGCGCTTGATCTGTTTGCCGGTACGGGCAGTATCTCGTTTGAAATGCTTTCGAGGGGATGCCGTTCGGTTACTGCGGTGGAGCAAAACCGCGCGCACGCCGATTTTATCCGGAAAGTAGGCCGGGAACTGAAAACAGATGCGCTCTCCCTGATCTGTGGCGATGCGTTTCGTTTTCTGGACACGGCCAAAGAAAAATCTTTCGATTTTATATTTGCCGATCCTCCCTATTCCCTGGATTCGTTGCGTGATATACCGCGTATTATTATTGAAAAAAAGATTCTGCGTGAAGACGGTATTTTTGTTATGGAACATTCACGGGATCATGATTTCTCAGGCCTTCCCTTTTTTAGCCGGCGTCGTGTTTACGGAGCGGTGAATTTCAGTATTTTTATAATAACGGCGCAAACAGTCGCATGAATGATTCCGCAAGACGCCCGGTTATGGGACGCTTGCGCCATTCCGGATATAAAATCTCCTCACAGTCACGTAAATCCTGCATAAATATATCTTTTATTTTTACAGCAAAGTTTTCCTGATAGACGAAGGCGTTTATTTCGAAATTATGCTCGAAGCTGCGAAAATCAAAATTAGAAGATCCGATACAGGTCAGCATATCATCTACCAGTAATAATTTAGAGTGAAGAAATCCTTTGGCATATAAGTAGACTTTGGCTCCCGATTTGAGCATTTTGTCTACATACGAGAAGGAGGCCATTTGTGCGGATTTCGTATCAGAGCATTTCGGTATCATCAGGCGAACATCAATGCCTCCCAGGGCGGCCATCTGAAGCGCCTGATTGAGCGCTTCTGTCGGGAGGAAATACGGCGTTTGAATGTAAATGCGTTTTTTTGCATTGGATATGCAAAAAATGAAAGCCTGCATGAGGGTGCGCCATTGACTTGCCGGGCCATTCATGACAATCTGCATTTTCATGTCGGACATTATTTTTACCTCGGGATAATATTCCCTGCCTTTTATCAGGGTGCTGCTTATGGCATACCAGTCTAATAAAAATGACGCCTGCAGTCCGTGAACCCCAGGGCCTGTAATCCTGAAATGAGTATCCCGCCAGGGCCCTAATTTATCGCCTTCCACATAACGGTCGGCAATATTCATGCCCCCCATGTATCCCACTTCACCGTCAATGACTACAATTTTCCGGTGATTGCGGTAATTAACCTTGCTTGTCAATATCGGGAACACAACTTTCAGAAACGGGTATACCTCTATTCCTTCCTTTTTCATTTGTTCAAAAAAACGGTTCTTCGTCTTCCAGCACCCGACATCATCATACAGGATACGGATCTTTAGCCCTTCGTGAGCCTTTTCAATGAGCGCTTTCCGGATTTTGTTTCCGGTTTTGTCGTCCCTGAATATATAGTACTGGAGGTGAATGTGATTACGGGCGTTTTTAATATCCTTCAGTAATGCATTGAGTTTATCCCTGCCGTTTGTGTAAACGGAAATTTCACTTCCCTTAAAAATGGCGGAATAACTGCTGTTATTTAAAAGGTGTGCAAGAGGGGCGTAGTTTGGAGGTATTTCTTTTATGTTTTTAGGCTGTTCATATACTTTTGTCTGCTTCAGAAAACGTTTGTATATCCGCCGGGTAATGATTCGCAGACGGCGATGTTCCTGTCCGAAAAAATAATAGAATACCAGTCCGATGCCCGGTACGAAAACAAGTACGATCACCCATGGGATCGTTTTTAACGGGTTACGGTTTTCCAGTAAAACAAGAAGTACCAATCCTATAATCGTAATACAGTACAGTATGACGATTATAGCGCCTATAAGTGTTGAAATGCCTAAACTTGCAAACATGCCGGGTTTCTAATTTTATACTTCAGGCAAATATAGTGGAAATCAGACGTAATAACAAAAAGAAAACGTATTTTCTTTTATTATTGCCGGAATGAATAGACAGCCGTGATGTTTTTTATTTCTTTATTGAACGGAAGACTCCATATAACTTCGTTATTTTCGTCTATTTCTATCAATAACGGCTGGGATTTATCGTCGCTGTACATGTTTGAATTGGCAATTAGCTTATTTCCGTTTTCATATAAAAACAGTTCCCCTACATAGAGAAGGGATGCGCCTTTGATACTGTTTGTGACAACCGTGCTGTCTGACTGTTGCCTTGCCGGATTTATTCTTATAAATCTGCCGTCTCTGCCGCATGAAACGAGCATGTCTTTATTTTCCAGCGGTTTCACGGAGAAGACATCATATCCTATATATATACTGCCCCTGTTACGGCCTTCGGGTGAGATCTGTAAAATTTTCCGTTTTTCAATAAGCGGCACAAGGTATAATCCGTCATCTGTTTTTGCTACCTGACGAAATTGATTGTGTATATCAAATATTACGGTATGAAATGGTATTTCCCGGGTTTCTTTACCGTCTTTGTCAAGCTCGACGATTCGTGCGGGTTCACCGCATACCGCAAGCATATAACCTCCGTCTTTCAGGCGTGTCGCTGTATGGATTTCTTCCTTTTCCCCTGCTTTATAATCCCAGATCAGTTCATGGTTACGGTTTATCAGTTTGGCGCCTTTTGAGTAGGCAAATAAGATATGACCGTCGGGAGTCACTTCAATGTCATTACATTCGTCGCCCTCTTCAAGCGGGTGCTTCCATTCGATAGCGCCGGATGTTTTATCAACAATCGCTACCTCCTGCCAGCCGCTGCCGGCAATTGCCAATTTTTCTTTCTTACAGGAACTGCCACAAAAGCATAAGATGGCTGCGAATAAAACGAAATGCTTCTTCATCATTTTTCTGTATCGTTTACTGTTTTGCTGCAAAAGTACAATTTTTTTTTGTTTTCAAAGCCTGTTTTCTTTTCGATTTGCATTATATTTGCCATCTCAAAGGAAAATTATGTTCAAAGATTTATTTAACACAACGATATCACTGCTCCTCAAGCCTTCAGAGGCCTGGGGGAGATTGAGTGAAAAGCGGACGGATGATCATGAAAAATTTCTGTCCGGCTTTGTCTATCCTTTTATCGGATTGGTTACCATGGTCGCATTTCTGGGTATTCTGTTTACACGCAAGGAATTTGATATACAAATAGCGCTTCGGGCTGCCATACTTGCTTTATTATCGGCTTTCGGAGGTTTCTTTCTTGCTTCGTATTTGCTTAATGAAGTATGGCGCTCTTTGTTCAAGCGGGAAAAAAACATGAATCTTTGCCAGCATTTTGTCGGTTATTCTTCGGTATTAATGTTTTCCCTGAATATCCTGTTAAGTTTATTGCCGGAATTTTTCTTTCTTCGTTTTTTTGTCTTATACACCATTTATATTGTATGGGAAGGAGCAATTCCCTATATGGAAGTGAAAGAGTCGGAGCAGCTTACATTTGTGAGTTTTGCAACGGTTATCATTGTGGCGACTCCGCTTGTGCTCGAATTTATGCTGGGACTGCTGATGCCCGGATTAAAGTTTTAGCTGTCTGTTATAAAGATAATTCCTTTTTTGCAAGCGCTATGGCGGCGGCAACCGTATCGTCCATATCGAAATAGGCATACTGACCTAACCGTCCTCCGAAGAGAACGTCGGGACAGGTTGCCGCAAGTTTTTTATATTCAAGATAACGCTTTGAATTTTTGCCGTCATTAATGGGATAGTAAGGTTCTTCCGACAGACCATATTCCAGGGGATACTCTTTTGTTATGATCGTGGAGGCCTGTTTGCCAAACTCAAAATGCTTATGCTCGATGGTCCGTGTATAGGGCACTTCCACCTCACTGTAATTGATAATGGCATTCCCCTGATAATTATCCGTATCCAGATGAATATGTTCAAACCTCAGGCTTCTGTATTCCAGTTTGCCGAGTTGATAATCAAAATATTCATCAATGCATCCCGTGAAGATCACTTTTTCTGCAATGCGATGGAAATAGCTGCGGTTCTCAAAATAGTCCGTGCCTGTTTTGACGCATATATTCATGAATAGATTGTCAATTAATGCATTATATCCATCTGTGGGGATTCCCTGGTAAGGATCGTTAAAATAATTATTATCGTATGTGAAACGAACCGGTATCCGTTTGATGATAGAAGCCGGCAACTCTTTAGCCGGACGTCCCCACTGTTTTTCCGTATATTCCTTTATAAACGTATAATAGATGTCATCACCGCAAAGCTTTAGCGCCTGTTCTTCCAGATTGGACGGACAGGTTATGTTTTTATATCGGTCGCACTGTTCCCGGATTTTATTTTCAGCTTCTTCCGGCGTATTCACATTCCACAGTTTGTTGAATGTATTCATGTTAAAAGGAAGATTATACAGTATTCCTTTGTAACAGGCAAGCGGTGAATTACGGTAATGATTAAAACGGGTAAACCTGTTCATAAAACTCCACACTTCTTCGTTATCCGTATGAAAAATATGCGGCCCGTACAAATGCACCTTTATACCGTGATCTTCCTTTGAGTAGATATTACCGCCGGTATGACTGCGTTTGTCGATAACGAGGCTGCTTTTTCCGTTTTCGTTCATGATCCGGGCAAAAACCGCCCCAAACAGTCCGGAGCCAACAATTAAGTAGTTGTACATGATTTTCAATTTTAATGCAACCGCAAAAATAAATAAAAGATTGCAATTGGCGGAATTTATTTTTTCAGTTTTGGGGAAAAGAGGAGCAGGTACAGGACGGTTATTCCCAGGATGAGCAGGGAGCCGGTCTGGGTGGCCATCAGGTCGGACGCTTTGCCCATTAATAACGGGAAAACGGTTCCCCCGATCAGGCCCATGATCATGAGGGCGGATACTTCGTTCCTGCGGCCGGGCAGGTGAAGCAGCGCCTGTGATACGATAACGGGGAAAATGTTGGCGTTTCCGAGGCCGGCGAGGGCAATGCAGGCATAAACGGTTTCCCGGCTGTGAAAGAAGATCAGGCCGGCAATGGCCACGGCCATCAACAGTACGCTTACGGTAAAAACTTTCCTGCCGGACCAGCGTGCCAGCACAAAGGCGCCGGCCAGGCAGCCCGCCAGGCGGAACAGGAAGTAGACGCTTGATGCAAATCCGGCGTCTTCGCGTGACATGCCAAAGTATTCTTTCATGATTTCGGGCATGGTTGTATTTATTCCTACATCGATTCCCACATGGCACATGATCCCGATGAAGGATAGCAGGATCAGGGGATTCCCCAGCAGTTTCAGGCACTCCCAAAAGCCCGAACCGCCGGCGGATTCCTTTTCTTCTTCTATCCGGGTCATGCCCAGCCAGAGGGTTGCAAGGATCGAAACCGTCATGAATACAGGGAACAGGATCTTCCAGTTATTAAATGCAAGGGAAACCCATATCGCGACTACCGGGCCGAGGAACGAAGCGATCGCTTTTACAAACTGACCGAAAGTCATCGTGCTGGCCAGCCTCTTTTCACTGATCATGCCGGAGATTAACGGATTAATCGATACCTGTATCAGGGTATTCCCGATTCCCAGCAGGCTGAACGAAACCAGCATGACGGGAAAGCTATACCCGAACAGGGGAACAAGTAATGCCAGCGATGTAACGGCAAGGCTTAACACAATGGTTTTGCGCCGTCCGATGCGGTTAATCAGCATCCCCGTCGGCACCGACAGGATAAAAAACCAGAAAAAGGCCATCGCCGGCAATACTTTGGCAATTGAATCCGAGAGGCCGAAATCTTCCTTTACGAAATTTGTAATAGCTCCCACAAGGTCTACAAAGCCCATCACAAAGAAGGCCAGCATAACCGGGAGCAGCTTGAATAATCTGTTTTTCTGTTTCATTTTTCTGTTGTTTATCTGTTGAGCCGGTAAGACGGCCATGCTCCATACTGACTGCACACGAAAGCGGCGATTTCAACGGCTTTCCGGTGTGCTTCCCTCAACGGTTTACCGGTCAGGATCGAATAGATAAACGCTCCCGAAAAGGCATCACCGGCTCCCACCGTATCGGCGACCGTCACCTGAGGGGTCGGGATCGTGGAAACCTCCGTTTGCGAGTAGACGGCGCTCGACCGGCTTCCCGCGGTCAGCGCCAGGTAGCGCAGGTTATATTTTTCCATCAGGGCGCGGCATACCTCACTGTCATCTCCTTCCAGTTCAAACATCGGACGGAGGATGTTCAGCTCTTCATCGTTCAGTTTAAATACATTTGATTTTTCCAGCGAGTCGCTGATCAGCTCCCGGGAATAATAATGCTGACGCAGGTTGACGTCAAAAACGCGCAGCGCACGCTCCGGCGCACAGGCCAGCAGGGCGCCGACGGTCTCACGTGAAACAGGCGAACGCTGCGCCAGCGTTCCGAAACAGACGGCATCCGCCTCCTTCACCAGATCCATCGCCTGCTGCGTCAATGGCAGATAATCCCAGGCAACCCCTTCGGTAATGGTATATGTGGGCGAACCGTTGTCCAGCTCGACCAGGACACGGCCCGTCGGATGTTCCGTCAACGCTGTGCAGTGACGGATTCCGTTCTTTTCCAGTTCACGGATAATTTCCCTGCCGGCGGCATCGTTTCCGACAGCGCTGATGGCACAGCCTTCGGCCCCCATCTGCGTCGCATGATAAACAAAGTTAACGGGTGCGCCGCCGGCTTTTTTCCGGTCGGGGAACACGTCCCAGAGTAATTCCCCGATTCCTGCTATGAGAGGTTTCCTGTCTTTCATTGATTCCAGATAGATTTCATTGTATACGCTTTCAACTCTTTGATCTCAATATTGTTTCCCCAGAAATGAAAGCCTTCGCGATTATCCGCATCGGGCCTCCGTTCCATCGAAAAGGAATAGGCGCCGTTATCGATAAAGACCTCGACCGACGTTTTATCAATAATGATATCGGCGGAGATCTCCATGCCCGTCATATCCTCCGGGGAATAGAAGACGCCGTTGACCCGGTTGAAATTCAGATCGTACCGCATCAGCTGCTGACCGTAGAGGTTCAGTCCGGCGTCCGTAGCGTGCGACAGCTTCAGGGTAAACTGCACCCTGAAACAGTCGGCATCACTGTACGGATGGAGGATTTCACCAGCTTCTCCGGCGGTCAGGGCGGTCTTCTGAAAAAGAAGGGTCTGTAACCGGTCTACCTCCCGGACGGGACGGCTGAACAGGCGGATGCCGTCTTTCGTAGTGCGCAGGGTCAGTTCCGTAGGCAGGAGCATCAGGCTTTTGAACGGCATTCCGGGATGTGTCACGCGCCCCCAGCCGATCTGGATACGCCGTCCGTCCGATGCGGGGATGTCCGTAAAGGTTTGGGCCGCATAGACCGTTCCGGTTGTGTAATAGTGTTTTCCCGATTCGGGTGTGAACTTCTTTCCGTCGAAGGCGCCGGTCATATAGGTGCCCGAAGCGCCGTACATCACCCATTTCTTATTTTTTTCATCTCCGTCCACCGGCAGTTCGAACAGGTCGGGACATTCCCAGAATCCGGTGACATGGCTTTCGTACCGCCACTCTTTCAGGTTGGCGGACGTATAGATCGAATGTCCGTCCCGCTCGTTGAGCACCATCACCCATTCGTTATTCGGTTCATAGCGGAACACTTTCGGGTCGCGCGTATCCTTGCTGTTCCATTTCGCCCGGGAATCGATGACCGGATTGCCTTCATATTTTGTCCATGTCCGGCCCCTGTCGAGGCTATAGGCAAGGCACTGAACCTCTTTTTCCGGACTGTCTGCGGTATAGACGGCCACCATTGCCGGCGTTTTGCCGCTGTTGAAGCCGGCTGTATTTTTATAGTCCACGACGGCAGAACCGGAGAACATCGTTCCATGCATATCGGGATAGAGGGCCGGCGGCAATTCTTCCCAGTGAATCAGATCCGTGCTGACGGCATGTCCCCAGTGCATATTCCCCCATTCGGATTCGTAAGGGTTATGCTGATAGAAAAGGTGATATTCCCCTTCATACCAAATCAGTCCGTTCGGGTCATTATGCCAGCCTCTTTTCGGGGTGAAATGAAGCTGCGGACGGTTGGTTTCCCTGTATAAAAGCTCCTGGCCGGCGATTTCACCGGCCTGGTAGATCTGTTGCAGTCCGCCGGCCTCCCCGTCACAGGATATTTTAAGTTCTTTCCCCCTGAAGGCGGACACATCGCAAAATACCCAGTAATCCGCCGCGCCCGGAGCCAGGCGGATCTCGAAAGAACGCTCTGTCCGGCCATCGATTTCAAACGTCATCACTGCGCGGTCTACCTGATGCGAAACGGGCAGATTCAGATATTTCTCCGTTATTTTAAGCGAAATATCTTTCGCCCCGGTCTGTGAGGTCATCATGGCAAGAAGACATGCGGACAAAAATAAAAGTTTGTTGTTCATATCTGTATTATTTAAAAATTTCCTTTATTCCGGTAGCGGATGCGGCGTAATCCCCATACCAGTAAACGGTCGTTGCATAATCGGCAAACCCGCTGTCCCATCCCAGCATTTCAATGTCAAACCGGAATTGCTCATGAAACGGAATCCCGTCCAGGTTCCTGGTACGGAAAAAGGCGTTGTATCCGTGGGAGCTTTCCGTATCGGCGCGGGGAGCGCCTCCGAACGGCGTATGGAATGGGACAACCGGCGCCCAGGAGCTGTTATAGTAATCTTCCGTACCGGTTCCGAAATGGGAAGGAAACGCATCGCCATCCACCCAAATCTTTTCATCTCCCTCCCCGTACCAGCACGGGGCATGGTTAAAGAGGGACAGCACGTCGCCCCTGTAAACGCCCCTCCCCCGGAGGGTCGCAAAGTTCCATTCGACGCAGCGGGCGTCTTCATCGGGGTTGTGATGCAGGTAGATCCCGTTTTCCTGCTTCCATGACGCATGAAAATACAGCGACCGTTCATGCCATTTCAGCGGAGCTACCCGCACCTGCATGCTGGCCTGTATCCGGGCTGCCGAGCTGTTCAGCAGTTTTATCCGGGCCGCCTTCCGGTAGGGCATCAGCCAGCGGCTTGTCACCTTCCCTTTTCCGTCCGACGACAGAAACCAGCTGTCGACGCGGGGCGCCCCCATGCCGCCGCCCGAATAGTCGCCTAAAGGCGCCCGGACGGTTTGCTTCCCGTCAAACTCCGCCGCAAAAACAAGTTCACGCATCAGCGGCCCGTATTGACCGGGATCGACGGTCTCAATATCAAACAACACCTCATAAACCGCATGTTCTCCTTCCGGGAGCGTTATCACAAGCGAATCCGAGGGGGCTATCGATTTTGTTTCTGCCAGCAGCCGGCCTTTTTTACGGACGGACGGATGCAGCAGGATATCGTTTACTTCCGAGATTTTCTTTTCCGCCCTTTGAGCTACTCCGGTGGAAAAGGTTTCTATCCCGGTGCCTCCGGGGTATTTACGGTAATTGATCTGGTAATACTTGGGCGTGGGGGCAACGCCGGGCGCATCTTCAAACGTGATTTTGCAGGCTTTTGAATAGGGAACGGGAAGAAAGGAGGTGTTGCCGCCCTTTCCTTCCGGCGTATAACTGGTATGCGGCTGTACAAGCCCTTTCCCCAGCCCGGGGAGGTGCAGCTGCATCAGGTCGTAGGCGAGAACCGTCAAGCCGGCCGTTTCGGATCCGTCGAAATAAAAGCGCCAGACGCCTCTTTTATCCAGCGTCGTAATCCAGATCCGGGTAATCACGCCGGGGCCGGTTTCATCGAACATGACCTTTTCAATCCGGCCGTCTGCCGCCGTATCTGCCCGGACAATGCCAAAGCCGTCGCTGTTGGCAAACCATCCCGGTGAATCCGGGGAAACGGACCGGCGGTCGTAACTGCTTTCCTGCAAACAGATATACGACGGATCCGGGAAACAGGCCAGTTCTTCGACATTCACCATTTCATCCAGCAGCGTTTCCAGCGTAATTACATCCGCGACGGTATTCTTCGCACAACCGGCCAGCAGGAAAAGGATTCCCATATACAAAAGATTCGATTTCATGATCCTGTTCATTTTAATTGAACCGCAAAGATAGGCAAAGGCATCCCTTCCGTCGATAACAAATAAGACAAAAACTATCACAAATGTCATATACCTCTATTTTGTGCGGCATAATTCATCCAACAAACGGACTGTTTTTGTAACGAGCCTCGTTACAGCTAAGTAACGAGCCTCGTTAACGGTAAGTAACGAGCCTCGTTACAGGTAAGTAACGAGCCTCGTTAATGGTAAGTAACGAGCCTCGTTACAAAATAAAGAATCACTTCATTTCACAGGCATGAATCCATGCATAAAACCATCCCGCGCGCAGTATAACTGTAAAAATAAGCCGGCTTATTTTGTATTGTATCCGATTTGCACTACTTTTGTCCTCCGAAAATCATTTAATTGTATGCAGAAAATCAGGAATATTGCAATTATTGCACATGTTGACCACGGCAAGACGACCTTGGTTGACAAGATGCTTTTAGCCGGAAAGCTTTTCCGTGAGGGACAGGCGGAGCCGGATCAGTTTTTGGACAGCAGTGATCTGGAACGTGAACGGGGGATCACTATTCTGGCCAAGAATGTTTCAATCAATTATAAGGAGTATAAAATTAATATTATTGACACCCCCGGACATGCTGATTTCGGCGGTGAAGTGGAACGTGTGCTCAATATGGCGGACGGTTGCCTCCTGCTTGTTGACGCGTTTGAAGGCCCGATGCCGCAAACGCGTTTTGTTTTACAGAAGGCCATCCGGATAGGATTGAAGCCGATTGTTGTCATCAACAAGGTAGATAAGCCGAATTGCCGCCCCTCGGAGGTGCAGGAGATGGTTTTCGACTTGATGTTCAGCCTGGACGCGACGGAAGAACAGCTTGATTTCCCGACGGTCTACGGCTCGGCCAAGCAGGGCTGGATGTCGCGGGACTGGCAGCAGCCGACGGATAATATCTATGCATTACTGGATGATATCATCGAATTTATACCGGAACCCGAAACGCTTGAAGGGCCGGCACAGATGCTTGTCACGTCGCTTGATTACTCAAAATATGTCGGGCGGATCGCTGTCGGACGTGTACATCGCGGAACGCTTTGTGAAGGGCAGGATGTCATGCTGTGCAAGCGTGACGGTGCGCAGGTGCGTACAAAAATAAAGGAAATAGACGTCTTCGAAGGGCTGGGGCGGAAAAAGATGGATGCGGTGCCTTCCGGTGATATCTGCGCCCTGATTGGGATTGAAGGGTTTGAAATCGGGGAAACGGTTGCCGATGTGAATACGCCGGAACCGTTACCGACAATTGCGATTGATGAACCGACAATGTCGATGCTTTTTACGATAAACAATTCGCCCTTCTTCGGAAAAGACGGTAAATACGTTACTTCGCGCCACGTCTTCGAGCGTCTGGAAAAAGAGCTGGACAAAAACCTGGCATTGCGTGTGGAGCCGACAGGCGCTGCCGATTCGTGGAATGTGTTTGGCCGTGGCGTGCTGCATTTATCCGTGCTGATTGAGACGATGCGCCGTGAAGGGTATGAACTGCAGGTCGGACAGCCGCAGGTGATCATCAAAGAGATCGGCGGCGTTACATGTGAACCGGTGGAGAGTTTGACAATTAATCTCCCCGACGAATGTGCCAGCCGCATCATCGATGTCGTAACAAAACGGAAGGGAGAAATGACGGTGATGGAAAGTAAAAGCGGACGTACTTTCCTGGAATTTACGATACCGTCGCGCGGAATCATCGGAATTAATAATCTGATACTGACACTCTCGGCCGGAGAAGCGATCATGGCGCACCGCTTCCTGGAGTTTCAACCCTGGAAAGGTGAAATCGAGCGTCGCCAGAACGGCTCAATCATTGCTATGGAAACAGGTTCGGCTTTTGCCTATTCGTTAAATAACCTGCAGTCGCGCGGACGTTTTTTTATTGCGCCGGGTGAAGAAGTCTATGCCGGGCAGGTAGTCGGCGAGCATACCAAAGAAGGCGACCTGGTCGTCAATGTCACCAAATCGAAGAAACTGACCAATATGCGCGCTTCCGGGTCGGACGAAAAAACGTCCCTCGCTCCTCCTCTCCTCTTCAGTCTCGAAGATGCGCTTGAATATATTAAAGCGGATGAATACGTAGAGGTGACCCCCCGTTTCATGCGCATGCGTAAAATCACACTGGACGAAACAGAGCGCAAGCGTCAGAACCGCTGATCGGATTGAAGCTTGCGGCTTGCCCGGAACAGGAGGCGCAGTATGCATACCAGCTCCTCCGATTCCTGCAGGATATGCAGATAAAAATTAAAGCTGTTCAGGTCTTTTTCCACATCTTTCCTCAAACAGTCTATCAAACGGAGACGCAGGCGTGAAAATTCTTCGGATATATGGGTTCCCATGAAAAAGAGCTGTTCATACTCACTGTAATCGGACGTCTCAATGGCCTTTTTTATACGTGACATGAACGATTTGAGCAAATCTATGGTTGCTGTGATTTCCGCAGCAGACCGTTCCATGTATCCGGGGGTATCGCCTGTATGCTCAATACAGGGTACCGTGATACGTTTCACACAATAAATCATTTGCTCGGCGCAACTGTTTGTCAGATGCAGCCAGGTGCTTTTTTCCAGTGTAATATTCCTGTCTATACGCTGCAATACCTGCGATTCCCGCTGCTGTATTTTCTTTTGTTTGCCTGTTTGCCTGTCGAGTGTGGAATTTATTTTCTGCAGCGTCCGTATGTCCCTGTTGAGCATCCCCTCAATTGTTTCGGAATACGATACGTTTATAAAATCAATCATACCGGATAAGGTCTCGCTTGCATGTTTTTTCAGCAACATCCAGGTTTTGTCCGGATTGCGCGACAAGGTTATTTCGTTAAATATCTCATCGGCTTTGCTCCTTTTTTGATGGTTCCGGTTGATATAGACGAGCGTCAACAGCGCCAGGCAGATCAGGACTGCGATGACTGTGATCAGGCTGTGATATGAAATGGATACTGTTTCTATCTCTGCCGCATATCGAATAAAGCCGGACGCTTTATAGCCCGTACCGGCAAAGAAAAGATTGAAAACCGCAAATTTGAACATAATAATATGAAAAGGCGTTATAATTAAACTTTAGAACATCACTTTGATTTTACAAAATTTGTTTATTTTTGTTACATGCGCATGACATAATTATTACATTTGTGTTAAGCGGCTAAAAACCGGTATATTTAAATTATATTTGCGTCATAAACAGGAGGTAACAAAATGGAAAAAAAACATGTTTTAGTAGTAGACGACGAAGACAGCCTTTGTGAGATCTTAAAGTTTAACCTTGAAAATGCCGGGTATGAAGTTGATACGGCGCTTTCTGCAGAAGAAGCTTTGAGCATGGATCTCTCTGTCTATCAACTGTTGATTTTTGATGTCATGATGCGGGATATTTCCGGGTTTCAGTTAGCGGATATTGTAAAAAAGAACAGGAACACATCCTCTATTCCCATCATTTTCTGTACGGCAAAGGATTCTGAGGAAGATACCGTTCACGGGCTTAACCTGGGAGCGGACGATTACATCTTAAAGCCCTTTTCCGTAAAGGAAGTAATTGCACGCGTAGAAGCGGTGATGAGGCGGTGTATCCGTGCCGGTGCGGATGAAATGCCGGATACGTCACTCTTTTTTGATAAACTGGTGCTCGATACGGTTACCAAAAGGGCTTCCGTTGACGGCGAAGACCTGTCTCTCACAAAAAAAGAGTTTGAAATCTTATTCCTGCTGCTGCAAAAGCCCGGACGGGTATTCTCACGGGATGAACTGCTTAAGACCGTATGGCCGGATAATGTGCTCGTCACGGACCGCACCGTAGATGTTCACATCACACGCCTGCGGAAAAAAATCATACCGTATGACAAAAATGTTGTGACACGGCTCGGTTACGGTTATTGCTTCGAGGTTTAGTCTTCTGCTTTTATGAAAGTTTCTTCAAAAAAATACGTCAAATTTCATCTGCGCCTTTTCTGGTCGGTGCTGATTGCATTTTTCCTGATCTGCTGCTGTTTTCTGGCATTCCAGTATACCCGGGAGAAAAAGTATAAAAAGGATCTGCTGAATACGAAGATCACAGGATATAATGACTATATTTATTTGCAGATGCAGCGGGGCATTCCGGTGGAAGAAGCGGTGTTAAATGACCTGTCCCGTGTTTCGATTATCGACCTTTCGGGCAGGCTGATCTATGATTCGCTGCTTCCGGAGACGGATGAAGACTGGGACTTTTCCTCCCGCAGGGAAATCAGGGATGCGGTGAAGAATGGAGTCGGGTATGACATCAGAACCTCCGCTTTCACGGGAGAAGAGTTCTTTTTCTCGGCAAAAAAATATGACCGCTTTTTCATCCGTTCCGCCGTTCCCTACAACCATGACCTGGACGAGGCCCTGAAAATCGATTCCGTTTACTTTCTTGTTTCCATTGCGGTCATGATCGTCTTTGTGGCTATCTTTTATAACAGGATGAAACACCTCGGACAGAATATCAACCGCCTGAACGATTTTACCGACAAGGCGGAACATGAAAATATAGACAAATATCCGGATTATTTCTCGAATGACGAGGTCGGGGACATTGCGCGGCATATCATAAAGATTTATAACCGCTTCCAGGAAGCAAAACGCGCACTCGTCGTGGAGCAGGAGAGGGTGCTGGAAGAAAAGGAGGAACAGGCGCGTATCAAGCGGCAGGTAACCCAGAACCTGGCGCATGAATTGAAAACACCCGTAAGCAGCATACAGGGGTATCTCGAAACGATTCTAAATGTAAAGGAACTTCCGGAGGATGTCCTGATCAGTTTCATCGAAAAATGTTATAAGCAGAGCACCCGTCTTTCCGCTCTGTTACATGACATATCCATACTTAACCGGATGGACGAAGCGCCCGGAATGATTGCAAAGGAGCGGGTAGACCTGGCAGAACTGATCACCGTCCTGCTGTATGACGTCTCATTGTCGCTGTCTGAAAAGAACATCACGGCTTATAACCGGACTGAGGGGATGTCCCTTGTCTGTATCGGGAGTCAGACGTTACTCTACTCCGTTTTCCGCAACCTGGTAGACAATACGCTCGCCTATGCCGGAGAAGGGACAAACATTTATATCGAGTGCAATACGGAAGATCCCGATTATTATTATTTCTCATACAGCGATAACGGGGCAGGTGTCACCGAAGAGCACCTGGACCGGCTTTTCGAACGTTTTTACCGGGTTGATAAAGGCCGTTCGCGTAAAGCCGGAGGCACCGGCCTGGGACTTTCCGTCGTAAAAAACGCGATCCTCCGTCATGGTGGAACCATCAGAGCCAAACAGCGTCCCGGAGGAGGCCTCGAATTTGTTTTTTCAATAAAAAGAGAACCCTGAACCGCCCAAACACCGCGAATCCCGCCCGGTAATTTGCCGATCCGGATGTCGTACGGGATATTTTCGAGCATTATACGATTTGCCGTAAGACCACGGCCCGTTGAGATTGTCGGCGACATACCGTCCGCCAAACACGTAGATAACATAGACTCATCCCCTACTTCATATCTACTCCGGATATACTTCACATATACTCCGGATATACTCATTCCATACTTCAAACAAAAAGGGCAAACCCTCTGCAGAGCCTGCCCTTTTCTTTCTTTCCGTGAACGCTTATAACCCGCGTTCTTCATGCGTCACATTGCCGGGCGTGTCGGACACGAAGATCTCTATCCGGTCGCCTCCCAAACCTTCGTTGATCTGTGTGGCGACGTAAGTCCATTCATATCCGATCGCATCCGCCTTGATAAACTTAATATGTTTTTACGCTAAAACGGTGTTTCCCGGAACCGACGCGGTGCGTTTTGCCGTCGAAGGGCATCACAACGGTCGCTTCCGTGTTGGGCGGCACGGTTACATCCAAAGTAAATGTCCGGTTGCGGTCTGTCCAGGACACTTCGATGACGCCCGTAATGGCGTGATAGCTGCCCTTGACCCGTTCCAGTCCTCCGCCCGGCAGGGGGTTGACGGTGAAATGGCGGTACCCCGGACGGCTTTCGTCGGGCCGGATGCCGAGGATATGGCTGTACATCCATTCGCCTACGGCGCCGAAAGCTACATGGTTGAACGAGTTCATTCCGGCATCCTGAAAACCGCGTCCGGCGACGTAACCGTCCCAGCGTTCCCAAATCGTGGTTGCACCCTGGTCGATCGAGTAGAGCCACGAGGGAAAACGGCGGCTCATCAGAAGACGGTAGGCGATGTCGGCATAGCCGCAGTCACTCAACTGATTCATCAGGCGAATGGTGGAATGAATGCCGGTGGAGATGCGGTAATCATAGGCGCGGACGGCTTCGGCCATGTGTGCGGCGGCCTGCGTGCGCAACGATTCGGGGATCATGTCCCATTCCAGCGCCATGGCGTAGCCGGCCTGCGTGTCGCCTTCGATCCTGCCGTCGGGCAAAATGTACGCAGCGGCAAAGGCCTGTCTTATACTGTCTGCCAAAGCGCTGTAATGTGCACAGTCGCTTTCTTTGCCCAGCAGTTTGGCTGTTTTGGCGAGTATGCCGGTGGAATAGGCGAAGTAGATGGTGGAATAGACGCCGTCGGGCACTTTTCCTCCCGTTTTCGGATAATCGTCCGAGACGATGGTGTTTCCGTTCAGCCAGTCGCCGTACATGTTTCCACGTTCGGAACGCCACAGCAAATCGGGGTTGTGCCGGTGGATGAAATCAATGAAACGCTTCATGGCGTCGTACTGTCTGGCCAGGAGGTCGGTATCGTTGTAATTCTGATACATCCGCCAGGGGATGATGACGCCGCCGTCGGACCAGCCCGGCGCGTTGTAGAAGGACATCCATCCGCCGTCGTTCGGCGAAATGTCCGGCAGGCGACCGTCGGGCAACTGGTCGTCGCGGATGTCGCGCATCCATTTCGTATAGAAGCCGGCCATGTCGAGGTTGTAGATGGCCGTCTGCGAAAACACCTGCGCATCGCCCGTCCAGCCCAGACGTTCGTCGCGCTGCGGACAGTCGGTCGGTACGGAAGTCATGTTGCCCAGCTGCGTCCGGAGGATGTTTTCCCACAGGTTGTTGAGGTCTTTGTTGGAAGTGACAAAAGTCCCGGCTTCGGGGGATGAGGAGGCGATCATTTTACCGAGGATATTGCCGGGCCGGGGCGCCTGCGTCAGGCCGTCCACTTCCACGAAACGGAATCCGTGATACGTGAAACGCGGCTCGTAATCAA
>JAISCL010000063.1 GCA_031265585.1 Tannerella sp. | reverse complement strand
CCTGTTGTTGAAGTTATGCGTGTCCTGGGCAATTCCTTGCTTGTCAAGGACAACATTCGGGAACTCCTGATGCCTATGGCATATAAGGCCTCTGAGTATGATGATGGCCAACTGCATTTGAACCTCAAATTTGATTAATAATTTTTAATAGACACGAGTGACTTTTTTTCATGGTTCGTATATTTGAAATTCTTCATTGGTAGTGCTATAACATACAAATCTGTTGTTAATTCGACAAATTGCAGAATACCAGTTATCACGTAATTGATATACTCCGGTCAGATGAAAATCATTATTTTCAAATGTTAATTCAACAATTCGATTACAATGAGGTCTCTGACTTTCACGGTCTATATATAACAAATAAAGCTTATTTTCAAAACAGGTCATGGATTGAAATAATATGTATACCTTTTTATTGTTATCCGTACTTTTTTCCTGTTCCTGCTTTTTGAACAAAACCTGACTTTTAAAAATATCATTGTAAAAGTTTTTTGTTGATAGCATGTCCCCCTGTTGGTTGAACAGTGAAATAAGCGGCTCGTCTTCTTTTACAGACAGTATTTCACTATGAAACATACAGAGCAAATATGCAGCGCGGGAGTCATTTCTGCGATTTCCAAAGCTAAATTGACGGTTCATATACTTATCATACTTTATCAGGGGAAAAGAATCTATTATTGAAAAATAAATACATTCCGATTCATCCATACAGCACACATTCGGTTTAATCCAGTAATTTTGATTTTTTACCGTCCTGATAAACTTACCGTCCGTACCAAATGTTTTTAATCCTGCACAATCAATCGCATATAATGTATCATTTAAGACGGCAATGCCTCCTCCCATACAGGTAAATTCTTCAGGACCATTACCGCGGGAACCTATACTTTCTATATAGTTCATCTGCAAATCGAATTTTAAGATTCTTCCATTATATACATCTGACGCAAATATATTCTTGGAATCACAGGTAATATAATCAACGTCTTTGAAAAAAGTACTGTCACTTAATTCTTCAATAGACATGGAGGGCTTTAATTCAACTATTTTTAATTGACTGTTATCATTGCAGGAATACAGGAACAATGTTATTGCAATATATAAAATTTTAATTTTCGCATTCATAATATTTTAACTTCCAATTTCATTCATAAAAATAATCCAAATGATTAAATCATCGTTCGGATTATTTTAACTTTCAACAGACGGATTTTATTCCATGTACTGTGTCTCATGTTTTTCTATTTATCAATTGTTCTTATTTTTGAGCTGGGGTAAAAATAGAGTATTTTTTTATTTGCTGCAAGAAAAAATAAAAAAAAATTACTGCTGATTGATAAAAAGAATTTTAGTTTAATTTCAGATAACAGTAGATGGGGTAATGATCGGACAGGTTAACGCGCGTATCGACACGGCAGTTGTAAGACTCCATACTGGACGAATGGAAAATGTGGTCTATGCGGAACAGGAAAAAGTTCCGGTTATAGGATATGCCCAGACCGAATCCGGATTCGGCATACGCGTCCACAAGCGAACCTTGCAGGACACGATGTACGTATGAAATGGGGGTATCGTTAAAATCTCCGCATACAATGGCATAGTAAGCGTTCATTTTGCGTATTTCACCGGCAATGAGTTCTGCCTGTCCGGCGCGTATGCGAAAGGCCTGCCCCAGCTTTTGCTGGATGGAGCCGCGTAAACCGTCGAAGGATTCCAGGTTTCCGTGCGTGATCATATCCGAATAGTGGGAACGGTCTTCCGCCGTCAGTTTAAATGATTCCAGATGATTGTTGAAAACGATAATCTTTTTGCCCTTTACGTTTATTTCATGTACCGATGCCCCGTTGTAGGCTGATGAGATGTCGATTTTCCGTGATTTTGTAATCGGGAACTTAGACAGTACGGCAAGTCCGAACTTATACCGTTTTTCCGGTGAGGAGAAAATAATTTCCGCAATATAAGGATACATGGGCAAGGCTTTGGCTACATCTTTGGAGTTCATCAGGTTGGCGCGCTCGCTTACCAGATATTCCTGCAGACAGACGATATCGGCACCCGATTCCGCAACGTACTGTATAATTTTGTTCGGTGATTCCTGCGTGTGGTTTTTATAGGCGAAACTCATCACGTTATAGGAGAGCACCTTTATCATATCTTCCTGCGGCAAGACCTCCGTTTTGATATGGAAAGGACAGTAGTTCGAAAAGGGGATCCAGCATGCCGCAAAGGTCAGTGTCAGGATAAAAATCATCAACCATTTTTTGAGGATGATCCAGTAGATGAAAAAACAGGTGTTGATAAATAAAAGAACCGGGAAGATGAGGCCGAGATAGGCAAACAGGATATTTTTTTCGGGCGAGATCAGGTCGGACCAGGCAGACGCAAGGAGAAATATCACTAAAAAAATGTTTAGCGAAGCAAGAAAAGAATGGAATAGCAGCTTGAAAGGCGCCGTCCATTTTATTTTTTTATTTTTTGCTGGCGTCGAACAGTTTCTTTTTTTCTTCCGTCGAAAGGCTTTCATATCCCGAATGTTTCAGTTTGTCCAGTATTTCATCAATCACGCGATTTTCTTCATTTCTTCTGCGGCGGTATGCATCGTCGGTTTCCGGCCGGCGGCGCTGTCCGGCGGTCTCCTTCCGGTAGACTTTGAAGGACGGTTTGCGGGTGATCAGGTTTACAAACCTGTCAATCATCCGGTTCATGAGGTTAGTTATATCCTTTCCTTTTTTATACCGGTAAGCATAGCATATACCCAGCAATGCTCCTCCTATGTGAGCGATATGTCCGCCGGCATTTTCCGATGTGACGGCAATCAGGTCGAGCAGGAAGACGCCGACCGCCAGGTAGATGAGTTTTACACGTCCCAGTAGAAAGAGGTTGATCATGTAATCTTTCCGGTAAAATGAAACGGCAAACACGATCGCCATTACCGAAGCGGAAGCTCCAACCAGGAGGCTGTTACCGGCATACTGCTTCAGGAACGGGAAAATATGACTGGAAAGGATGAACAGGACTCCTCCCGCAAGGCCTCCCAAGACATACAGTCCTCCCAGCTGGCGTCCGTTAAAAAACCGGAGGAATATTTTCCCGAACCAGTATAGCCATAACATGTTAAAGAGTATGTGCAGGAAGTCGAAATGTACGAACATGTAGGTAAAGACGGTCCACGGGCGGCAGATCAGTAACGACCACGACGAAGGCATCTGTACGTACTTGAGGAACGAGGCCTCTTTCATGAAAAGATGCATGATCACGATCCACAGCCTGATGATGATAAAGACACCTGCATTTATGTAGATGAATTTGGCCAGGATGGATCCGGTATCAAACCGGCGTTTTATTTCAGTAAAAATACTTCCCATTGTCTCTGTCTTTTTTTCTCCAGTATAGAACAGGTATGATACCGAACAGCATCCCTCCGAGATGGGCGAAATGGGCGACATGGTCAAAGCTGAAATTGGCAAAGCCGGCGAAAAGTTCGATGGCTCCATAACCGATGACCAGGTATTTCGCTTTTATCGGAAAAGGGAAAGGGATGATGTATAACGGCATATTGGGAAACAACATGCCGAATGCAAGCAGGATTCCGAATACGGCTCCCGATGCGCCGACCGTGGTTGTATTTATTAAAATGTTTAACTGTCTGCGGAGCGGATCCGTATAATCCATGCCCTGCCGAATGATCTCATAGCCGTTGCGGTATGTATCGGCTATTATCTCCGGACTTAGAGCGGATTCAATCGCTTTTATCCGTATGTATGCCACCAGTATGTTTATCAGGCCGGCGCCGATGCCGGTTATCATATAATAGGTGAGAAAGCGCCGGGATCCCCAGGTTGATTCGAGGATGCGTCCGAACATGTATACGGCAAACATATTAAAAAACAGGTGGGTGAATGATCCGTGCATGAACATGTAAGTCACAATCTGGTAAAGGCGGAAGCCCCGGGAGGCCGGATAATGGAGTCCGAGCATCTCTGTCAGGTTTAATCTGGTCATGATTGCCGTAGCCAGCCAAAAAAGCGCATTGATAATAATCAGGTTTTTGGTTACTGCGGGTATATTCAGGTATGGACTGTAATTGCGTTGATTCATCTGTTGTAATTTTTATCCAGGGGGCAAAAGTACAAAAAAATGATGTTGTTTTGGTTTTTTATGCTGAAAAACATGTGTTTCGAATAAAAAAAAAGACAAAAGATTGCATGATTTCAAAAATAAGTATATCTTTACCGCCGAAAAATTGGGATGTAGAGATTTTATATATCAGATATGTTTACTAATTAAAATTTATTTTCTATGAACAAGACAGATTTTGTGGGTGCAGTCGCCAAGAAGGCAGGGTTCACCAATGTTAACGCGAAAAAATCGGTAGATGCTTTCATTAAAACAGTGGAAGAAACAGTAAAAAAAGGTGAGAAAGTATCCCTGTTAGGTTTCGGATCTTTCTCTGTGGTTAAAAAGGCAGCCCGTAAAGGCGTTAATCCGAAAACAAAAAAACCAATTAACATTCCGGCCCGCAAGGCGGTTAAATTCAAACCGGGCGCAGGATTGGCCAAAGTTGTAAAATAAAAAACGTACAACTTAAGAAAAAGGAAAACCCGTAAATGGTTTTCCTTTTTTTATGGCTACAGGGTGACGGTTTCGCTTTTTACTCCGGTTTCTTCCGGTTTTTTATCTTCTTCCGTTTTTTTGAGTTCCTGTTTATCCCGCTTTGCGTTTTCTTTTTGCTGCTGCCTGAAGCGCCGGTCTTTTTCCGACTGTTCTTTTTTTGCTTTCTTTTCCTGTTCTTTTTTTTCTTCCGAGGCCTTTTTAGCCTGCTGTTCTTTCTCTTTCTGCAGTTTTTTTTGCTGCTTTGCCTTTTCCATCTGTTCTTCCCGGTATTGTCTCTGTTTTTCTTCAGCTTCTCTTTTTTCCTCTTTTTTCTTTGATTTGGAGGTATCCGGCTTTGCGGTTACCGCATCCGGCGTTCCGGGAGTAAAGATAAGCGTATCGGAGACGGCGGGCGGTCCGGCCGTGAGGCGTACCGTATCCGGGACATGGACGGTGTCCGTGATCTGTAAAGGGGGAGCATCGCTTTGTGACGGCGATGCCGTGAGGTATACCGTATCCGAGACATAGACGGTATCAGCGGGCATCCGTATGTACTTCGTGTCGGCAACAGAGAGGTATACCGTATCCGCGGGTACATATATATATTGTGTATCCCTGACAAATTTATAAATAAACTGCGTGTCAATAACAGACTGATGAATAACCTGCGGAGGTGATACCGGCGCCGGCGGATCAGGCTCGCGGCTGATTTGCGGCCCCGGTACCGAAACGGTTTTAACCGTCCGGTCCGGTTTTTCCGGACTGCCCGCTTTATCTATAAAGCGCTGGAATATAAGGTGCATCGCATGATCCCTTGTTACACGGGCTTCCGGATGGAACTGCACTCCCAGGATCCAGTTTTCATCATCTGCTTTTTCTATTACCTCTACAATTTCGTCGGGTGATTTTCCGGCTACACGAAATCCCCGGGCGACTTTTTTTATGGCCTGGTGATGCGAACTGTTGACCATTAACATCCTTTCTTTTACAATATCGGCAAAAACCGTATTATCTTCTACATATACGGCGTGTGAAGCCTCTTCGTTCGGCTGTTTCTGCCGGTGACGGATACTGCTGCCGGCATATTGCGCCGGTAAATCCTGATAAAGCGAACCTCCAAATGCAATATTGATAAGCTGAAGACCGCGGCAAATGCCTAAAATCGGGATGCTGCGTTCTGCCGCCAGATGAACGAGTTTCATTTCAAATTCATCACGGGGCGCATTGACCGTTCCCATCATTTGCGGAATCGACCGTTCATTATAATAAGCCGGGTCAAAATCGCCTCCTCCCGCAAAAACAATTCCGTCTACCGTATAGAGCAGTTCCAGCACCTTTTTTTCGTCAGACATCAGGGGAATGACCACAGGGATCCCCCCGGCCTGCAAAACCGCATCTATATACGAACGCGGTACAGCTGCATTTTTCCCGTCCCTGGACGCGTCGGAGATTCCGATGACGGGACGTCTTTGAGCGTCTGCCTTCCAGATACACGCTGAAAACAGAACAGAGAGCAGGATAAGATTCAATATCTTCATTTTTTCTTCTTCTTTAATATATTCGTAAAGGGCAAATCCGTGTTCACGTTTTCGTCATCCGTGTTCACGTTTTTGTCATCCGTGTTCACGTTTTTGCGATCCGTGTTTACGTTTTTGTCATCCGTGTTTACGTTTTTGCGATCCGTGTTCACGTTTCCGGCGTCCGTGTTCACGTTTCCGGCGTACATAACAGAGCCTCTACGCTTTAGCATAAAGGCCCTGTGATCTTTTTTTTCGTCATGAAATATTAACCCAGCAGACTGTAAGCTACCGTCAGCCCGGCCATTACAATGGAAACCATGCTCATCAGCTTGATAAGGATGTTCAGGGACGGGCCGGAAGTATCCTTGAAAGGATCGCCGACCGTATCGCCCACCACCGTCGCTTTATGGCGATCGGAACCTTTTCCTCCGAAATTGCCTTCTTCAATGTACTTCTTCGCATTATCCCATGCACCGCCGGCATTGGCCATAAAGACAGCAAGCACAAACCCGGCGCCCAGTCCGCCGACCAGCAGTCCCAAAACACCGGCAACGCCGAAGATGATCCCGGTAAGTACGGGAACAATAATAGCCAGCAGCGAGGGAAGTAACATTTCACGCTGCGCTCCTTTGGTAGATATTTCTACACACTGCGCATAATCGGGTTCCGCCTTGCCTTCCATAATGCCCGCAATCGTACGGAACTGGCGGCGTACTTCTTCTACCATGTCCTGCGCCGCACGGCCTACCGCATTCATCGTCAGTCCGCAGAATAAAAAGGCCATCATGGATCCCAGGAAGATGCCGGCTAAAACGATCGGGTTCATCAGCGAGACGTTATAATAGTTCATAAAATCCTGAAACGAGGCTTCCGCCACCTGAATTTTGTCCCCGTTTGCCATTTCCAGCACCGTTTCTCCGGTTCGTATCAGTGCAATTTTTATTTCTTCAATATAGGAGGCCAGCAGGGCCAGCGCCGTCAGTGCAGCCGAGCCTATGGCAAAGCCTTTCCCGGTGGCCGCCGTCGTATTTCCGAGCGCATCGAGCGCATCCGTACGCTGGCGCACTTCTTCGGGCAAGTTGCTCATCTGGGCATTACCTCCCGCATTGTCGGCAATCGGCCCGTAGGCGTCGGTGGCCAGTGTGATTCCCAGCGTGGACAGCATGCCGACGGCAGCAATGGCTATGCCGTACAGCCCGAGACACAGATTCTGCGGTTCAAGCATATTGGCAACATCAAACTGAATGGCAGACAGAAAGGACAGAATGATCGCCATGCATATCGTAACGACCGGTATCGCAGTCGATATAAATCCGAGACCGATCCCTGAAATAATAACCGTCGCCGGGCCGGTACGCGAACTTTCCGCGATCTTACGCGTCGGACTGTAGCTTTGCGAGGTATAGTATTCCGTTGCCTGGCCAATAATAATACCGGCCATCAGGCCCACCACTACGGAAAAGGAAATGCCTACCCAGTTATGTATGCCCAGGAAATAAAAAATGCAGAATGTGGCAACGACGATCAGCAGTGAACTGATGTTAACGCCCCGGCCCAAAGCCGAAAGCAACTGCTTCATCGCCGCTCCTTCTTTCGTACGGACAAGGAAGATACCGATAATAGAAAGCAATACGCCGACCGCCGCAATCAGCATCGGAGCAAAGACGGCCTTCAACTGCATTTCGGGGTTCAGGGCGAACGCTGCAGCGCCCAGGGCTACCGTAGCAAGTATCGCTCCACAGTAGGATTCATATAAATCGGCGCCCATTCCGGCTACGTCACCGACGTTATCCCCCACATTATCTGCGATGGTTGCCGGATTGCGCGGGTCGTCTTCCGGTATGCCGGCTTCCACTTTCCCGACCAGGTCAGCCCCCACATCGGCGGCTTTTGTATAGATCCCTCCACCCACACGGGCAAACAGAGCCTGCGTGGAAGCTCCCATTCCGAATGTGAGCATGGTGGTTGTTATAATCATCATCTTATGCCCCCCGTCATCGGAGATGAAATGGTTCAAAACAATGTACCAGACCGATATGTCCAGCAACCCCAGGCCAACGACCGTCAGCCCCATGACCGCACCCGAGCGGAAGGCCACGCGAAGGCCTTCGTTCAACGAGTTACGCGCCGCATTCGCCGTCCGGGCAGAGGCGTAGGTCGCTGTTTTCATGCCTAAAAAGCCGGCCAGGCCGGAGAAGAACCCGCCCGTCAGAAAGGCAAAAGGCACCCATGAATTCTGCAGGTCAAAATAAGCCATAACAGAAAAAACAACAACCAGCAGCAGAAAAATAAGTACGACTACACGATATTGCTGTTTAAGATAGGCCATTGCCCCCTTACGCACATGAAGCGCAATTCTTTTCATTGTATCCGTACCTTCATCTTTTTTTATCATCTGCTTAAAAAAGAAAAAAGCAAAACCCAGAGCTATTAAAGAAGCTCCCAAAACCGCATAAATAACATTTCCCATAAATAAATATTGCATTAAATTAATTTTGAAGATACAAATATAAGCATAAAAAACGTCTCTGCTTTAACAAAAACGATAATATTATGATGCCGGACAGCCGGATGATCCTTCCAGCCTCACCGAAACGGCCTCTTTATGTGCGTCCAGCTGTTCGTTCGCCGCCATTATTTCGATTACCGGCCCCAGTGATTTCAGGCCGTCTTCCGTAATTTCCTGGAAGGTTATCTTCCGGATAAAGCTGTCCAGATTGACGCCGCTGTACATTTTCGCGTACCCTTTTGTGGGGAGTGTATGATTTGTACCCGACGCATAGTCACCCGCGCTCTCCGGCGTATGGGGACCCAGGAACACACTGCCTGCATTCCGGATCCGTTCACTTAACGCCGCATAATTTGCGGTCTGGATAAGCAGGTGTTCGGGCGCATACTGATTGGTAAAATCCGTCATTTCGTCATCGTTTTTAAGGATAATGATGCGACTGTGCAACAGCGACTGTTCCACAAGGTCGCGGCGCGGCAACGCCGGTAGCCGGCGACGGATTTCCCGCTGAACGGCGTCCACCAGCGGTTCCGATGTTGTAACCAGTATCGACTGGCTGTCCGGGCCGTGTTCCGCCTGCGACAGGAAATCGGCGGCTATACAGGCAGGACGGGCTGTTCCGTCGGCTATAATCTCAACTTCCGAAGGCCCGGCAGGCATGTCGGTCGCAACGTCTTTCAGGCCGACAAGCTGCTTCGCGGCAACAATATACTGGTTTCCAGGCCCGAATATTTTATAGACCTTCGGCACGCTTTCCGTACCGTACGTCATGGCAGCAATGGCCTGAATACCGCCTGCCTTCACTATTTTACGGACACCCGCAACCTTAGCGGCAAACAGGATCGCCGGATGGACTTTCCCTTCGCGGTCCGGAGGCGTGCAAAGCACAATCTCCCCGCATCCCGCGATACGGGCCGGAACGCCCAGCATCAAAACGGTAGAAAACAGGGGAGCAGTACCCCCCGGAATATATAAGCCGACTTTTTCAATCGCTACGGACTTCTGCCAGCACAGAACACCCGGCACGGTCTCAATCTTTTTCCCTTCAAAACGCTGCGAGGCATGGAACTTTTCGATATTCCGGCAGGCCGTGACAATAGCCGCTTTCAACGCTTCGTCAAGCACGGATTCCGCCCCGTCCATTTCTTCCCCGGAAACCTGCAAATCCCTGACCCGGACTTTATCAAACCGCTCCCCATACCGGCGAACGGCCTCATCTCCGTTCACCCGCACATCTTCCAGCACCTCCCGCACCGTATCGAAAAGGGAGGTCACATCCAGTTCCGGCCGCTGTTGCAGACTTTCCCAGGCCGTCCTGTCCGGGTATTTATACGTCTTTATATGCATGGTCAGCGGATCATTTTTTCTATCGGTACCACAATAATGCCTTCCGCACCGATTGCTTTCAGCTTGCCGATAATCTCCCAGAAATGTTTTTCGGTGATCACAGACTGGATGGATACCCACCCTTCGTCGGCAAGGGGCGTCACGGTCGGGCTTTTCATGCCCGGCAGCAGTTCCGTTATTTCCGTTATTTTATCTTTCGGGGCATTCAGCAGCACGTATTTTTTCCCGGAAGCTTCCTGTATGGCATCAAAACGGAAGATCAGTTCATCCAGTATCCGGCGTTTGTCTTTTGATAAATCGCCGGATGCAATCAGCAGGGCTTCACTTTTCATGATCACCTCAACTTCCTTCAGCTGATTGCTTATGAGCGTACTTCCGGAACTCACTATATCAAAAATGGCATCGGCAAGTCCGATGCCCGGAGCGATTTCCACCGAACCGGAAATCTCATGCAGCGAAGCCTTCACACCGCATTTACCCAGGTATTCCCGTAATATATTCGGATAGGAGGTGGCAACCGTCTTTCCGTGAAACCACTTCAGGCCGTTATAATCTTCATCTTTCGGAATGGCCAGGGACAGACGGCACTGACTGAAGCCAAGACGCTTAATCAGCATAGCCTCCTTCCCTTTTTCCACGTATTCGTTCTCACCTACAATCCCGACATCCGCCGCACCGTTCGCTACCGACTGTGGAATATCATCATCACGCAGGAACAGCACTTCTACCGGGAAATCTACCGCGGATAAAAGCAGCGTGCGCCTCGCCTTACTCAGTTTAATCCCCGCTTCCTGAAGCAATGCCATCGTCTCCTCGTGGAGACGTCCTTTCGACTGTACTGCAATTCGTAACATCTGTATCTGTTTTTAAGTTTGTATCATTCAACAGAACCCGGATAAATATAAAAAGCTTACCGCACTCATTACGGCAAGCTTTTCCTGTCCTGTATACACATCTGCACCCCCGCACAAGCCCGCCGAACTACCGTCCGCTGTAATGATGATGATGATGTGTACCGAAAATATTCATAAACCTTATTTTTTTAACGCCGCAAAGATACAATACAAATCAAAACATGCAAAGGAAACGGCCAATTCTTTTTTTGAGGTACTGTGTAGAGACGCGATGCATCGCGTCTCTACCTGAACGGCCTTCCGGTTATTGCAAAACGATACTGCCATGCGAATTGGATATACTCACCGTGGCCGAAGGGTCTTTCAGGCGGCCGGCCGTACCGACTACGACTTCTTTTTTATCCAGCGTCTTCTCATAAAAAACTACATCACCGGTTTTAACGCTGCCAAAGCTGGTATACAATGTAGCCTTAAAGTTATGATTCTTCGTAAAAGCCACCTGCACCTTGGAGAAACTGGCTTCCACTTTTATCGTCGAAAAATGATCATCCACACCGGTAATCTTTAAGGAACCGTATGAAATTTTATCTACATTCAATGAGTTTTTCAGCTTTCCGATACTCAGGTGGGAGAAATCCGATTTCAAGTCACCCCGGCCGAGTTCTTCCATATCAATGCCGCCATGCGATATGCTTCCCGACAAAGCCTCTACTTCGCCAAACTTGTATTTCGAAAAACTGCTCTCCAGTTCCATGCGTTTGCACTTGTTTACGGTTGCTCCACCATGCTGGATAGAAAGCTCCGCATCGGCTATTTCATTTGCATACAGCTTGCCGAACTGCAATTTTACCTTGAGGGGTTCTGCCGTATCATTCATTTTAATATCTCCGAACTGGTTCTCCAGCGTCAGCCGTGTATTTTTCGGCACAGATACTTCATAATCCACACTCCGCCCGCAATTATTACAGTTGATTTTTTCAAACACGGTTTTTGCCGCTATGTCATTTCCCTTATGAGTGAAATCTATATCTACGGTTTCTGCGTATTTCTTTGCCTCTTCACTGTTTTTGCCTTTCCCGGTGACCGTTATTTTGAACGTAATCCTGTCATCCACCCCTTCCAGTATCCGGATGTTGCCAAATTCATTTTTTATCGAAAGCAATGCGGACGAACCGGCCGCAAACTCCCTCCTTACTTCCCGTTTATGCTCCGATGAAGCCAGCGCTTCACCATCGACATTACACACTCCGGCCGAAGCCGCCCCTGATGCGGAAAATCCCGCAATAATCGCTATACATACAATAAATAAACGTTTCATACTGATTTGCTGTTAAATATTTTCTCTTATTATATCCTGTAAATTCCGTAATGTTTCAATCTTCTTCGTATAAACTCCTGCAATCAGGACGATGTATTCATCGTCCGGAATCTGCACATCCGGCACCGGCTCGTTTTCAATCTGCTCAATATCGGCAAGCAGTTCTTCCCTGTGGGCTTCGTCGACATGCCGGATCAGCTGTCTGGTCGCGTCAACCTGTTCTTCCAACTGCATGCTGTAATAGTTCCGTACATCGGCAAGTTCCGGGCCTGACCGGCTCTCGGCGGACGGATCCGTCAAGAGAAGAAAACCCGTAACCGCTGCAGCGGCTGCAACGGAAGCTATCAGCCATTTTTTCAGCCTGCCCGCTTTTTGCGCGTCCCTCCCCCGCTGGCCGGCAGACTTTAACTGCCGTTCAAACCGCTCACGGTGTCCGGAAGGCAACTCCAGGTCGCTTCCGAAAATCTCCCCGAAATGTTCCCTTATTTTCTGTTCCAGCTTGCTGTCAGACATAATTCTTTTTTTTAATTAAAATACTCCTTAACCTCGCTATTCCCCTCGTATACTGCACCCGTGCCGTAGAACAGTTGATATCCAGCAGATCCGACACTTCGGCAAAGCTCGCCTCCTCAAACAGGCGAAGGGACAGTATGCTTCGATAAGCATCCGGCAACAGGGCGATCCCTTCCTTTATTTCTTCGATACTGAAATCATATCCGTCCTCCTCTTCCAGATCCTCCGAATCGGGCACCTCCTCATTTGAAAGAATAAAATTTTTCCGGCGGCGTGTCACATCAATTGCCGCATTGACCGCCATACGCCTCATTGTCCGTTCCATTGCCCCGGCATCATCCTGCAGCAGATGCGTCCTGTCCAGCACTTTCAACATCGTATCCTGGGCAATTTCTTCCGCCTCATGCTCATTCCCTACAATGGAACAGGCGCTGCGATAAACGGAACGGATAAACAAATCATAAAACATCATCTGCGACTGCACATCGCGCTCACGCACTCCTTTTACTATGTCACCGTAACTGCTCATTCTATCTCTATAACGCAACAAATACGGATTTGCTACACCCGTCCGGATTTTTTTTATTATCCTGTGCGCGGGATAAAAATATTACATTTCTCCGAGTGAAGACGGTCTCCCGGAGCTTCCGGAGAGCCTTGTACACGCGTGTACAAGGCTCCCCGGATTTCGGAAAAGGGCATGATGCCCCTACTCCATTTCTTTTGCGATTCTCCGTAAGGTTTCCAGGCGGGTTGTTTTGCCTGTTTCGATGCCGATGAGTTCCAGTTTGCTCAGTTGCCGCCACAGGGTTAGCGTATGACTGTCGACCGGTTCGTTCAGGCGGGCTTCCCAGCCGGGCAGATAACCTTTCAGTCCCAGGCGCTGTACCAGCGGGAAATCGGCATCGGTGTAGGGGACATCCCTGTAATAGATCAGCGTCGCCTTCTGTGCAATGA
>JAISCL010000334.1 GCA_031265585.1 Tannerella sp. | reverse complement strand
TTTTTCTGAAAATTTTATGCGTCGAAAAACCTCGGGAATTTTGCCAAAATTTACCTCTTTTGCCCAAAAAATGCATAAAATTCGTAGATTTTTCCTACTGTTTATGGCTGAATAGTTACGTCCATTTTAAAATAATGGACCATTGATATTTCGTCAATAATTATACAGTCGTATAATTCCTCTAATTTTGTAAGTGTGCTGTTTTTTGCATTTTGATAGCAAGTTAGAAGAGAATCAATAGTTGTTCCGTCAATATTGTACGCCGAAAGGCCGGTAGGAGCGAGTTTCAAACATCGTATGCCTATCCGGCTTGATATATCCTGTACAAATGTACTTTTCCCTGTACCTGCAAAACCATGTATTAAACATGGTTTATTATTTCTTAAAATAGAATTTATAAACTCTATATAGTTCATAATAATACTCCCCCCTTAAAACCGCCGGTCATATTTCTTTTCCTGAATCCGCCATTAAACCAGTTGGCTTCTTTTAGTATGGATTGGAATTCTTTAGGAAACATCGGCACATAGCCCCACGAAACCTTAAAATTTCCAGGATTTGTCGCATGGGTCAAATATATGCCTGCAAATGAACAAAGCCGCTGTATAAGATCATTATTGGGAAGCGTAAAATAATTAAATGGAATATGCTCGCGGTATTTTCCAGAAAAAGAGAAAATTACTGAACTGCCTTCCTCGTATTGAATGACGGTAACAAAAGACTGCTGCCTCCCTTTAGATTCCATTTCTTCATAGGATTCGTATTTTGTCGATGCTCGTGCCCGGCGCTTAAACTTTCTTGTGTCATTGGACCGGTAAGTATTATTATTAACCTTTAAAAATCCTCCGGTTTTACAGAAAATACTGCCGGGAATTGCAATATCAAATCGAAGCTTTATTTCATGCACCCTTAGCTGATTCATAACCAAAAAACGCGATAGGATTCCATGGTTTTGTAACAAGGTAAAAAATGATGTTACCGTGCTCCACGGTGAATAACAATATCCAGATGGAATTGTATTAATCAAAATCAATGACGTGTACCCGTATTTGAGATAGGTTCCCCAATTATTTGATTTAAATAAATAATTGAGATGCTTTGCGTTGCCGCAAATCATTTCGGCGGGAACTGCTATAGTAACGGATTGAATATAGGGGCAAGACCTTGTTGGATCCCCAATTTTATCAAAAGGCATTTAAGGGCTCCCCTAGGGTATCGGCGGCCTCGCAATTAAATTCCCCCTGATTAGGCATTCGGCGCTTATTGATGTAATCCCGAATGCTATCTGGCTCAAACCTTAGCGCCGCCCCAATCTTAACACCGCCTATCTCTTTGGCTTTTTTATAAATACAGGACGTACTTACGCCCAGTATTTCCGCAACATCAGACACCTTTAGCATCTTTGTCATAATATGTCTCCTCTGAGTACCGGATATGATTTATTGGTACTCATTATAATGTTTTGAACGAAGTAGAAAAAAACATTGGCTGGGCGCTTCTTGGAGAAATGATTTTAGAGTGTTTCGTAGGATTTTTTAGTTTTGTCCAAATATCCGTTTATTTCTTCAATAACGCTTTTTACCGCTTCCCATTGGTTATGCTGAAACCCGGTTTTCATATCAGCGGCAAGGAAGGCGGCTAAAAGCTTCGCGAGCATGGGTTTAGGAATAATAGACGTTTGTACCGGGACAGATATTTCGTCAATACCGGAAAGAGCTTTCTCAAAAAATTCCATCGTTTCAGGCCATTGGAGTTCATAGGCTTCCATACAGGCCTTAATAAATTTGAAAGGCGGATGCTTAATTTTATCGTTTTCCACCTGCGAAATATAGGACTGGGTTTTCTCTACCTTATTTGCAAGGCTTGTCATGGTTAACTTCTTGTCTATTCGGAGTTTTTTACAGTATGCCCTGAAATCATCCATTGATTTATTCATAATAAATATTATAAATGATATTTACAAAATATCAATATAAATTATGAGAATATGGATAGGACAATAAGCATTATAAACGATACTTATAAAATATCAATTGAAATTATGACAAATATGGTTAAGATAAGAGGTTTCCCATTATTTCAAGCTTTACTGGACAGGCAAGATTAACCAACTGGACATGGCTATACCGGGCGGTCATTCCGGCTGAATGTCCGGTCAGGAGGCGGATTGTTTCCGGTGCAAGGCCGGATTCCAGCAGCATCGTATTAAACCCATGCCGGTAGGAATGGAAGGTAATGTTGCGGGTTTTCCGGGCTTCGCGGTCAATACCGATCTTTTCAAGAGCACGGTAAAAACGTTTGTAGACACTCTTATGGTACAAGGGGGTATTGCCGCAGGAGAAGATGAAAGCCGATGGCTGTTCTTCCTCCCAGAGGCTGTGGAGTAGTTGGTAGAGGTTGTCGGGTATAGGAATATGCCGGATTTTTCCATTTTTCGGGCATTTGAGTTTGTCTGTCTCGCTCCAGGAATAGGCTGCGGTTATAAATTTAGGCTGGACCATCTCGTGTTTGAGGGCAAGTATCTCGCCAAGCCGCATCCCGGTCATGGCCGCCGTCAGATTTAGAGTAAAATGTAGTTTTGAACCCCAAATACTGCTTTCAGGCCCCTCGGAAAACAAACGGTTAAGCTCGTCACGGCTGAGAATGCCCTTCTCTGCGGTTTTGAGGGCGAATAATTCAACGTTCACCATAGGATTTTCGTCAATGTCATGGTTTTTTAAGGCATATCCAAAGATTATACGGAGTATTGTTATCAGGTGGTTCAGGGTTTTTACGCCGGTATTCTCTTCTTTCAGCCGGAATAACCATGATTCGATCCTGCCTTCATATATTTCCCGAATGTCCATGTTTCCCAATTCAGGGATAATCCGGCTCAAAAGTAAGTTCCGTTGGGCTTGCGCCCAGCCTTTTGTGTAGGATTTTCCATGCAACAGCCGTGATTTGATATAGGGACAGATGTCAAAGACAAAGAAATTTTCGGCATACTTGGCAAAACCATAGTTTTTTTCGGCTGTCAGTCTGCCGGTTTTCAGCAGATTCCGACAGTATCGGACGGCTTTTTCGTAGGTCTCCGCCCCTGTGCTCCGGTAAATTCGCCTTCCGTTACCCGTATACGCCCAATAGTAATAGATAACTGTACCCGATTTCATCTTCCGCGGGTATACCCCAAAGGAAGTTTCGGTTTTCATATGATCCTCCTTGGCTCACGGCCAAAGGGATGTTCAGTGCCATTTCATGCAAAAAGGGGATAAAGGAGGTGAAACTATCCAGGAGGGCTTGATCAGAGCTATAAGATGGTTTAAGCTTATATCAGACATTTCTTTATATAATAAAATAATTTGTAACTATTCAGCCATAAACAGTAGGAAAAATCTACGAATTTTATGCATTTTTTGGGCAAAAGAGGTAAATTTTGGCAAAATTCCCGAGGTTTTTCGACGCATAAAATTTTCAGAAAAA
>JAISCL010000333.1 GCA_031265585.1 Tannerella sp. | reverse complement strand
TTAATCGCTCCTGTTCTCCTTTCATCTCTATTCTTACTACTGTGTTTAATAATTCTTCTCGACCAAATCTGCGTAGCCAGCGCTGAACGCTACTCGTCCCTTTTATCCCGTAACGACGGTATACTTCCGTGATCCCTGATCCCGACGAAACTTTGACATGTCCTGTCAACTCTCAACTCCCATAAACCGGCAAATTTGGGTAAAACAAACAAAACATATAACTTTGCAGAAAAAATATACAACAGGAATTAATATTTCAGGAAAAGCTATGATTTCAATTGAAGGACTGACCGTCGAGTTCGGCGGTTTCACACTGTTAGATAATATCTCTTTTGTAGTAAACAAAAAAGACCGTATCGCCCTCGTCGGAAAAAACGGCGCGGGTAAATCCACCTTAATGAAAATTATTTCAGGAATGCAAACGCCGACAAAGGGGTTCATCAGTATTCCGAAAGAAACAACGACCGGATATCTGCCTCAACAAATGCAACTGTCCGATACGGGAACCCTGCTGGAAGAAACGGAACAGGCTTTCGAGCATATACATGAAACGGAAAACGAGATAAACCGCCTGAACCGGGAACTGTCCGAACGCACGGACTATGAATCCGAAGCCTTCGGAAAACTGATCGAACGGGTGACTACCCTGTCCGAACAGTTCCAGATATCGGGAGGAACCAATTATTATGCGGAACTCGAACGCACACTGATCGGACTGGGCTTTACCCGGAACGATTTCGACCGCCCGACCTCCGAATTTAGCGGGGGCTGGCGCATGCGTATCGAACTGGCCAAGCTGTTGCTGAAACGCCCCGATGTGCTGCTTCTCGACGAGCCGACCAACCATCTGGATATTGAGTCTATCCAGTGGCTGGAAAATTTTATTGCGACACGTGCGAACGCGGTGATACTGGTGTCACACGACCGGGCGTTTATCAATAACACCACGCAGCGTACACTCGAACTCGAACTGGGACATATCTATGACTATAAAGTGAAATACGGTGAATACGTTGTCCTGCGGAAAGAACGCCGTGAACAGCAGTTGCGTGCGTATGAAAATCAGCAAAAGATGCTGGCCGATACCGAAGCGTTCATCGAAAGGTTCCGGTATAAAGCAACGAAAGCCGTACAGGTACAGTCGCGGATCAAACAGCTGGGAAAAATCGAACGTATCGAAGTGGATGAAGAAGACAGTGCCATGCTGCGCCTGAAGTTTCCCCCGGCGCCGCGTTCGGGTTCCTATCCCGTCATCATCGAAAACCTGGCGAAAAGCTATGGGAAACATGTTGTCTTTGCCGGGGCTACTTTCACGATTAACCGCGGCGATAAGGTTGCCTTCGTCGGAAAAAACGGGGAAGGGAAATCAACGCTCGTCAAATGTATCATGAACGAAATAACCGATTACGAAGGCTCGCTCAAAATCGGCCATAACGTGAAAATCGGATATTTTGCACAAAACCAGGCACAGTTGCTGGATGAAAACAAAACCGTATTCGAAACCGTCGACTATGTGGCGCAGGGTGATATCCGCACCAAAATCCGGGATCTGCTGGGGGCTTTTATGTTTGGCGGTGAAGCGTCCGACAAAAAGGTAAGGGTGCTTTCCGGAGGTGAAAAAAGCCGCCTTGCCATGATCCGCCTGCTACTCGAACCGGTCAACCTGCTTATACTCGACGAGCCGACGAATCATCTCGACATGCGCTCCAAAGATGTACTGAAAAGCGCCCTGCTGGATTTTGACGGGACGGTTATCGTCGTATCGCATGACAGGGAGTTTCTTGACGGGCTGGTTGACAAGGTATATGAGTTCGGGAACAAACGTATCCGAGAGCACCTGGGTGGAATATACGATTTCCTGGAACATAAAAAAATGGAAAGCCTGCAGGAACTGGAAAAGAAAACAGTCCTGCCGGAACAGGGCGCTCCAACCGGGAACGCCAATCAACAGCCGGCTCACCCCGAAGCCAAAACGGGTATAAAGCTATCATACGAAGAACAGAAAGAACAGGTGCGCCGCATTCGCAAGTTAGAAAAAACCGTAACAGAATCCGAAAAAAAAATCACAGCGCTGGAAACACGTATTTCCGAACTGGAAATACGCATGGCATCACCGGAAGGAGCCACAGACACATCACTCTACACCGAGCATAACAAACTGAAAAACGAATTATCCGAAACCGTAGACAGGTGGGAAAAAGCAACCGAAGCGCTGGAAAAGGAGGCTTTATAAGAAAACGCCTTCATGCTATGATTGGGATTTTGCATCACAGAATAATCTTTTGGTATTTTTGGCGTTCGGAAGGTGTCAACAAATCCAGATTTTTAGATACCCAGTTTGTCAGAGCGACCCTGTAAATATCTTTCTCTTTGATACCCGCTCTCTGCAGCAAAGTAGTTATCAATTCTTTTTGCAACTGATTTGCGGTCTTTTGTTCCAAACTTTTTACTCCTGTCATGTCTGCCGATTTTAAATATTACAGCTCAAAGGTATAACTATTATTGAAGAAAACCAGAAAAAATATTCAGGATTACAAGGATATGGGCAGTAATATTAAAAAACAATCTTTGACGTATTGGTTTACACGCTTAATTTTGTTGCTTGAAATGAAGGTTGTAATTCAAACACGTCCCCGGATTATTCCTGTTTGTTCCTGTCTTCCAAAAATTTGAAATACGCCCAGGCTATGTGTAAATCCCCGTAGGAGACATCGTCGCCCAGCGTTGCTTTTGCTTCCGAAAGGTTTGTATTGCCCGTTTGACGAAAATGGTCGACAATTGTTTCAAGTTTGTCGGCGGGAAGAAACAGTTTTGCATCCAGTTCGCCCCCGGCTATGAAATGCGCCAGATGCTGCTCGATGGTCTGCCGCGTCAAGGCGCGTTCGGCTGCGATTTCATCGAGGATTTTGCTGACTTTCCCGCGGAAGAGATTGAGGCTGATGCGGCGGGTATCTTCCTTTGGCGGCTTGGGCTCGGCCGGCAGAGGAAGCGCCTGCAGGGAAGGCGTCACGCCGTTTTCGTCGCAATACGCCTGAATGATTTGGATAATGTCCGCGCCGAAACTTTCTATCTTCTTCGCGCCGATGCCGTTGATTTGCAACAGCGCTTTTCCGTTCGTCGGCAGGTAATGCACCAGTTCATATAACGCTTTCTGAGAGAAGACAACGAAGGGAGGCTTCTCCAGTTCGGCGGCCTTTTCCCTGCGCCACGCGTGGAGACGGTCGAACAGAACGGGATGTTCTATTGTTTCGTTGTCTATGGGCGAGAACTTGGGGCTTTCGCCCGGTTTGTCCTTTTCGATCGCCGCGAGCGCACGGGCATGGAGCAGGTTCGTCAGGTCGAAGCCTGTCAGGCAGGCCTGCAGGCTCTCATACTTGATCCGGGCTTCGTCCGCCAGACGGGTTACGGCGTCGCGCAGCTGTTTTTTCACCGCTTTGTTGTCGATATCAAGGTCGGCCTTGGCGAGAGGGGCGAGTATCAGCGTTTCCGTCTTTCCGGAAAAATAATTGGCCGCCTGACCGATGCGTTCCTGCAGGGCGGCGTTCTGCGCCACATCTGGCTGCTGTGGCAGGAGCCGGTCGATTTGTTGCCGGAAACGGCCGGCCATCTCAATGATATCCGCCTGAACAACCGGCATCATGCGGCTGAACAGCTCGTGCGTCTGCGCGGGAATGCTTCCCCGGTTATCTCTCAAAATATTTTCAATATACGAAATGCGATAGCGGAAAACGTCAAAACGGAATAGGCCGGCGAGCTGTTCCTGCTGATACGCCAGGTACGCGGCCTGGAACCGGCGTTCGTCAGGCTGCTCCTGTTCGATGCGCTGCGTGAAGCTGCCGACGGTACGGTCAAAAATGATGCTTTCCTCACGGATGGGCGAACTGAGAACCATCCCTTCGAGCGTCTTGCAGCGACTGAGGGCGACGTACACTTGTCCGTGTGCGAACGAGGCTTCGGCATCGATAATGGCGCGTTCGAACGTCAATCCTTGGCTCTTGTGGATGGTGATCGCCCATGCCGGCTTGAGCGGGAACTGGACGAAGCTGCCTTCTATTTCTTCACGGATCTCGTTCGTTGTCCCGTCGAGGCTGTATTTCACGTTGTCCCATTTCTGCGGCGTCACGGCGATTTCGTCCGTATCTCCGGGACAGCGTACGCGGATTTCACGGTTGCCGACGTACGTAACGGTTCCTACTTTTCCGTTATAGTAACGTTTTTCGGCCGCAGTATCGTTTTTAACGAACATCACCTGCGCGTCCTTTTTCACCGCCAGTTCGAAAGCGGTAGGATAGGCATATTCGGGAAACGTGCCGGAGACCTGCGCGGTAAAGCAGTATGCTTTACCCGGGAGGGCGTTCAGCTTGCTTTCGTTGATGCGTTGCGCTTGCGCGTTGTGTGTACAGAGGGTGATGTAGCCTTCTTCGTCTTCCGGATGGAAATGGGGAATATAGCGTTGGTTCAGCACGTCCAGCGCGTCCCTGTCGAGGTCGTTGTCGCGCACCTTGTTGAGAATCGAAATGAAACGGTCGTCCTGCTGGCGGAAGACATGCGTGAGTTCAATGCTTACGAACGGCGTTTCCTGCAGGGCTTTGCTGCTGAAAAAATAAGGTGTATCATACCGTCCGAGCAGCATTTCCCGTTCATCGTCCTTGACGATCGGTGCGAGTTGCTGCAAGTCGCCGATCATCAGCAGCTGGATGCCGCCGAAAGGCTTGACCTGCGAGCGGAAACGGCGCAGGACGACATCGATCGCGTCGAGCAGGTCGGCGCGTACCATGCTGATTTCGTCGATGACCAGCAGGTCAAGGCTACGGATGATATTGATTTTTTCCCTGTTAAAGCGCATCTGTGAAGTGTTCATCCGCTCGAAGCCGATTTGCGGGCCGGGCGGAAGCTGGAAGAAGGAGTGAATCGTCACGCCACGGGCATTGATAGCTGCCACGCCGGTCGGTGCGACGACGATCATCCGCTTCGGCGACGTCTCACGCAGGCGATGCAGGAAAGTCGTCTTCCCCGTCCCCGCCTTTCCCGTGAGAAAAATATGCTGACCGGTATGCCGCACGTATTTTTCCGCCAGTTCGAGTTGTTGATTTGTTTGCATGTGTACATCTTTTTATGGAATGCAAATGTAAAAAAAAATATTGATATCTCTCCGAAATCATATCCTAAAGGCAAATCAAATTATCGCACCGTGTGACGCCGGATGCGTTTTCCGTGAATAACACCCGGATTTATACAAGGGTATGATGCGCATCCTTTTCGCCGAACGCTATTATACTGCGCGCGGGCTAAAAATTGTGAGATGAAGACAAAAGAAATGGTTGAAGGGACGCGAGACATTGCGTTTCTACATTTTTGTTCCTGCTGTACACCTCTTTCGAGGCCGCGGATTTTATGAATCACATGTCATTTACAAAATCCGCGACTGCGGATTTCATTTTTCACATGTCATTCATGAAATCCGCAATCGCGGAAAGCATTTTTCAGATGTCATTCACACTTTCCGCAGTCTCGGATTTATCATTTCATATAAACAGTAATTCTTTAAAACCCGTTTCAGAATGAAAACTTTAATAATTCATTTCGCAAGCGTGAAGTAATACACAAAACCATCCCGCGCGCAGTATAGGCGTTGCCCGGGAAGGAGCGCTATCCCGACAGACGGGCAACTCCTGCGGAGTTTGGGATGAGTAGCTTGCCCGCCCTGCCATCGGGATTCACAGGTTATGCCTGTTGGCATAAAAAAAGTTAAATCATAAATAATTGACAATAAAAGAAATTTATAATTAGGAAAAATAAAAAAATCCGGTTATTTTTGCAGCAGTAACACCGTGGTAAAGACTTTCGCCCCATCCTTGGAGGCTGAACTTTTAACCGCACTGTTTTTTATTTTTTTTTGTTTTTTAAAATGTTAGAGCCGCCGGGAAGTTGTGAAACCGTACCTTGCGGCTGTTTTTTTACTGTGGTCATCAAGTAAAGGAATGATGCCGTACGGCACCAATACGGATCACCCCGTGCAAACCAAAAGCGTAGCCCGATGCCGTCAATTTAAAGGCTGAAAGAGCGAAATTTTTATAACCGCACCTTACCTGCGGAAGTGGAAACAAGGTAATACTGCCTGAAAGGCAGAACAAAACAGTATCTGTACTTCAAGTCCTGCCTTTCAGGCAGTAGTCGGGGTGCAGATCCTTTCCGGAGGGTGGTATTCGACCGCCGTTCGACCATCAAATGGGAGGATAAGCTTTATATGAAAAAAGAAACCGTGGACGGTAAAACCGTTACAATCGTGGGAGTCTGAAGCAGGTATCCTCTGCAAATGAGGGGATAAGAAACGGTGAAAAAAGGGGACGAATAAACAGGTTCGTCCCCTTTTGCGTAATGCGGCACGGGCAACGGGTATGTATAGCGGGGCCGGCACAAGTTCAAGCTTTTTCCAGTGCCTGTTCCACATCTGCCAGAAGGTCTTCTATGTCTTCTATGCCTGTGGAGAAACGGATCAGGTCGGGCTGTACACCGGCGGCAATTAACTGTTCGTCCGACAGTTGCCGGTGCGTATGGCTGGCGGGATGAAGCACGCACGAACGTGCATCCGCGACGTGTGTGACGATGGCGACAAGTTCCAGTGCGTCCATGAAGCGGATGGAATTGTCGCGTCCGCCTTTAATGCCGAACGTCAGTACGCCGCAAGAGCCGTCCGGCAGATATTTCTGTGCCCGGTCATAATACCTGTCTCCCGGCAATCCGCAATAACGAACCCAGGCCACTTTCGGGTGATCATGCAGGTATTCGGCTATCCGCTGCGCATTTTCGCAATGGCGGGGAACACGCAAATGAAGCGTTTCCAGGCCGATGTTCAGCAAAAATGCGTTCTGAGGCGACTGTATGGAACCCAGGTCACGCATCATTTGTGTCGTGGCTTTCGTGATATAGGCTGCCTTGCCGAATTTTTCGGTATAGGTGATGCCGTGATAGGAAGCATCGGGCGTGGTCAGGCCCGGGAATTTATCCCTGTGCAGGTTCCAGTCGAAGTGGCCGCTGTCCACAATCGCCCCTCCGACAGCCATGGCATGACCGTCCATATATTTGGTGGTGGAATGGACGACGATGTCGGCGCCCCATTCAAACGGACGGCAGTTAACAGGCGTCGGAAACGTATTGTCAATAATGAGAGGAACGCCGTTTTTATGCGAAATGCGGGCCATCTTTTCGATATCGAGGACGGCGCAGGCAGGATTGGCGATCGTCTCGCCGAATACGGCTTTTGTATTCGGACGGAATGCTTTCTGTATTTCTTCCTCCGAAGCCTCCTGATTGATAAATGTTACCTCTATCCCCATTTTTTTCATCGTGACGCCGTAGAGGTTGAACGTGCCCCCGTATATTTCGGATGCACACACAAAATGATCTCCCGCCTCACAGATATTGAATATCGAATAGAACGAAGCCGCCTGGCCCGAAGATGTCAGCATGGCGGCCACTCCCCCTTCCAGCTCCGCTATTTTAGCCGCCACAAAATCGTTCGTCGGATTTTGCAGGCGCGTATAAAAATAGCCGGATGCTTCCAGATCAAACAGGCGGCCCATCTCCTCGCTTGTCGTATACTTAAATGTCGTGCTCTGATAGATAGGTAGCACGCGCGGCTCACCGTTCTTCGGTTTCCAGCCTCCCTGTACGCAAACCGTACTTCTTTTCTGCTTTTTCATTTTTTTATATATTTAGTATATCAGATATCCTGTAATCGCTGCCAGTATAATAATACGTATCACCCCCCATTTGAAAAAATAAGAGAGCGCAAATGTACCGATAAAAATCAACACGCCGGCATAACCGGTAAAATTCTGTTCATTCATCAGTAATATGGCGACTGCGGCAATGAGGCCTGTGGCGGCGGGATTCATTCCGGACATGGCTGCCATGACATAGCTGTTTTTTTTGAAAAGCATAAAAAAACGGCATATCAGCACCATGATGATCACCGAGGGCAGACAAACGGCGAAAGTGGCAATGGCCGCTCCCAGCGCCGTGCCGCCTGTCGCCGTGTAACCTATATAGGTAGCGCTGTTGATGGCGATTGGGCCGGGTGTAACCTGCGAAATCGCAATAATGTCCGTAAACTCGCCGGCTGTAAGCCACTGATGCGCCTCGACCACTTCATACTGTATCATGGACAGCATGGCATAACCGCCGCCAAATCCGAACAGGCCGATTTTGAAAAACGTGTAAAATAACTGTCCGTAAATCTCAATCATGCTTTTTTTGTAATTAAATAATGAACAATACCTCCCATCCCCGCCACAATAATGATCGGAACAGGCGAAATTCCGAACCCGGCAACCGCAACCGCCGCTGCAACGGCAATCAGGACAACATTCCGGGCAAAGCCTTTATTTTTAAGCATATTTACAACCGGAACCGCAATCAGTGCGACTACCGCCGGACGTAGACCGCCGAAGATGCGCTCAATCACGCGGTTATCTTCCATATTCGAAAAAAACATGGCAATCACAAGAATCACAACAAACGAAGGGATCACCGTCCCGAGCGTAGCCGCCAGCACACCGGCCATCCCGCGTAGCCTGTAACCCACAAATACTGCAGAATTGACGGATACAGGCCCGGGCGCCGACTGGGCCAGCGTAAGCGTATCCGAAAACTCATCCGGGCTGATCCAGCGCCTGCGACCGACTACTTCCCGTTCTATCAAGGGAATCATCGCATATCCCCCTCCAATCGTGAACGCTCCGATTTTAAAAAAAGACCAGAACAGTTGCAAATAAAATTTCATTTTCCTTTATTAAACAATTCGAAAGGACAAATATAATGCAAGCCGGAAGGAAAACAAAATAATTTTGTCTTTTCCCACGCTTGGAAATTTAAAACTTTTATGTAATTTTGTCCGTTCTTATTCTAATTTATATGGCAAAAAAAAGCAAAAAGAATAAACAGACACAACATACAAATCATTTTTTTGAATCCGTTAAGCATTATGGCACGAGTGCAAGGGTTCATTTTGTGATAGGGCTTCTCATCTGTTTTTTTACAGTATATATAGGGATCGCAATGGTTTCCTATCTTTTTACCGGCGCAGCGGATCAAAGTGAAGTGGATCACCTGGCCGTAAGCGACCTGATCTCGAAAAAAACCGTCTTAAACTGGGCCGGCATACGGGGTGCTTATCTCTCCCATGTCATTATGGACCACTGGTTCGGCATCCCCTCTTTCTTCCTGCTTTTTTTCCTGGGTTCGGCCGGATTCAGGCTTATGAAGCTTTGCCGGATGAATCTTCTCAGGCGTTTTCTTTCCTGTTCCGTACTGACGGTCTGGAGTTCCCTGCTGTTGGCGTTCGTATTTTCCGGCATGAAAGAACTGTCGTTTTTTCATTTGGGAGGGCTACATGGCGACCACCTGTCGGAATGGCTTCAGAATAATATCGGATCTATCGGCGTCATTCTTGTCCTGCTGACAGGATTTATACTGATCGCTATCTTTATGAGCAGGCATACGGTTTCTTTCCTGCAATCCCGGTTATCATTCGGCAACCGGGAAAAAAAACACAAAGAAGCGCCTGTAACTGAAGATAAACCGCCCTATACGTATGAAGACGACGAATCAGCCGGAGACGAAGATGATGAAGATGAAACGGATGATGAGCTGCATGAAAATCCGGAAGAGGAGGAAGATGACGGTTTCGATAACAAACCGGGAACAGATATCGGCAGAGGCGGATTCACCGTTGAAATAGCCAAAGACGACGACGAGCTTTATGACCGGCACGACCTGGGCACATACGACCCTCGCCTGGACTTGTCCGGCTACCGTTTCCCGGAAATTGATTTGTTGAAAAAATACGACCAGTCCGACAAACAGGTCGACATGGCCGAGCAGAACGAGAACCAGAAACGAATCAAAAAGACGCTGGAAGATTTCGGCATCAATATCGTCTCCATCAAAGCTACCGTTGGCCCGACCATAACACTCTATGAAGTCGTGCCGGACAAGGGCGTGCGCATCTCCAAAATCAGGGTGCTTGAAGACGATATTGCCCTGAGCCTCTCGGCGCTGGGCATACGTATCATCGCACCGATGCCGGGTAAAGGCAC
>JAISCL010000227.1 GCA_031265585.1 Tannerella sp. | reverse complement strand
GCGAACTGAAATTCGAGCAGAAAGACGATGCTTTGCTTATCGTCCTGCCCGAAACGAAACCCTGCGAACATGCAGTCTGTCTGAAAATCATACCGGATTTAATCCCTGTGCCGGAATCGCTTGAAAAATATGAAAATAAAGGATCATTATAATGTCATACGTTGATAAATTATTTACTTGTATGAATATGTATATTAAAAATCCAGTCAGAGTTTTATTGATTACGGTTTTCTGCCTTGTCTCGCTTATGGGCATGGGACAGCGGATAGAAGAAGACGACAACCGGACAGGGTTTAACCTGAACAGGCCGGAACGCGAAGAATGGCTTCGCGATTTGGGATTCGGACTGTTTATCCACTGGTCGCACGACAGCCAGCTGGGAATCGTCATCAGCCATTCTCTGGCAGGCGCTTCCGACGATTACTGCCGGCGCTATTTCGAGGAATTGCCCAAAACCTTCATCCCCGACAAATTTAATGCTGCCGAATGGGCGCGTCTGGCTAAAGTGATGGGAGTAAAATATGTGGTGTTCACGACTAAACATCATTCCGGATTCTGTATGTGGGATACGAAAACAACGGATTTCGGCATAATGAATACGCCATATAAAAAGGATATACTTAAGGAACTGACGGAGGCTTTGCGTAAGGAAGGTCTTGCCGTTGGATTCTATTATTCTCCCGAAGACTTCAAGTTTTTATACGATAACGGGATACTGATTAACCGCGGAAACCTGAACCTTACGCCGGAATTTGTTGTGAAATACGAAGACTTTATCAGGGCGCAGTGCACGGAACTGTTTACCGAATACGGAAAAGTCGACATTCTTTTTATCGACGGCGAGCCTAAAGACCCTGCCAAATATACGGGATGGAAGCTACAGCCCGAGCTGATTGTAACACGGGGCGCCGTCAATACGCCCGAACAGACCATTCCCGGAGCAGCCTCGAACGTGTTGTGGGAATCGAACATTACCATGGGTACTCAATGGCAGTACAAGCCGACCAACGACGACCTCAAATCCGGCACCCGCCTGATCGAAATCCTGATCGAAACACGCGCCAAGGGTGGGAACTTCCTGTTAAACATAGGCCCCCATCCGGACGGTTATATTCCCAAGGAACAGGAGGAGCGCATGAGGGAAATGGCGGCCTGGATGTTTATCAATCAGGAAAGTATCTACGGTGTGCGACCCTGGATTATTACCAGCGAGGACAATCTATGGTTTACCCGCTCGAAAGACGGGAAAGACGTATATGTATATATTACGGGAATCCCCGACTGGCGGAAGGGTACGCGAAAGGAGTTCATGCTGCGCTCGGTAAAGGCTACTGCCGGTTCGCGGGGAAGCGTTTTGGGTCAGAATGACAAAGTATTGGAGTATAGCAATCAGGTTCCGGACACGAGGATTGAACAGACGCCGGAAGGATTGAAACTGTCATGCGTCCGCGCACAGCGGATTTACAATAATAGCAAGTGGCCCAATCCCATTGTCGTAAAGCTCGAAAATGTCGAACCGGCCTTAGACCCGCCGCAAATACTTACCGTATCGGCAAAAAGTGAAAACGGGAAACTGAGCATGACGGGAAAGATAGCCGCGACAGGCGACAGTAAGCAGTTGAAGGCAGGTTTCCTTTTCCGTCCGTACGCAGGATTTGTTGAAAATCTGTACAGCAGGGAATGGCAGGAATCTCCGCTCGTCGAAATCAGTGCGACCGGTACATACAACGTGGATGTATCCGGACTGGAAAAAGGAGTGGAATACGAATACCGTGCAGTGGCAAAGCATCCGCTGATTTCCATAAGTGGAGAAATTAAACGGATAAGGTTTTGAATCTGCCTGTTTTTTAGAACATCCTGTGTTTTACCTTTGAATAATAACTCATGTATATTCCAATGAGAAGAGCGAAGATTTATCGATTAACAATAAAATATTTTTATATATGAACAAGAGAAACAGCATTTTTACACGCATAGTCATTGTATGCGTATTTTTAGCATGTGTCACATTTTCCTGGTCCCGGGATAAAATCCGTGTGGCATGTGCAGGTAACAGTATTACTTACGGTTCGGGAATAGCCGGCAGGGAGGTCAACAGTTATCCCGCCCAACTGTCGGTAATGCTCGGCGAGGGCTACGAGGTTCGCAACTTCGGCAGGAGCGGTGCAGCCATGATGCGCAAAAGCCGCCTTCCGTACTGGGACTGCGAGGAATACAGGGCGGCGCTCGACTTTCGTCCCGACCTGGTTTTTATCAAGATGGGAACCAACGACAGCCGTCCGGAAGATTATGCCCGTCTCGACGAATTTGTGCAGGATTACATGGACATGATTCGCTCGTTCCGGGAGCTTCCGTCTTCTCCGAAAGTCACACTGCTGCTGCCGGCGCCGGTCTTCGGGAGCGAGACGGAGTACGTCAGCGACAGCGTCCTCGTAAACCGCATATTGCCGATGGTACGGCAGGTAGCCTGTGAGAGCGGATGCGAAGTTATCAACCTGTATAACCTTCTGATAGAATCGCCCGGCCTGTTCAACAAGGATTTGGTACACCCCATGCAATCGGGCGCACTGGCCATCGCGCAACGCGTCTGCGAACATATCCGTATGAAATCCGACGCCGGATTCCGCCTGTCGGGAGTATGGCCTGCGGACGCCAAACCGTTCAGTCATTTCGGATTCAACGGCTATGAATTTAAGTTTAAGGGACGGACTGCGCAGATCGCAGTTCCCCGGCAGGCGGCTATCGGTCATCCCTGGATTTGGCGCACACGCTTTTTCGATTCGGCTCCGCAGGCGGATATCGCCTTGCTTGAGAAGGGCTATCATCTTGCATACTGCGATGTGAGCGAGACTTTTCTCAATGATGAAGCCATGTCTGTCTGGAACGATTTCTATCTTTTGCTTCGCGACGCGGGACTTGCGCCGAAAGCGGTGATGGAAGGCATGAGCCGCGGCGGGATGTATTCCTATCGCTGGGCGGCGAAGTATCCCGAGCGCGTGGCGGCCGTTTATGTCGATGCTCCCGTGCTGGATTTGAAAAGCTGGCCCGGAGGTATGGGCAAGAGTAAACGCAGCGAGGAGGTGTGGAATGATTTTAAAAAACATTTCGGACTGGAAAGCGACGAAGCAGCCATTGCATGGAAAGGCAATCCGCTGGATCTGACTGCCGAAATAGCTGCCGGTGGCTATCCGATGCTGCACATAGTAGGCGATGCGGACGAGACTGTACCCATAGCTGAAAATACAACTCCGTTCGAAGAAAAAATCAAGGCAGCCGGAGGGGAAATCAGCGTCATTCACAAGAAAGATATTGGCCATCATCCTCCCGGCCTGCAAAATCCCAGACCCGTTGTCGATTTCATCCTGAAAGCTACCGGATATTGGGAGACGCAGCGGCGGCAGGACTTTCCGGCTGAGGCTTACGAAAGCGAAGCTTACAAAAATGACCGTGCACGAGGGATTACGCTTCCCAAAACAGACTTTCACTACCAAAAAACCCGGTATTATGTCGAAGAAGATCCCGATCCCGACTATCTCCACGCCTCGGAGAAAGCATACGAAGACTTCCGCGACATCAAGTTTGCCGTGCGGATTCACTGGGGAATATATTCCATGAAGGGAATGAGCGGCGCATCCTGGGGCTTTCTCGGATTGTCGAACGAAAAGAAGCAGGAATATAATGAGCTGTATAAAACATTTAATCCTGTGCAATTTGACGCCGACGAATGGATGGATCTGTTCAAACGTTCGGGTATCCGCGCTTTTGCTTTCACGACCAAGCATCATGAAGGATTCTCGATGTTCCACACGAAAACAAGAGTGAAACAGCGTGCCAACTATCTTAATCCGGCAGACAAAATTATCGAGCCTTGCGACCTTGCCTACAGCATCGAGGAAACTCCTTTCAAACGCGATATCGTCAGGGAACTGTGCGAGGCTGCGCACAGGAAGGACATCAAAATCGACCTCTATTTCTCGCATCCCGACTGGTACGACGCCGATTTCCGCCCCTACAATTACCACCCTTTAACAACTCCATATTATCTGGAGTACAACGGGGACTACGGTTTCGAGACGGGAACCAGAAAGTGGAGCGCCATAACGCCCGAGCTGTCGCAGGAAGAAAAAGCCCGCCTCATCGCCCGCCATCGTGAGCAGTTGCGCGAACTGCTGACTAATTACGGCAAAATCGACATGCTTTGCCTCGACCAGTGGATGGGAAAAGACCTCTGGCCCGAGATGCGCGAGACGGTGAAGATGATGCGCGAACTGCAGCCCGACGTGATGCTGCGCTGCCGCGGGACAGGCAATTACGGCGACTTCTACACGCCTGAAGGATTTGTGCCGGGCGCCAAGGGCAACACCAATATGCCATGGATGACTATTGACGCCCTGGCTTCCAGCTTTTCGTACGACGCCAACGGCAATAAATACAAGGGCGCCGCCTGGATTATCCACAACCTGATTGACGCCGTATCCAAGGGCGGCAATTTTATGGTCGGGATAGGCCCGAACGCTACCGGACGGTTCCATCCGAAAGCCGTCGAACAGCTGGAAGAGACCGGTCGCTGGCTGGCAGTAAACGGCGCCGGCATATACGGGACCAAATTCCGCGAAACGTATCGGGAAGGCGACCTGCGTTTCACCCAAAGCAAAGACGAAAAGCAGGTGTTTGTGTTTACGGAACAGTGGCCTGGAACGGCGTTGACAGTCGAGTCGCTCAGTCTGCAAAAAGGCAGTAAAATATATTTGTTGGGATACAAAAAAGCGCTGAAATGGTCTGCAACGGATAAAGGCATCAAAATCGAAATCCCCGACTCCCTGCAATCGCCCGAAAACCGTCCCTGCGAGTATGCCTGGGCTTTCCGGTTTGAAATTAAATAAAAGGAGATTCCAAATCATGAACATTAGGAAACCCGGCATTTCCCGGATTCTCCCAATCAGCCGGGCTTTCCTTCCACCACACTGCGTCCGGGAGAAAATTATCACACACGAACCATATACAGGTTTTCAGTAAAATAAATTATCCTCAAATTGTCGGAAACGGGGGCCTCCCCGGAATTTTGCAGGGGATCCCCGGAACTTCACAGGGCTTCCCCGGAACTTTGCAGGGCCTTCCCGGAACTTTGCAGGGGATCCCCGGAACTTCACAGGGCTTCCCCGGAACTTTGCAGGGCCTCCCCGGAATTTTGCAGGGGATCCCCGGAACTTCACAGGGCCTCCCCGGAACTTTGCAGGGCCTCCCCGGAATAACGTGTGCAAGGTGCTAAACGATGCCGGAAAATCCCATGAATGCCATGGCGAGGAGTCCTGCGGTGATGAGGGCGATTGGCGCTCCCTGCATGGCGGCGGGTACGTTTGTGCGCGCCAGCTGTTCGCGTATTCCTGCAAAAATGACGAGGGCCAGGGCGAAGCCGATCGCTGTTGATACGGCATAGACGATGGATTGCGTCAGGTTGTATTCTTTCTGTATCACAAGAATGGCGACCCCAAGGATGGCGCAGTTGGTCGTTATAAGCGGGAGGAACACGCCCAGCGCCTGATAAAGTGCGGGAGATGCTTTTTTGAGCACGATTTCCACCATTTGCACCAGTGCGGCGATAATGAGGATAAATACGATCGTTTGGAGATAGCCGAGTCCGAATACGTCGAGTACGTGTTTCTGTATAAGGAATGTAACAATGGTAGCGATGGTCAGGACGAACGTAACGGCCGTACCCATCCCCAGCGCGGTATCTATTTTTTTTGACACGCCCAGAAACGGACAGATGCCCAGGAACTGCGACAGGACGATGTTGTTTACAAAAACGGCGGCGATGAAGATAATAATGTATTCCATTTTATAATGATTAATGATTGATATGCGGCGGGGTTAATTTTTCTTGACGGTTTTGTTTACGATTGCGATCAGGTATCCGAGGACGATGAATGCGCCGGGTGCAAGAACGAACAGCAAGGCTCCGCAGTTTTCCGGGAAGACGGTCAGTCCGAACACTTTGCCCGTACCGAGCAGTTCACGTATAAAGCCGAGCAGTGTCAATGCGACCGTAAAGCCCAGCCCGATGCCGATCCCGTCAAATCCGGAAGCGATCACGCCGTTTTTAGCAGCGAAAGATTCCGCGCGCCCCAGGACGATGCAGTTGACCACAATCAGCGGGATAAAAAGCCCGAGGCTTTTGTATAAACCGGGCGTGAAAGCTTCCATGCACATCTGCAGAACCGTTACGAAGGAAGCGATGACCACGATATAGGCCGGAATCCGCACCTGGTCGGGCACGAGGTTCTTAATGGCCGAAATGGCGACGTTTGAGCCGATCAGCACAAATGCCGTAGCGAGTCCCATACTCATTCCGTTGATCGCGGACGAGGTGGTTGCAAGCGTAGGACACATACCTAACAGCAGGACGAATGTCGGATTTTCATCCAGGATGCCGTTTTTGATTATCTTCAAGTATTTCATTCGATTATTTTTATATTAAAGAAATTCCGCTTATTCGGTTTCGCCGTCCGTTACGCCGGTGTGATTGCCGTCAACGAAACCTGTCGCTCCGCTTACGGCATCGGCATTGCCGGGAAATGCAGCATGTGCCGCCAGGTTGATCGCTTCCAGGAAGGCGCGTGAAGAGATAGTTGCGGCCGTGATGGCGTCCACGTCGCCTCCGTCACGGGCCACTTTCAGTCCGTTCTTCTTCAGATTCCGTCCGATGATATTCTGCCGGTTCCTGTCTTCACGGAACCATTCTTCCATTTTGGAGCCGAGGCCGGGCGTTTCATTATGTTCCAGCACCGAATAGTTGAGCAGTTTGCCCTCCGTGTCAAATCCCGCCATCACGCGGATGATTCCGCCGAAGCCGTTTTTCGTATAGCTCTCAACGGCATATCCGACAGGCTTTCCCTCCCTTCTTGCCGGATAGACAATGAGCGAATCGCCTTCTGCAACGGCCGCTTTGTACTGTTCTTCGGACGGGTCGTTGTCGAACTCGGGCGTGACGTTCCGGATGGCGTTTTGCAGTTCGACCGCTTTGGATCTTGCGATGGCGTCTGCGGTATATTTGTCGGCAGCCGACAGGGCAACGCCGGCGACAAGGCAGATCACGGTCAGTGACAGTAAGATATTGGGCAATGTCGATTTCAGTTTTTCCATTCTATTTTCCTCCGAAATGTTTGGGTTTAATATACGTATTGATAAGCGGGGTCAGCGCGTTCATGATCAGGATGGCGAAAGACATGCCTTCGGGGTAAGCGCCGAATACGCGGATGACGACCGTAATAATGCCTGTGCCCGTACCGTAAACGACCATGCCTTTTTTACTCATCGGCGAGGTCACATAATCCGTCGCCATGAACACGGCTCCCAGCATCAGCCCTCCGGATGTGAGATGAATCAGCGGATTATAAATTCTCGCCGAATCCATAAGAGCCTGCATGTCCGCCGTTCCTTCCGTGTAATGGGCATGAAGCATGGCGCCGGCAAAAAGCAGGCCGGTGAAGACGGCCACGGTTCCGAGGATGGAAACGGGAATGTGCCAGGTGATAATTTTCCGGGAAAGCATAAAGATCAGTCCTAAGAGCAGGGCGATCTCGCTGACCTCTCCCAGGCTGCCGCCCGTAAGTCCGGTGACCGCCCGGCCTGCCGCCGCGATACTGTCGCCGTAATGAATAAGGGACAGGGTGGTTGCCCCGGTCTCTGCATCCAGGTAGGTCATCGGAAAGGCTCCCGCCACAGGCCAGGTGGTCATTTGCGCCGGAAACGAAATAAGCAGGAACACGCGGCCCACGAGCGCCGGATTAAAAATGTTGTTTCCCAGCCCGCCGAATGACATTTTCCCGATTCCGATGGCGACACAGGCGCCTGCAATGACGATCCATACCGGCAGGTTTGACGGCAGGTTGAACGCGAGCAGGACGCCGGTAAGGATCGCGGAACCGTCGTGGATGGCCGGCTTTTTTTTGAACAGGAATTTCAGGATAAAGTATTCGCAGAGGACGCAGGAGGCGACCGAGGTAAGGGTCACAATCAATGCGCCCAGTCCGAAGCAGTACAGCGATACCAGGAACGCCGGGATGAGCGCGGCCAGCACCCCGTACATGTTTTTACTTATTGAATCGCCGCTATGTATATGGGGCGAAGGAGATACGATCATTTTTTTCATACGTGCATTAATTTTTTCTTGCCCGGATCATTCCCGTAACGGCGCTTTTTCCCAGGCGTATGTAATCCAGTAACGGGCGGTTTGCGGGACAGGTATAACTGCATGACCCGCATTCGATGCAGTCTGTGATGTAATTCTTCTCCGCATCATCCCACAGCTTGTATTCGGACAGGTTCATCAGCAGGCTCGGTTCAAGTCCCATCGGGCAGGCTCCCACGCATTTGGCGCAGCGTATGCAGTCGTGCGACGGACGCCGCAGGGATTCCTCCTTCGTCAGGAGCAGGATGCCGGAGCTTCCCTTCATCACCGGTGCGGCTGCGCCGACCATCGCCCGGCCCATCATCGGACCGCCGCCGATCAGCTTGCCCGTATCTTCCGGCATGCCTCCGGCCGCATTGATCAGCGTACTGACGGGCGTCCCTATACGCACCCGGAAATTGGACGGCCGGGTTACTTTTTTCCCTGTGACCGTTATCACCCGTTCGATAAGCGGTTTGTTTTTCTGCACCGCTTCATATACGGCATAAACGGTGCCGGCGTTTTGCACAACGGCTCCCACGGAAACAGGCAGCGCCCCGCTTTTCACCTGACGGCGGATCACGGCGTCGATCAGCTGCTTTTCACCTCCCTGCGGATACCGCGTTTTCAGCGGCATGATTTCAATGCCCTTATATTCCGCCGAAAGCCCCGTCATCCGCTCTATCGCATCGGGTTTATTGCATTCGATGCCAATGACGGCGCGACTGACATGCAGTGACTTCATCAAAATGACCGTTCCGACCAGGATCTGTTCGCTTTTTTCCATTATCAGCGAATGGTCGGCAGTCAGGTAAGGCTCGCACTCCACCGCATTGATGATGAGTATTTCAGCCTTGTTTCCCGGTGGAGGCGTGAGTTTTATCCGGGTCGGGAACGTGGCGCCTCCCATCCCGACAATGCCGGCCGTTTCGATTTTTTTAATAATTTCTTCGGATGAAAGGTTGCAGTCTTTGACAAGCGTATCGCTGCGGTCAATATCCGTTTCCCACTCATCGCCTTCCACATTTATATAGACCGCCGGGCGTGCCGTTCCGGAATCGCCGGGCGCCGTGTCAATTTTGGCGACCGTACCGGATACGGACGAGTGAACATGGGCGGAAACAAACCCTTCGGCTTTACCGATCAGTGTGCCGACTTTGACTTTATCTCCTTTGGCGACAACCGCTTTGGCCGGTGCGCCGATATGCTGGCTTAACGGGATGACAACGGCTGCCGGAACGGCTATCGTTTCTATCGGCCTGCCTGCCGATAATTTATTTGCCGGTGGATGTATACCTCCGATTCGAAAGGTGCGCATTTGTTTATAGATTGTTTAATGGTTTCTCATTCTTCTCCTCCGCTGCTTTTCGCGGCGGGAAATTCAGCTCGTGGATGGCATTCGTGGAACAGACGGCGACGCATTTACGGCACAGGCGACATTTGACGTCGTCTATATAAGCCAGGTTGTTTTCGACCGTGATAGCGCCGAAGGTACATTCCTTCAAACATTTGCTGCAGCCGGTGCAGGCGCTGGAACAGGCTTTGCGTGCAATGCCTCCCCTGTCCTTGTTGATACATGAAACAAAGATGCGGCGTGACTTCGGCCCTTTTTTACGCATCTCAAGGATGTTTTTAGGACACGCTTTCACGCAGGCTCCGCATGACACGCATTTGTCCTCCCTGACTTCGGCCAGCCCTGTTTGCAGATTTATATGTATTGCACCGAACGTACATGCATCGACACAGTCGCCCAGTCCGAGGCAGCCGAACGAACAGCCCGTTTCGCCGCCATACAGCGATGCCGCGATGCTGCAATTCCTCGCCCCGTCATATTCACTTGTCCGCGGACGGGCGTCACAGGTCCCGTTACAGCGTACAACGGCTACTTTCGGAACAGTCTCCCCCGCGTCTTTACCCATGATCGCTGCAACGCTTTTCATCACACCGGCTCCACCGACCGGACAGGATAAATCCTCCAGAGATTCCGCTTTCACACAGGCGACTGCGAAACCGCTGCATCCCGGATATCCGCATCCTCCACAGTTAGCGCCCGGCAGCGCTTCAAGCACCAGGGCGATACGGGGATCTTCTTTCACCTCAAATTTTTTTGATAAAATAAACAGGATGAATGCTGCTGTGGCTCCTATAATACCTAATAGAATAATTGCTATATACATATAATTACTTAGAATGATTGGTTTAGGTTCTCTGTCTCCGGCGCTTTTGACAGTGAGAATACAAATTTTTTCTTTAATCTGTCACGGAAAACAGACAGGGTGAAATAATAGGGAATCAAAACGGACAGTCCCGCCAGTCCGCCGATACCTTCACTTCCGCTTAGATTCATTCCGGTGATGAATGTGATGATGACCAAAGCCAGCGGTATGGCAAAAGCGATGACGACGGCCAGGAAACCTGCGGAGGAGCGGGCGGAAATGATCACCGTTTCACGGATGGCGTACATTCCGGGAGTCGCGTCAATTTCAATTATTTTTTCTTTTTTGTCGGAAGCAAGACATGCGGAACGTGCATGGCAAGCGCTGCATGCCGCCTTTTGTTCAATCCTGACAAACACTGTCCGTTTTTCGATTTTTTCTATTATACCCTGATGTTGAATCAAATCTTTCATAACGTATAAATTGCAAACTCCACATTGCAATTCGGGCGCAAAAGTAATAATTAAAAATATATGGGCAATGTATACAGGTAATATTTTTTGTTAAAGATGACAGGTCAATGGCAAAGATCCCTTATTTTCAGCCGGAGCCTTTAGTAGCCCGGCCCCCCCCCTCCTTATTTCCTTATTATATCGCACGGTAATAAGGAAATAAGGGCAGGTGGAGGGTTTGCAGGGCTATTAAGGTATATTCGGAGAATAAGGGATTTCAGTCCTTAAGTTGACGGCATTGGGCTGGCGCCTTCGCCTGGTACCTTGTAGAGACGCGATGCATCGCGTCTCTACAGGATTTTGAATTACCTGCATAAAACATTTATAGAATCATCATTCATGGATGACGTTTGTCCTTGATTCCATTCCTGTTATTTATGTTCAGTCTGTTTCCCATTCATTGAAAAACGGACGGTTCAAAGTTTGACCACTTTCCCTGTCCAGCCGCTGCTGCTTTTGACGATCCATACGCCTTTTGGCAAATGGCTGATGTCAAACGTCGCCGCGCCCGCATCTTTCGTCAAATAAGCATTATGATAAAATACAGCATCTTCAATAGATGAAACTGTACCCGGAATGGTGTAGTCAGTATTTGATTTTGCAGATGGATATTGAATTAAACTTGTTTTTCGAGAGACGTTCTCATCCTTCCTTGAGAGACTCTCTCATCCTCCCATGAGAGACCTTTTGTCCAGGCGAACAAAGACTGTTTGTCCGCCCGGACTGAGATCCTTCCTGCAGGTTACTCTACCGTGAGGAGTTTGAAGCGAAATTACCAGGTGTAGCTGAATCCGAATGAAAACAGTTCGTACACCTGGAGGTATGTATCGGAATCGGGCGCTTTTGCCACGGCGTCGTCATATCGCAGGTAGAGCTGGAATGTGGTGGAAAAATATTTGCTTAGGATGACTTTTACCGTGTTGTCAAATTCAATGAATACGCGTTCATAGTTAGTAAAGTAATACAGGCGTGAATTTTCTATCGTCACGTTTTTGTTGAACCGGACCTTGTTTGTCATCGTGAGGCTGGACCCGAAACTTCTAAACACATGCTTATAGGTGCCGTCTTCGTTTCTGTCGGAGAAAAAAGCCGGGAGATTAATCTTCTTATCCGTACTGTACATATATTTGAATGAAAGAGGATCCAGGGTCAGGGACAGGCCAACCGAACGGTTCGGTTTTTTGAACTTCGGATTGACATCATAGGTCATCCCCACCCCGAGGTTGAGCGTGAAAGGCGCCAGGAAGGCGGAGTGTTTATTCTTTGTATTAGCAATGTATTTGTTCCCCATGGAGGTGATAAAATCTGCAGTAGTAGAATATTTCCAGTTACGGATCGCTTTCAGTCCGAAGACACTGCGGTAGCGGAGTTCGTCGCTTCCGATGGTATAGTCGCGCAGCGTGTCGTTGGGGACATTGTTGAAGGTGAGGGTGGTATACAGGTTGTTTGTCAGCGATATTCTATCCCTTTCATAATTGTAGGACGTATTTGTCTGGGTGATAATATTGATGTTGTCGATTTTGCCCTTGTACCAGTTTGCCGAACTTTTGCTCTGGGAAAACTGTATGTTGGCGAAAAACGAGGATTTCCAGTATCTCCTGTCGGGTATAAATTTAACGATCGGATCGACGGCTTCCGGCGTCACCACAGTCGTTTTCACCTCTAATTTGACCTGCTCGCCGGATTTGTCAATACTTTTAGATTTTATCACTTTTTCCGGTTTGTCCGGTAATTGTTTGATCCTGTACCGGAAGTTCCGGGGGTCTTTGAGCATTACGTTTTTGTAGGCGCTGTCTTCCAGCTGTTTCTTCAGCAGTTGGTATCTGAACAGGTTTTTCACACGCTTATTTTCGTAGGTTAGGGCCGGGGGGATCTGAAGTCCCATCAGTGCGATGGAGTCGCGGTTAAATTCGTATTTCAATTCCGGGAACATACCGCCGCGGAATACCACGGGGACATAAAAATTATTATCGATCATCGCCTCTTTCAGTGATTTGTAGCGGTCGGGCGGCCAGGGTTCCAGCGTGGATTTGGTCCATGCCATTACTTCTTCCGATAAGCCTGTTGTTTTACTGTGCTGCGCATTTGCATCCGCGATGATAACCAGTAAAAAAGTAAAAGACAGGATAGAGGCTATTTTATGTTTTCTTATATCATTCATTTTCACCAATCGGTTTATACTTGCTTGCAAAAGTACTATATTTTTTTATATTTCATGCTGCATCCCGGTAAAATCGAAAAAAAATCCATATCTTTGTCGCTTCAAAAATTTAACTCATAGAAACAGTGGTAAAAACAAAGTATATTTTCGTGACAGGAGGTGTTGTTTCTTCCCTGGGTAAAGGGATTGTTTCAGCCTCACTGGGGAAGTTGCTGCAGGCGCGGGATTATAAAGTGACCATACAAAAGTTTGACCCGTATATTAATGTGGATCCGGGAACGCTGAATCCCTACGAACACGGCGAATGTTTTGTGACGGTCGACGGCCATGAGGCGGATCTTGATCTGGGGCATTATGAACGTTTCCTGAATGTTCCTACAACACGCGCCAACAATATTACAACCGGCCGTATCTATCAGAATGTGATTGAAAAGGAACGTCGCGGAGATTATTTAGGCAAGACGGTACAGGTGATCCCTCATATTACGGATGAAATCAAACGGAATGTCAAGCTGTTGGGGACAAAGGAAAAATATGATTTTGTGATTACGGAAATAGGCGGAACGGTCGGTGATATTGAGTCGTTGCCTTTCATAGAAAGTGTGCGCCAGTTGAAATGGGAACTTGGGAAAGACTGCATCTGCGTGCATCTGACATACGTCCCGTTTATCGCCGCGGCCAAGGAATATAAAACAAAGCCTACACAACATTCCGTCAAGCAGTTACAGGAGCTGGGCGTTCAGCCGGATATCCTCGTGCTTCGTACGGAACACGAATTGAGTCCTCCGATCCTTCACAAGGTGGCTTTGTTCTGTAATGTTTCCAAAGAAGCGGTCGTCCAGTCAATTGATGTGCCGACCATTTACGAGGTGCCCCTGATGCTTCAGCGCCAGAAAATGGATGAAATATTGCTGGAGAAAGCAGGCCTTCCGGTAGGCCCAACGCCCGAACTGAAACAGTGGAAAGAGTTTCTGCACCGTAAAAATAATGCGGAAAAAGACGTGAAGATTGCACTGGTCGGGAAATATGTAGAGTTGCAGGATGCCTATAAATCGATTGAGGAATCGCTGCTGATCTCTTCCATCTATAATGACCGCAGGCTGGATTTGCGTCTTATCCATTCGGAAAAAATCGATGAAGGCAATGTGGAGGAGCAGTTGAAAGAGATGGACGGCATTGTGATTGCTCCCGGTTTCGGGCAGCGGGGTATTGAGGGGAAGTTTGTTGCACTGAAATACGCCCGCGAGCATAATGTTCCGAGTCTTGGCATCTGCCTTGGCATGCAGTGCATGGTGGTTGAATATGCCCGTCATGTGATGGGGCTGGAGAATGCAAATTCCACCGAGATGGAGCCGAATGCTCCCTATAAAGTGATAGACCTCATGGAAGAGCAGAAGAATATTACGAATCTGGGCGGTACGATGCGCCTCGGCGAATACGAATGTGTCCTGAAGAAGGGAACCAAGGTATACGAAGCTTACGGAAAGCAGCATATACAGGAGCGTCACCGTCATCGCTACGAGTTTAATAATGAATTTAAGCAGTCCTTTGAAGAAGCGGGTATGAGATGCATCGGTGAAAATCCCGAGACAAGCCTGGTCGAAGTGGTCGAGGTTCCGGGTTTGAAATGGTATGTCGGAGTACAGTATCATCCGGAATACCGTTCTACGGTTATTAGCCCGAATCCGCTGTTTGTAGGCTTTATAAAGGCGGCTGTAAAAGTAGATAAATAAGAGAAACGGATGGATAAGAATACAGTCATAGGTTTTGTTTTAATCGGATTAGTTTTAATCGGTTTCAGTTGGCTTAACCGCCCGTCGAAAGAACAGGCGGAAGCGCGGCAGCGTTATCAGGATTCGATTGCGTCTGTCATGAAAGAGGCCCGGGAACAGGCGGTTTTGGAGCAGGGGAAGCCGGAAGCCTCATTCAGTGAGGCAACGGAAGATCTTTCCGATTCATTGCGCCAGGTGCAGGTTCAGCATAATTTCGGGGCCTTTGCAGATGCCGTTACCGGTACGGATGAAGTTTTCACGCTTGAAAACAGTAAGATAGAAGTAAAGATCAGCAGTAAGGGAGGGCGCGTATCTTATGCCCGCGTGAAAGATGCGCTGACTTACGAAAAAGAGCCGCTGATATTGTTTGACGACAACGACTCGAAGTTTAATGTCACTTTTGTGACGGCGACAAACCGTGTCGTCAATACGTCCGATTTATATTTTACACCGGTAACGGGCAGTGATCCCAACTCCGTAACGATGCACCTGAAAGTAGGGGAAAGCGGCATCGTGGATTTTGTCTATACGCTGAATCCGGATGATTACATGCTGCACTTTACGATCCGGGCGAACGGATTGAACGGTATTCTGGCCCCTTCTACGAATGCGCTTGACATCCAGTGGAGCCAGCGGATGAGGACGCAGGAAAAGGGACGCAAGCTTGAAAATCAGTATACCGGGTTATATTATAAATTCCTTGCAGATGATGTGGAACATTTCGGGGAGGCGAAAGATGAAGAAAAACAGCTGTCAAACCGCCTGAAATGGGTGGGCTACAAAAATAAGTATTTTACATCGGCGCTGATTGCCGATGGTGCTTTTGCAGCAACGACCCTTTCCGCCAAACAGGAGACGGCAGATGCCAGATACCTGAAAGACTTTTATACGACAACCGCTGTGGCATTCAGTCTTACAGGCGATGAGTCCATCGGATTCAGGTATTTCTTCGGGCCAAACAAGTATAAACTATTGCGTTCATACGACAAGGGCGTTGACCCGGATCAGCAGCTGGAACTTGACAACCTTGTGCCGATGGGGTACAAGTGGATACGTCCGATCAATAAATATTTTATCTTGCCGATATTTGACTACCTCGGTAAGTTTATGTCCAATTACGGATTGATTATTTTCCTTTTGACCCTGGCTGTTAAGCTTGTCCTGTTTCCTCTTACTTACAAATCCTATATGTCGCAGGCCCGGATGCGTGTATTGCGTCCGCAGGTGGAAGCGTTAAAGCTTAAATTTCCCAAGAAAGAGCAGTCCATGGAATTGCAGCAGGCGACGATGGCCCTGTATAGCAGCGCCGGCGCCAGTCCGATGAGCGGCTGTTTGCCGATGTTACTTCAGATGCCGATCCTGATTGCCTTATACTGGCTGTTTCCTACCGCGATAGAGCTTCGCCAGCAGGGATTCCTTTGGGCGGAGGATCTTTCGACGTATGATGCGGTTATCTCGTGGAATGTAAATATACCCTTTATCAGTTCGTTTATCGGGAATCATCTCAGTCTGTTCTGTTTGTTGATGACAGCTGTGAACCTCGTATACACAAAAGTCAACATGAATATGACGAATACCGGGCAGCAACAAATGCCGGGGATGAGTATGATGATGTATATCATGCCGTTGATGTTCTTCTTTATGTTTAACCAGAACTCTGCCGGCTTGAGCTACTATTTCCTGGTGTCTACCCTGATTACGATCGCCCAGACGATGATTTTCCGTTTTGCTATCAATGAAGAAAAACTGCTGGCAAAACTGGAAGCAAACAAAAAGAAACCGAAAAAGAAATCCGGTTTCATGAAACGGCTGGAAGAAGCGCAGCGGATGCAGCAGGAACAGGTGCGTAAACAGCAGAAAGAACGTGAGAAACGTCAGCGTTCAAGCAAAAGATAGGATTTGGAGCTGAAAATTGCAACGCCCCCGAAAAAAAATGAGCGAACACATTTTGATCTTCACCCGGCTTGCATTATCTTTGTCTCCGTTAAACATTAAACTTTAAATTATATGTTGAAGGAAATTTTGGTTGTGTCGGGTAAGCCCGGTTTGTATAAGCTGGTGTCTAAAGGCAATAATCTGCTGATAGTAGAATCTTTGATTGATAAGAAGCGTATCCCGGCCTATATAAGGGATAAAGTTATTTCTGTGGGTGATATATCCATTTATACGGATGAGGATGAAGTTTCAATAGGTAAAGTGCTTACTGCCATCAGAGAAAAGGAGCATGGCGGAAAAGTCTCCATTGACCTTTCAAAGGCGCAACCGGATGATTTACGTGCTTATTTTGCAGAAATATTGCCGGGTTTCAACCGGGAACGTGTTTATCCGAGTGATATAAAGAAGGTGCTGAAATGGTATGAACTCCTCATATCCAACAATATCACGGACTTCTCAAAGAAGGAAAAGGAACCGGCAGAAGAGGATGAGGTAAAAGACGAAAACGAATCCGCTGAAGAAAAGAAAGACGCAAAGACGGCGGCTCCTGCAAAAGCGGCGGCGGCAAAGACCGCGAAGCGCAAAGAAGGTCCGGTCTCAATAACTGCGGCAAAAGGTGCAAAGGCGAAGTTCATACCCAAAGCCTCCACTCCCAAGAAGAGCGTTGTCGGCGCTAAACGCGGAGGGTGACAGCCGTTTTTAAAATCCGAAGTCATCGACCTCAAATTCCTTTACTTCTTCTTCTTCCGGCAGCTGTATGGTTTGATGTACCGGATTGGACAGGATGACAATGGCGCGTACCGGACGTACCGGACAGATGGATTCGCAGCCTCCGCATCCGACGCATAATTCCGCTTCTACCTGGGGGATGGTCAGTGTCCCTTTATACGGAACCATGTGAACGGCCTGCAAAGGGCAATGCTCCGAACAGGCGCCACAGTCATTTTCATCCGTATAGACAACGCAAATCTCTTTGTAAAAATGTGCAATACCGATCTGGGTTACCTTCTTTTCTTCAACGGTAACCGGTTTGATGGCATCCGTCGGGCATACCTCCGAACAGACCGTGCAACTGTAGTTGCAGTAGCTGCTTTCGTATGACATATAGGGTTTCAGCATATATCCCAGTCCATATTTCAGTCCCGCCGGATGAAGAACCTGTGTCGGGCACTGCACCACGCAAAGATGGCATCCCGTACATAAGTTTTTGAACCGTTCGATACTGAGGGAACCCGGAGGGGTAACAGGGGCGGCGCTTTCCCTGAATTTTTCATTTGCAAGAGCTGTCAGGGGAACGGAACCCGCTAATGCGGCGCCCGTTGTAATGAATGAACGGCGGCTTTTTGAAATGAGGGGCGCTTTTTTCGCTCCTGTTATCGCGGATGTCTTCTTCCATGACGGCGGAGCGAAAGTGTATTTTAAACTGTTCCGGTTGCATGCGGATGTACAGTTAAAGCAGGTGACACAGCTTGATGCGTCTACCGTTCCGTTTTTTGAATCAATAGCTTCCGCTTTGCAGTTTCTTTCACACAGGGTACAATGATTACATTTGTCTTTGTCGAATGTGATGCGGAACAGGGAGTAGCGTGAAACAAGACTTAACAGCGCTCCTACCGGACAGACCGTATTGCAAAATAAACGTCCCCTGAAATATGCCATAACGGCAAAGACAAGAAATGCCGCAACTGCTGAAATAAGCGCCACAGTCGAGGTGCGTACCGTCACATGATAGAAAGAATAATCCCCTTTTGACGAGAGAAAATCTGCCAGTATATTATTGATCCATACGACTGCAGGACGGAACAGACCGGTTGCAATGCGTCCGAAATTACTGTACGGGTCGAGAAGAAGGCACAGTTCCGTGATTCCGAAAACAGCCGTCAGGGCGATTAAGCCTAAAATGACATATCGCAGCCGGTTTGCCGGTTTATGGTAGCGGAAACGCATCTTTTTCTTTTTCCCGATACATGCTATGCGGTTAAACAAATCCTGCAGGATACCGGCCGGGCATATTACGGAACAGTAAATCCGCCCGAACAGCAATGTTAACAGGAAATAGCTCACAAGCGTAGCCGTTGCGCCTGTCAGAATGGCCGGCATCAGCTGTCTTCGCAAGAGTTTACTCAACGAATCCGGAAGCAGATCTGTAAAGTCTAAGAAAAAGAACAGGATGGGAATAAATAGGATAACTGCAAGTATGACCCTTACTGCTTTCAGCCTGTTGATCGTTTTTTTTCTCATCTAAAGGTACAGTCTTTTCACTGTTCTAAATTTTGATTCTTTTGATATTAATGTTTTTCAGATCCGTAGTGCCTAATTTGAGAGACTGTCCCATCCGTATATGTCCTACGGCTTCCAGATCCAGTTTTTTTACCTGATTGAAAAATTGCAGTGCGGCTGTATCCGTAGCAATGATATCTTTAGAGGCGATCAGTGTTTTCACGGTTGCCACGTCTGCTTCACTTTTCCCCTGGGGGCCGTTCTGAAACAGGATACGGTATGAATCGACGATGTTCAGTACCGGTTTCTTGTTCCATGTGCAAACGTCGGCGATACACTGCTGCAGGTCGTTTGAATGAAAGAAGCGGCGATCCCATACGATTCCCATCAGGTTTTTCATGGCGCACGACAGCTTCGCGCCGCCATGATTTTTAAGTATCGGAATATTGATCCATGCATCCGCTTCAATGAGTGCATCGTGTACTTTGATTGACTTCAGGCTGACGCCGTCCGGTAAAGCTACTTCTTTTGAATAATATTTTTCATCATTTCCCGGAACAATCACTCCTCCGGCTGCTTTCACAGCCGCCTCAATGCCGCTGGAAGCGTAACATTTTTTCCAGTCGTCACAGGTATGGTCAAAGACAGTTACTTTGGATGCACCTGCATCCAGGCATTTTTTTACTAATGCCCCAATTAATCGGGGATTTGTGTTTCCTGCCAGTTCGGGAGCGCGATCCCAGCCGATATTCGGCTTAATGACTATTTTTTGCCCTTTTTTCACAAAGTTGCCGATACCTCCAAGGGTTTCCAGCGCCTTGTCCAGCATGGCTTCCGGCTCTCCTCCCATGACTGCTACCAGATCGGGCGTCGCCTCCACGGCTGTTGTATTTGTATTTAATGCTGCCTGTAATTTATCAAAGTTTAATGATACTGCTGCACTCGCGCCCATGATTGCGCCTGTTCTCAAGAAATCTCTACGTTTCATAATTTTATTTTTGCTTGCAAATATAGAGTTCCTTCTCAAATAAAAAAAGCGGGTTTCGGTTAAAAAAGAAAAATGTTATATGCAAAAGGAAAAGTGTTGAGTGTAAAGCGAAACATGTTAATGATAAAAAAAACGTGCCGGATGCCGGACAGTTATTGTGCCGTCAGGCTGTTACTGACTGATTTTGCGCCGATCAGGCGGTCATACCGGGCGCCGGCCGGCCGGTAGTAAACGGCAATCAGGTATTCGTTTTCGGTTTCAAAAAAATTACCCTCGGTTTCTTTCAGGGTGGTTTGAGCGCCTCCTTTTCCCATGAAGGCATACTGATAATTATACAATCCCAGTTTTAACATCACCGCTTTTTCGTAAGCTCCCGTTTCGGCGTTATATTCCATCCGGTTCCGGTGGTCGTTGATGTTATTGAACAGTTCTCCCGTGATGTAGACGTCCCCTTCGCTCATCGGTTCGGAGGCCAGGGAGAAATGCACGACATAATAATCGGCTTCCGTATCCGGATCCTGACATTCACTGCAGCGGATAAAAAAGCGTCCGTTCTGATCCTGATCATATAAATAGGATGTCTTCGCACGCTTTTTTTCCCGGAACAGGGTGGCATGGTAATAAGGATTGTAGAATCCGGTCTCCTCTACTCCCATGCCGTTGTACCGGTGTGTCAGAAATTCGATGCGCCGGTATTCGTTGCCGGCTTCGAAGATAAGTTTCCTGTTGTGTGTGTATTGAATCTGTTCGCCGGTAACAGTCATCGGCTGGATGTCGGTGCGTACATCGTTGCGGTTATTGTTTTGGTAGACAAATATTTTCAGGTCATTCTGCGGATAGACGATGTTCAGGTTTTGGGGGTAGATGGTGAAATCAATCTGCTGGTGTTCCCTGTTGAAATCTATATCGGTATTTCCGCTGACGGATGCCTCTATATCTATTAACGATTCGATAAGGCTGAAACAGGCCGTAAGAATAATGTTTTCCATATTATCTTCTTCATAAACCTGTACTGCATAATTTCCGGACATGGTAAACCGTGTATCTTCATTGGGGAAACAGATCTTATAGTTGGTGTAATGTGTCATGGTATTTATTGAATTGGCAAAGTCATTGACCGTCACCTGCTGAAATCCGTTCATATATTCGATCGGCGATAAGACTGATTTTTTCCAGTCCGCATCGCAATGAATAACGGAATATGCATACCGTCCGCTTGAACGGTGCAATGCGTCAAAGGTGATTTCTATCCTCTTTTCTCCCTTCAATTCAATGTACGGACTGGAAATTAACTCACCTTCGACTTTGATTTCCAGACTTTTTATATGATCCCTGAATATTTCCGTTCGATAGGTTTCCTGTGCGTCCACATATCCACAGACCAGGACAAATCCTGTAATGGCGGTCAGTATATATTTATATGTATACATGCTACTGGTTTTTTATACCCGGTTTTTAAATGAGTTCTGTTTGGGTTTACAAAGATAACGCAAGCTGGGAGGAATACAAAATAAAATATTATGTTGTTTTGTATCTGTCATCCGGAAGTCATTTCCTTTTGTTTTTGAATGGGACGTATTCGTGGGTTCAGGATATTTTTACAGGCTGAGAACTTATCCTAATTTTCTGTTTATTTGGTGTTTTATTTGTCTCCCGGGAGATTCTGCGGGATTGATTAAAGAATTTTTTCTTTATTTATGTCTGTCAAGTGAATTTTTTGTGTAATTTTGCACCGCATTTTTCAACAAACTGAAATATTGTTACAAACATGGCAAAGTTTATTAAAATCAGGAAAGGATTAGACATAAACCTGAAGGGGAAAGCTCCGGAGGCGTTTTTTGATGTTGGCAAATCCGAAAGTTATGCAATTGTTCCCGATCATTACGTCGGAATAACGCCTAAGGCGCTTGTCCGTGAAGGAGACCGTGTAAAAGCCGGTACTCCGCTGATGATTGATAAGGGTCGTCCGGAAATAAAATTTGTTTCGCCGGTCAGCGGAACCGTTACGGGTGTGAACCGTGGAGAAAAGCGTAAAATATTGAGCATTACGGTTAAGCCGGACGAGCTGATTGAATATGAATCATTTGACATAAAAGATGTTTCTTCGTATGATGCGGAAGGATTAAAGGCGCTTTTACTGGCGAAGGGAATGTGGCCTTTTATAAAACAGCGTCCTTATGATCGCGTGGCTAATCCGTCGGATACGCCGCGCGATATTTTTGTGACGGCTTATAATTCTGCTCCTTTAGCTCCGGACTTTGATTTTGTCGTAAAGGGGCAGGAAGATGCTTTGCAGACAGGATTGAGTGCACTCGCCAAACTTACCGGAGGGAAGGTTTATTTCGGGGTCAGGCAGGGTTCGGACTTGCGTACAGTGAGAGATGTGGAAGTAGTGGAACTTTCCGGCCCGCATCCTGTGGGAAATGCAGGCGTTCTGATCAATCATATCAAACCGGTAAACAAAGGTGAGGTAGTCTGGACGGTTCATGCGACGGATGTCCTTATGATGGGACGTTTGCTGAAAGAAAAGAAAGTTGATTTTACCAAAGTGATCGCGCTGACAGGCCCGGAGTTCAAGAAGTGCGGATATGCGAAAGTCATAGCCGGATGTACCGTACGCAGTATCATGGACGGAAACGTATCGGAAGGGCATGTACGTTTAATCAGCGGCAATGTACTGACCGGAACGAAGGTCGGCCCGGACGATTTCCTCGGGGCGTACGATAATCAGCTGACGGCAATACCTGAAGGGGATGACGTCGACGAATTTGTCGGCTGGGCTACTCCCGGATTCGGGAAATTCAGTGTGAGCCATACCTATCTCAGCTGGCTGTCCGGCAAGAATAAGGAATATGTGCTTGACGCGCGGATACGTGGAGGGAAACGCGCCATGATTATGTCAAACGAATACGATAAAGTCTTCCCGATGGATATCCTGCCGGAATATTTATTGAAGGCGATTATTGCGTTTGATATAGATAAAATGGAGAATCTGGGTATATATGAAGTGGCACCGGAGGATTTTGCATTGTGCGAGTTTGTGGATACGTCGAAGATTGAAATACAGAAAATCGTTCGTAACGGACTTGATTTGCTGTATAAGGAACTGAATTAACAAATTAATAAATAAATCATAGTGAAAGCGTTAAGGAATTTTCTCAACAAGATTAAACCTAACTTTGAAGAAGGGGGTAAGCTGTCGATGTTCCGATCGGTTTTTGACGGATTCGATACGTTTTTATTCGTTCCGAACAAGACTGCAACGTCAGGAGTGCATATTCATGACAGTATCGACTCGAAACGGATCATGTCGGTCGTGATCGCGGGACTGATGCCTGCCCTGCTGTTCGGCATGTACAATATCGGCTATCAGCATAATCTGGCGACAGGCTTGCATCCGGGATTCTGGATGACTTTTGTTTACGGCTTACTGGCTGTATTGCCGAAGATCGTTGTTTCGTATGTGGTCGGGCTGGGGATTGAGTTTATTGTGGCTCAATGGAAAAAGGAGGAAATACAGGAAGGATTTCTTGTATCCGGCATGTTGATCCCGATGATCGTACCGATTGATACGCCCCTGTGGATGATCGCTGTAGCGACGGCATTTGCAGTCGTTTTTGCGAAGGAAGTATTCGGGGGAACGGGTTATAATGTATTTAATGTGGCGCTGGTGACACGCGCTTTTCTGTTCTTTGCCTATCCGGCCGCCATGTCCGGCGATCAGGTTTTTGTCCGGACGGACGCGGTTTTCGGAATCGGAGGATCCAACGTGCTGGATGCTTTCTCCGGAGCGACCCCGCTGGGACAGATCGGAACAGCGGCCAAAGAGGCGATCGGTTCATTCCAGACGGTGGATGTATTGGGACAGCCGCTGACAACCTGGGATTATTTTATCGGGCTGATTCCGGGTTCCATCGGTGAAACGTCTGTGCTGGCCATTTTGATCGGCGCTGCCATCCTGTTATTTACAGGAGTGGCCAGCTGGAAAACCATGTTTTCCGTGTTTGCAGGTGGCGCAGTGATGGCGGCTGTCTTTAACCTGATAGGGACCACCGTTGTGATGACGGTTTCTCCGGTCGATCATTTGTTTTTGGGAGGATTTGCCTTTGGAGCTGTATTTATGGCTACGGATCCGGTCACTTCAGCCCGTACGGAGACCGGTAAATATATTTACGGTTTACTCGTGGGAGCCTTTGCGATTATTATCCGGGCGCTGAACCCGGGCTATCCCGAAGGAATGATGCTTGCCATTTTGTTAATGAATACATTTGCACCTTTGATCGACTACTGTGTGGTTGAAAGCAATATCAAACGCCGTCTGAAAAGGGTCGCAAGCTAATTTTATAATACGAAAGATTATGAACAGAGAGAGTAATGCATACACTATTATATATGCTTCCGTGATGGTTGTTCTGGTTGCGGCGCTGCTGGCTTTTACTTCCGAGTCGTTAAGAAGCTACCAGAAAAAAAATGAAGCAAATGATAAACGGCAGCAAATATTGCGCTCGGTTAACGTCTCTGTTTCCGGAGGTGAAACGGAAGCGAAATATAACGAGCTGATAAAGGAATCGTTTCTGGTGGATAATAATGGCCGGCAAGTCGAGGGAGACGCTTTTGCCGCCGACGCCTCCAAAATGTTTGTTGAGAATCAGTATCCTGTGTTTGTGGCCAATGTAGACGGGCAGACAAAATATATCCTTGTTCTGTACGGAAGCGGTCTTTGGGGGCCTGTCTGGGGATATATCGCCATGAATGACGACAAAAATACGGTATATGGAGCCGATTTCAGTCATCAGGGAGAAACTCCCGGATTAGGCGCCGAGATTGCGGGTCCGGCTTTCCGTTTGCAGTTTTCCGGCAAGCAACTGTTTAAGAATAATGAATTTAAGAGTATTACCGTTGTGAAGCCGGGCAAGACGCTTCAGGGACAGGATTATGTGGACGGAATATCAGGAGGCACGATTACCAGTAACGGGGTTGATCAGATGATCAGGAGCAGCCTGGATCGTTATGTTGAATTTTTAAATGCTAAAAAATAGAGGATTATGGGACTATTATCCGGAAAAAATAAAGAAATATTGTTAGGCCCGTTAAGCAGGAATAATCCGGTCATTATTCAGATGCTCGGGATCTGTTCTGCGTTGGCTGTGACGGCAAAACTGGAGCCTGCTATCGTGATGGCCCTTTCTGTGACCGCCGTCGTTGCGTTTGCAAATGTAATTATCTCATTAATCAGAAATACAATTCCGAACCGGATCCGTATCATCGTACAGTTAGTCGTGGTAGCAGCCCTGGTGACTGTTGTCAGCGAATTTCTAAAAGCGTTTGCTTATGATGTAAGTAAACAGCTGTCGGTATTTATCGGTTTGATCATCACAAACTGCATTCTGATGGGACGCCTGGAAGCCTTTGCTTTGGGAAACGGCCCGTGGCCTTCCTTCCTGGACGGGATCGGCAATGGCCTGGGGTATGGAATTATCCTGGTGATTGTTGCGTTTTTCCGTGAGCTGTTAGGCTCGGGGACGCTTTTTGGTTATCAGATAATACCCCAGGCAGTCTATGATGCCGGTTATGTAAATAACGGGCTGATGATTATGCCGCCGATGGCTTTGATTTGCGTGGCGGTCATTATCTGGGTGCACCGTTCGAGGAATAAGGATCTTCAGGAAGAAAATTAATGCTGAACATAAAAAATAACGAAACAGAATGGAACAAATAGTAAGCACATTCATACGGTCGATTTTTGTTGAAAACATGATTTTCGCATACTATCTGGGTATGTGTTCGTATCTTGCCGTTTCCAAGAATGTAAAGACCGCACTGGGGTTAGGGATAGCCGTTACGTTTATCCTTGTCTGCACGCTGCCGATCAACTACCTGCTGGAAAACTACGTATTGAAGGAGGGCGCGCTGAAGTGGCTGGGTTCGCAGTATGCGGAGGTCAATCTGAGTTTTTTGTCTTTCATTATCTTTATAGCCATCATCGCCTCGTTTACACAACTGGTAGAGATGGTCGTTGAGAAATTCCTTCCGTCTTTATATGCCTCGCTGGGAATCTTCCTGCCGCTGATCGCTGTAAACTGCGCCATCATGGGAGGTTCCCTGTTTATGCAGCAAAAAGCCTTTATAAATGTCGGAGAGGCTACTGTTTACGGGCTGGGTTCGGGTATCGGCTGGCTGGTCGCTATTTTGGGAATGGCTGCTGTCCGTGAAAAACTGGCCTATTCGAATATCCCGAAACCCTTAAGGGGATTGGGAATCGCATTCATCATCACCGGTTTGATGGGCATCGGATTTATGTGTTTCTCGGGACTGAACATCTAATTATTAACGTAAAAACGGATCTATAAAATGATACTATTAATGTCGGGCGGACTTACAATTATGGCCGGAGCGGTGATCTTTCTGCTGATCACGCTGATTCTGGTCGGCGCCCTGTTGCTTGCAAAAGCAAAGTTACTTCCATCCGGAAATGTGAAAGTGACAGTGAACGGTGAAAAAGAGTTTGAAACACCCATGGGAGGTACTGTGTTAAGTACGCTTCAGAGCCAGGGGATCTTCCTGTCTTCCGCCTGTGGCGGCAGTGGAAGCTGCGGTCAGTGCCGGTGCCGGATACCGGAAGGCGGAGGCAATATCCTTCCGACGGAAACCGGCTTCTTCTCACGGAAACAGATTCAGGCAAACTGGCGTTTGGGATGCCAGGTAAAAGTGAAGGCAGATATGGCGATCAAAGTGCCGGATGAAGTGTTTGGCGTGAAAGAGTGGGAGTGTACGGTCATTTCCAACAGGAATGTGTCTACCTTTATCAAGGAATTTATCGTCGCGCTGCCGGAAGGCGAGCACATGGATTTTGTGCCGGGTTCCTATTCACAGATCACTATTCCCGCGTTTACGATGGATTATGCGAAGGATATTGATAAGGAATCCATCGGGCCGGATTATCTGCCGGCATGGGAACAGTTCGGTCTGTTTACGCTGAAATGCCGTAACAGCGAAGAAACCGTCCGTGCCTATTCGATGGCAAACTATCCGGCGGAAGGCGACCGGATCATGCTGACGGTACGTATCGCAACACCTCCGTTCAAACCGAAACCGCAGGTGGGCTTCATGGATGTGATGCCGGGCATTGCGTCTTCCTATATCTTTACATTGAAGCCCGGGGATAAAGTGAAGATGAGTGGCCCTTACGGGGACTTCTTCCCGGTTTTCGACTCGAAACGCGAAATGATGTGGATCGGCGGCGGCGCCGGCATGGCTCCCTTGCGTGCGCAGATCATGCACCTGACAAAGACACTTCATACGACCGACCGGAAAATGTCTTATTTCTACGGTGCACGCGCGCTGAACGAAGTGTTCTACCTGGATGATTTTCTGGGGATCGAAAAGGATTTTCCGAATTTCACCTTCCATTTGGCGCTTGACCGTCCGGATCCGGCTGCAGATGCCGCCGGCGTGAAATATACCCCCGGCTTCGTACATCAGGTTATCTATGAAACTTATCTGAAAGATCACGAAGAACCGGAAGAAATCGAATATTACATGTGCGGTCCCGGGCCGATGTCAAAAGCCGTGGAAGGTATGCTTGACAGCTTGGGCGTTCCGCGCGAAATGCTTCACTTTGACGATTTCGGAGCGTAAGGATCTACTTCGCAAGGGCTAAAATAACCGGATTCTGACACAGGGGGCGTCGATTCTGATAAAAACGAATAAACAATTCCCGTTCGATAACGCTGGGGCATTCGATTACGATCGAATGAAAATGCATGATTTGCAAAGGGTGCTTTTGCAACGCTGCAAAAGCACCTTTTGCAACGCTGCAAAAGCACCCTTTGCAACACTGCAAAAGCACCCTTTGCAAATAAGGGACTAATGTTTCTTCCCGTACACCCGGCAGTCCGCCGGCTTACCACCCGCTACTTTTTATCCCGTGGTAATAAAAAATCTATATTTTGCACAATATTTCCATATCATGCAACGTTTTGTGATAAAGTTGTATCTATGAACACAAACGACAGATTATGAAACAGCCATTGTGAATACTTGAAGATGCTGTTCCGAATGAGTCTTAGTAAGTTTAAACAAATTTTATTGTAGAAATGAAACCGTTATTATTTACTTTTTTTGCGATTGTTTTGTGCTATTCACTGTTTTTCGACAATGAACCGAAGCTTTCGGTTGTCAACGGGCTGAATTCTGTCTATGAAAATACTTCCCCCAACAGCTATATGGCAAGAGATACGTCAGGTTCTTACACGTATACCTATTCTGTCTTTAACAGTAAAATGAGTACGGATGAAGAGAAGGAGGTTCCGTTCAGCTATTAACCGGACCTTGATTTATAGAACCTGTATCTTGAAAGAACCTCGCTTACGTACCCGAATGTTTCTGCGCCGCGCAGGTATCCGTGTTTACAGACCGGATCGTTATAGTATTCGGGTTCGCATTTAAGCCGGATGTATTCGGCGACATTACCCTCCCAGATATCAGGATTTCCACCATGTTTCGATGCCAGTCTCCGTGCATCGGTGATATGTCCGTTGCCCGCATTATAGGCGGCCAGCGTGAATTTGATTTTTTCTTCCGGATCCTTTATGTTTGAAAAATAGTCCCTGAAAGAGATCAGGCATTTCACTCCCGCCCTGATTGCCGTTTCGGGATTGTCGAGGCTGTCGGGTATGAATCCCATGCTGCGCGCAGTCCGGGGCATGACTCCCATTAATCCTCTGGCTCCCGCCCATGATTCCAGGTGGTTATGGAACCGGGATTCCTGACAGGCGATGGAGGCAAGCAACTGCCATTCCCATCCCAGGTCTTCCGCATATTTTTTGAACAGGTCGTCGTAAGGTGAAATATCCCCTTTTTTAATGATCAGTCCTTCTGCCGGGAGGTCTTCGTCTTTGGACTGTTCAAAATAGCGCTTGACGGCCGCCTTCAGTGTCGGGCTTTTTGAAACCTTTTCCGCCCATTCGTTGACGGCCTGCGCCAGTTCGGGAGAATCTTTGCGTACAATCCAGGAAGCCCGTTGAGGAAAACTGACCGGCATCCCGATATGTATGTTCCGGTAATAAGTCCGGTTCAGCCGGGCCAGGTTATTTTCACTGACCGTATACCGTATTTCTCCGAGTGAAACCATTTCAATGAGGTCTTCGGTCGTAACCGTATCCCGTTCGATATTCCGGATGATAATACCTCCGCCAAGCTCTTCATTGAGACTTTTCAGCCGTTCATGGTACCGCGATTCCTTTTTCACCCATACCTCCTTTCCGATCAGTTGCGTGACATCGCTTAAGACCGTATCTCCTTTATTCGCCCGCTGTACGATTACCAAATGATTTTGCTGCTCCACGCCGCAGAACAGGTATTTATTTTTCATCGTATGATCCATTTGTACCGGATAGGCGACAAGATCCGCTTCGCCGGACCGGAGCATTTCTTCCAGGCGGGTGATGTTTTCGGCCACTTTTATATTCAGTGCCAGCTCCTGCGAACCGGCAAAGTCTTCTATCAGGTCATATTCATAGCCCATCTGCTGCATCTTGTAGATGAAGTAGGACGTGGAGGCGTTCAGGGTTACGACGGTAATCTCCTTTTTTTCTCTTAGTTGCGGAAGGTCAACGGCCATCCGTTCCGGATCCTTCTTCCCGGAAAGATTGCAGGCGGAAAGTGTTATCAGTAACACATATACGACGGTTCTTTTTACTCCGGTCTCATGCATGTTTTAATACCAGCAAAACGACATTTTCGACATGGTGCGTATGCGGGAACATATCCACCGGCTGCACCCTGGCTACGCGGTATTTTACGCTTAGACGGTTCAGATCCCTGGCCTGCGTGGCGGGATTGCAGCTGACATAAACGATGCGTTCCGGTGCGGATGCAAGGATTGTGTCCGTCACATCGTCGTGCATGCCGGCGCGTGGGGGGTCGGTTATGATCACGTCCGGCTTTCCATGCGCCTCAATGAATCCGGGTGTCAGGAGATCCTTCATGTCGCCTGCAAAAAAGGAGGTGTTGTCCAGCCGGTTGAGCTTCGCGTTGATTTTCGCATCTTCGATGGCTTCCGGAACGGATTCGATACCGACGACCTTTCCGGCTTTCCCTGCGATAAAATTGGCAATGACGCCTGTCCCGGTATACAGATCGTATACGGTCTCTTTCCCGGTCAGTCCGGCAAATTCACGGGTGATGGAGTAGAGCAGGTATGCCTGCCGGCTGTTGGTCTGGTAAAATGATTTCGGGCCTACTTTGAACTGCAGGTCTTCCATTTTTTCAATCAAGTGATCTTTTCCGTGAAACGTATGAACTTCAAGGTCGCTGATCGTATCATTACATTTCCCGTTAATCACATACATCAGCGAAGTGATTTCCGGGAAATGATCTTTCACGGCGTTGAGCAGCTGTTCGCGTTTCGTCCTGTCCTCTTCAAAAAAGACGGCGATCACCATCACTTCGCCGGTGGAAGAAGTCCGGATGACCAGCGTCCGGATAAATCCCGTCTGTGCACGCAGGTCGAAAAAGGGATATTGACGGGCCATACAGAAGTTTTTTATAAACAGGCGTATGCGGTTTGAAATATCCTCCTGCAGCCAGCATTTTTTTATATCCAGCACCTTGTCGAATTTGCCCGGGATATGGAATCCGGCCCCGTCAAGCGGGGTATTTTCCGTTTTCGTATCCGGGTCTCCGGCGGTAAGCCAGCGTTTGTTGGAGAAGGTAAATTCCAGTTTGTTCCGGTAAAAAACAGTCTGTTCGGAACCTGCTATCGGGAGAATCTCCTCCATGTCGACTTTCCCGATCCGTGTCAGGTGGTCGGTTACCTGCTGCTGCTTGTACCGGAGTTGCGCTTCGTAGGGGAGGTGTTGCCATTTACATCCTCCGCAAATGGAAAAATGTTCGCAGAACGGTTCCGCACGTTCCTCGGCATATTTATGGAATTTGACGGCGCGACCTTCCGCATAACTGTTTTTTTTGCGTGTCAGCTGAACGTCGACAATGTCCCCGGGAGCTACCCAGGGAACAAAGACAACCAGATCATTGACTTTAGCCAGCGCCTTCCCTTCGGCGGCCACATCCGTTATTTCTATCTCCTGCAGTACCGGTAACGGCTTCTTTTTATGTTTCATAATGGGGCAAATGTACGTCTTTTCACTGTAATATGATCCTTTCTTCCCGAATATCCCATAATCCGCCTTTTCCGAAAAGGGTATTCATCCATTCGTCAATCAGGTCTGTACGGACGGCGATGTCTAATATGGTGAAGCGCCGGCGCAGGTGCTGGGCGGGTATGATACTGTCCCGCAGCTTTTGGCGCGAGATGCCGATTTGTTCCGGTGTGACAGGCGCTCCGACGGTTTTTAGCCGTTCGACGGCTTCATTCACCGGTATTAGCTGGTTTTGCAAGCGCTTTTGGGTTGTTTCCCAGGTATCCCGGAAGCCGGTAAGCTGTTGCCTTAATTCCTGGTGTGTAATGTATTTTGCCCTTGTTTCGGTTAGTCCGATGGCGGGAAAGCCGGTGTCTTTGAATAATTCGATCGCTTTCGATTCGGCATCTGCAAGGACGGGCCAGGCTCTTACGCACCGCTCAATGTCCAGGTTTTTGATGTCGCTGTTTAAGAGCAGTTCGTAAAAAGCGATGGATACAAGCGTACCGATACTCACTTTAAATCCGTGGGAGGGGGCCATGCCGTTTTTCATCACAAAGTTTTCCATATCCCACAGGTGACTGAACTGATGTTCCGCACCGCTTGCCGGACGGCTTGACCGGGGGTATGCCTGCATGGCGAAACCACCCAGCATCAGGCCTTCCGTTAACTGTTTCAGTGCATGGAGGTCGCCTTTGCGCAATCCTGCCGGATCACCCAGTGCGTCATGCAGTCCGTCCTGTACGATTGAGAATGCCGGTTCGTCAATGGGTTCTATATTCAATGCATCCGCAAGAATCCAGTCGGCTCCCGCAGGTATTTTGGCAAACAGGTCTGCATAGCCCCCGGCTGTCATTTCCGCGGGAGCTGTCGCAATCACGTCCAGATCGGCAATGACCGCTTCCGGCGCCTTGCAGGAAAAGGTCTGTTTAGCGCCGTCTTTTGTGATGGAAGCGCCGTAGGATGTATAACCGTCCATGGAGGCGGCTGTGGCAACGGTCATATAAGGTCTTTGCGCATGTGTTGCGGACAGCTTTACCAGGTCATTCACCGTTCCCGAACCGACGGCGACGGGAATGGCGTCTGTTCCGGATAACCTTTCATCAAGGCGTTCAATGTATTTCCACTCGGCATGCATGTCGCGTTCATCAAAGGTGTAACAATCTTCCTGCTTTATTCCGCTTTTTTCCAGCAGGCGACGAACCGTATTCCCGGCCACTTCAAACGTTGTTTTGTCGGCGATGATAATGGCTTTTTGTCCGGGATACATCCTGTTGAAAACCGAAGCTGTTTCGGTAATGACGCCCTTGCCTGCTAACAGTTCTTTTGTTTGTGATGCGCTTTTCAGGGCTAATGCTACTTTGTCCATGTATATGAATTTATGATTTGGAGGCCAAATTTAATCATTTATGCCGTAATCGGATGCGGTTTCATGAAAAAATCGTATATTTGCAACCTTTACTTTGCAAAACATTAGCAAATATATAAAAAACACAATCAAATGGAAAAGAAAAGAGTTTATACTTTCGGGAACGGTGAAGCCGAAGGTAAGGCGGATATGAGAAATCTGCTTGGAGGAAAAGGGGCAAATCTTGCTGAAATGAATCTGATTGGGGTGCCTGTACCCCCGGGTTTTACGATTACTACAGAAGTGTGTAATGAGTACTTTGAAAAAGGAAAAGAGGCCGTTGTCGCTTTATTGAAGGACGAAGTGGAGAATGCGCTGGCAAATGTGGAGAAACTGATGAATTCAAAGTTTGGTGACATCCATAACCCGCTGCTTGTTTCCGTTCGCTCCGGAGCGCGCGCTTCGATGCCGGGTATGATGGATACGATCCTGAATCTCGGGCTGAATGACAGGGTCGTGGAAGGTCTGGTGAAGAAAACCGGCAATCCGCGTTTTGTCTGGGATTCATATCGCCGTTTTGTACAGATGTACGGGGATGTTGTCCTGGGGATGAAACCGTTTGAAAGAAATGAGGAAGATCCGTTTGAAGTGATTATAGACCATGTAAAAGAAACGAAAGGGGTCAGGCTGGATACGGAGCTTACCGTCGAAGACCTGAAAGAACTGGTTGCACGGTTTAAGGAAGCGGTGAAAAACCGGACCGGTAAGGATTTCCCCGAAGATGCCTACGTGCAGCTGTGGGGAGCCGTTTGCGCCGTATTCGACAGCTGGATGAACGATCGCGCGATCCTTTACCGCAAGATGGAAGGCATACCGGCAGAATGGGGTACGGCGGTCAATGTACAGGCTATGGTATTCGGCAATATGGGCGATACTTCCGCGACGGGTGTGGCCTTCAGCCGTGACGCAGCGACGGGGGAAGACCAGTTTGTCGGCGAGTACCTTATCAATGCGCAGGGTGAAGATGTGGTAGCCGGTATCCGTACGCCGCAGCAAATCACGAAAACCGGATCCGAAAGATGGGCGAAGCTGGCCGGTATTCCGGAAGAAGAACGCCGTACCAAATACCCTTCGATGGAAGAAGCGATGCCGGTGATTTACGAACAACTGGACGCCTTGCAGCAGAAGCTGGAAAATCATTATAAGGATATGCAGGATATGGAGTTCACCGTACAGGAAGGCAAACTCTGGTTCCTTCAGACACGGAACGGCAAGCGTACCGGTGCGGCCATGGTCAAAATTGCCATGGACCTCCTGCATCAGGGCGTGATTGATGAAAAAACGGCCATTATGCGTGTGGAACCGAATAAGCTGGACGAACTCCTCCATCCGGTATTTGACAAGGCCGCTCTCAGGGAGACGAAAGTACTGACAAAAGGGCTGGCTGCCTCGCCGGGCGCCGCATGTGGCAAGATTGTCTTCAATGCGGATGACGCCTCCATCTGGGCCGATAAGGGCGAACGGGTGATCATGGTGCGCGTGGAAACGTCGCCGGAAGACCTGGCCGGTATGGCTGCTGCGGAAGGAATCCTGACCGCACGTGGCGGCATGACCTCCCATGCGGCTGTTGTAGCGCGCGGCATGGGTAAATGCTGTGTCTCCGGAGCGGGCGAACTGGTCATTGACTACGCGGCGAAACGCCTCAGAATCGGCAACATCATCCTGAAAGAGGGTGATTTTATCTCGCTCAACGGATCTACCGGGGATGTTTATCCGGGAGCCGTGGCGACGAAAGAAGCCGAGCTTGATGCGGATTTCTCGGAACTGATGAGTCTTTGTGACAAATACACGAAACTGGTGGTCCGTACGAATGTGGATACGCCGTATGATGCCGGGATCGCCCGGGAGTTTGGCGCTGTGGGTATCGGACTTTGCCGTACGGAACACATGTTTTTTGAAGGAGAAAAGATCCGTGCCATGCGTGAGATGATCCTGGCTGAGACGGTAGAAGAAAGACGCCGTGCGCTGGAAAAAATACTGCCCTATCAGCAGGACGATTTCAAAGGAATATTCAAAGCAATGGCCGGCTGTCCGGTCACTGTCCGCCTCCTTGACCCGCCTCTTCACGAGTTTGTCCCCCATTATGAAAAGGAACAGCGTGAACTGGCTGAAATAATGGGGGTAACATACGATTACATCCGGGAAAGGGTGGAATCGCTTCATGAAGCGAATCCGATGCTCGGTCATCGCGGATGCCGCCTGGGGAATACATACCCGGAGATTACGGAGATGCAGACGCGCGCAATCCTTGGCGCCGCCCTCGACCTGAAAGCGGAAGGCGTGGAAACGCATCCGGAGATCATGGTGCCGCTGACAGGCATCCTGCATGAATTTGTCGCCCAGGAAAAGGTGATCCGCGAAACAGCCGCAACACTGTTTGAAGAACGTGGCGACCGGGTGGATTTCAAAGTAGGCACGATGATCGAAATACCGCGTGCGGCGCTTACGGCAGACCGCATTGCCAGCAAGGCGGAATTTTTCTCGTTCGGCACAAACGACCTGACGCAAATGACGTTCGGTTACAGCCGGGACGACATCGCCTCCTTCCTTCCCGCTTACCTGGATATGAAAATATTACCGAATGATCCGTTCCAGGTGCTTGACCGGAATGGAGTCGGACAGTTAGTGCGTATGGCGACGGAAAAAGGGCGTTCTGTCCGTCCCGACCTCAAATGCGGCATCTGTGGCGAGCATGGCGGCGAACCCTCGTCCGTAAAATTCTGCCACCGGGTAGGGCTTAATTACGTAAGCTGTTCGCCTTACCGTGTGCCCATCGCACGCCTTGCAGCAGCGCAGGCGGCTATCGAAGAAGGATAATCAATCCGGCAGGGGCAGGGCGCACCCTGTCCCTGCAATTTCGCATCACATGAATTCGTGCATCCCTTCCCGCACCTTTCAGTATTAAAACCGACGCCTCGGATTTCTTCCCACACCCTGTGGCGTTAAACCCGACGCCTTTTTTCAATATTTTACGCCGTCGGCGGAAAATCCGGCGCTTTGGATTTCTTCCCCGCGGGATGACGGGCGGAAACTGTTTTTGCAAAAGCAGGAATAACGTTTATACGAAAGCATTAAAACCATGAAAACTTTTGCGGAAATACGCTCCCCCCGCCTGGCGAAGGAGGGCTTTTTTAGCCGGTCGGCAGTGAAAAACAATCTTTATTTTTGTCTTTTCACCCGGCATGCATTATATTTGCAGGCAGGTTTAAAACAACAGACTGTGCATATAAGGAATAAAAATAGCTTGTTTTTCATCTCTTTGTGGTTGATGTTATCGGTTTTTTTACAATCGGTATACAGGTTTCATTTTTACCATATTGAACAGTATCAGCTGTTTTTATTTGATCATACGTATATTTTATCCACGTTGAAAAAAGCAGGCGGAGCAAGCCTGCTCGTCCATGACTTCCTGGCGCAGTTTTTTATTTATCCCTGTGCCGGAGCGCTTATCACATCCACGCTGCTGACGGTTACGGGTTTCCTGGTCTATGCCCTGTTAAGACGCATCGACCGGGATTCGACGTTTGTGTATGCCTGGTCGCTGTTGCCGGTCTTCAGCCTGCTTTTTGTACAGCTGGATTTCAATTATTTTATGCAGGGCACGGTTGCTTACCTGATGACGCTGCTGCTACTTCATGCTTACCGGCCATTCGGGAGTGCCCGGTGGAGGTTGGGGACTGCTCTCCTGTGCACGTTTCTTCTTTTCTGGTGGGGCGGTTCGGTGGCTGTATTATTTGCCCTGTCCGTGTTTGTTTGGGAATTATTTTCGCGGCCTTCCCGCAGTTACCTGTTTCTTATTCCCTGCGCGGAGGTGTTTTTGCTGGCCTTTTTGAGTGTCAGGTACGGTTTTGCAGGTGAATACCGTTTTGCCATGCTTCCGGATATGTATTATCAGAAACTGTTGAATCCATCCGATATATTCCTGTATATGTCATGGATCTCCCTTCTGTCGGGCATGACAGTCACCGGTCTTTTGCGCTCAAAAAACAGCTTGCCGGGGAAAAGGAGATCCTTTGCCACCGTCGCACAACTCCTGCTGGCCGGCGCGCTGTTTGTTTATGGCGTGGAGACGCATGGCGACCAACGCTCCCTGAAATTCAGGAAAATGGAGTATTATTGCAGAACCGGACAGTTTGATAAAATCATAGCCATGAACAGGGGGAAGGTTTCAAACTATCTGTACCTGTGTTTTTTGAATCTTTCGCTGGCAGAGAAGGGGCAGCTGGCCGACAGTCTCTTCCTGTATGACCAGAAAGGCCCCCAGTCTCTTTTTATCCCGATGAATAATCTCCACATGTCGTCCATGCTGCTTTGCGATATTTATTATACGGTCGGACATACCGCCGGCGCCATGAACATGGCATTCGAAGCGAATATCGGTTCCCCGGGGCAGCGGACGGGACGTATGATACAGCGTCTGGTGGAAACAAACATCATTTACGGCGAGTATGCCGTGGCGGAGAAATACATCGCGCTGCTGGAGAAAAGCCTTTATTATCGCAGCTGGGCGAAAGGAATGCGCAGGTACCTGCATAATGAAGACGAAGTAAACGGGAACCCGGAGTTTTATAAGCGGAGAAAATCACTGCCGTCGGAAAACTTTTTATTCACACAGCAGCTTCAGGACCGGGAGCTTATCAGCCTGTCGGTCGCCAATCCCGCAAACCGCGCCCCGATAGAATATGCAGGCGCCATGTATCTTTTGATGAAGGATATGGGACTTTTTAAGGCGCTGATTGATACTTATTGGGGGACGGAGGTGTTGCCCGTCCTTCCGCTGTCGTTCCAGGAAGCGGTTATTGTGATGAACGAAGGTGATCCCGGCTCATGGCGGGAGCGGGGCGTCTCGCCGGCTGTCATCGCACGTTTCGAACGGTATAAAAAGTTTATACTGGAAAATAAGAACAAGCCGCGCCTGGCCGATTTCGTGAAGAGTTCGTACGGAGATACCTACTGGTATTATGTGATGTTTAAACAATAATCAACTGTCGTGAGGGTAACATTATCTTTATTCATAATCACCGTACTGGTTTGCACCGGATGTTCCGACCCCGCCGTACGGATTGCAGGAGAAGCCGGCGGGAAACCCGTTATTTTCCCCGACTATACGGATGTGACCATTCCGGAAAACATTTCCCCGCTTAACTTTCGACTGGAAAAGGACGCTTACCGCGCCTCCCGCCTCCTGCTGGAATGTGCCGGGGAAAAAATACAGGTAAGAGGCAAGGGCGGCTCCTTTCATATCCCGGTTAAAAAATGGCGGAAACTGCTGGATCTCTCCAAAGGAAAAGACATCCGGGCGGTCGTTTGCGTAAAGAAAGAAGGCCGCTGGATGAGCTTTGAGCCTTTTTACTGGCACGTGGCGAATGAGCCGGCAGATCCGTATATTGCCTACCGGCTGATCGCGCCGGGATATACCTTATGGCATGAAATGGGTATTTACCAGCGGCGGCTGGACAGTGACCGCCAACATGCCGTGATAGAAAACCGGATGACCGGGGATAATTGCATGAACTGCCATGCCTTCTGTAACCGGGAACCGGATCAAATGCTGTTCCACATGCGTAAAACGTATCCCGGCACGTATCTTACGCAGGGAGGGACGGTTGAAAAGTTAAATACAAAGACCGACCATACGATTTCCGCACTGGTTTACCCGTCATGGCATCCCTCCGGCAAATATGTCGCCTTTACGGTCAATGATACCCGGCAGGCTTTTCACATGAATGACCCGAACCGGGTCGAAGTCTTTGATATGGCTTCGGATGTAGTAGTTTATGATACGGACAGGAGGGAGCTTGTCACCGCGCTGCCCCTGTTCTCAAAGCAGTGTTATGAAACATTCCCCACCTTTTCGCCGGATGGCCGGACGCTGTACTTCTGTACCGCCGGCGTGCGGAATATCCCGGATGATTTTGAAAAGATAAGGTACAGTTTATGCTCCATCCCGTTCGATCCGGAAAGCGGGACGTTCGGGGAATCCGTAGACACCCTCTACAATGCGGAAGCAGCGGGTAAAAGTGCGGCGCTTCCGCGCGTCTCTCCCGACGGGAAATACCTGCTGTACACCCTGTCCGCCTACGGTAATTTCTTTATATGGCACAAGGATGCCGATCTGTATATGATCAACCTTGAAACAGGGGAGCATTATCCCCTGCAGGAAGCAAACAGTGATTTTGCGGAAAGCTATCATTCATGGAGCAGCAACAGCCGGTGGATCGTTTTCAGCAGCCGCCGGATGGACGGACTGTACACACATCCCTACTTTTCGTACATAGACGAAAACGGAAAAGCCGCCAAACCCTTTATGTTACCGCAAAAAGACGCCGGTTTTTACCACCGGCTTATGAAATCCTATAACATCCCGGAGTTCGTAAAAGGGAAAATAACCCTGAAAAGCGCCGAAATCGTAGACATCGCAAAGAAAAGTAAAGGTTTCGACATCACATTCCCGTCCGGAAACAGCTTCCCGTCAACCCGCCCGGCCGAAGACATTGCCCATTAAGAGCGCCGGAGTATAAGAACCCGCGGGCCGGCAGTAAATTTTATCCGGACGGTAAGCGGAAATACCGGGCGGATAATTATCTTTGCACCGTTATTTAAAAACATCAATGAAATGAAAAGAAGACTATCAGTAATTTTACTGGCCCTTGTCCTGTGCCGGATCAGTATGCCGGCGCAGCAGAAGGAGGCGTACAGTCCACCGCAATTGAGCGATCCCGGTTCGTGGACGATGGTAATGATTCCGGATCCGCAAACGTACATTAAGTTTGATTATAACCAGCCGCTGTTCGAACTGATGACGGCATGGATAGCCTCGAACATCGAGCCGCTGAACATCCGGCTGGTACTCTGTACGGGCGACCTGGTCGAGCAGAACGAATATCCGAATCCGGACGGCATCAATGGAAACCAGCCCAGCAAGTCGCAGTGGGAAGCCGTTGCCGGAGCTTTCGGCCGCCTGGACGGGAAAGCGCCCTGCATCCTGACGACCGGCAACCACGACTATGGATACAGATCCGCCGAAAACCGCAAGACGAATTTCGACAAGTACTTCCCGGTCGATAAAAACCGGCTGACCCAGCGTCTTTTGCGCGATACGGGCCTGAACAGCGACCGTCTGCCGACACTGGCCAACGCGACGTTCGAATATGTGACGCCCCATGGAAAAAAGCTCCTCATCCTGGTGATGGAATTTGCACCGCGGGACGAGACCATCAACTGGGCGAAAAATATCATCTCACAGGAAAAATATGCCGGCCACACGGTGATCCTGCTCACCCATTCCTATCTGAACGCCGAGAACAAGCATATTGAAAAGGAGGGCTACAAGCTCGAAAATCCCAATTACGGGGCGGCCCTGTGGCAAAAGCTGGTTCAGCCTTCTACAAACATACAGCTTGTCCTGGCGGGGCATATCGGAAGACCGGATGATGAAAAGGGCCACATCGCGTTCCGTACCGACCTGAATGCCGCCGGTAAAAAGGTGCATCAAATGGTCTTTAACGCGCAGGCGCTCGGAGGCGGCTGGAACGGGAACGGCGGCGACGGCTGGCTGCGGATGCTTGAGTTCCTGCCGGACGGAAAAACGGTGAAGGTGAAAACCTTCTCCCCGCTGTTTGCCGCTTCGCCCACCACGCGGCAATATGCATGGCGCACAGCTTCCTGCGACGAATTTACGTTTGTGCTGGAATAACATGATGGATTATATTTTAATTGTTGCGGGATTCGTCCTGCTGATATTCGGCGCCAATTTCCTGGTAGACGGCGCGGTGGGGATTGCCAGGCGTTTCAATGTGCCCAACCTGATTATCGGGCTGACGATCGTAGCCTTCGGCACCTCTGCTCCGGAGCTGGTCGTCAACCTGGTTGCCGCCATGGATGCTTCCACGACCGACCTGGCCCTCACCAATATTATCGGAAGCAATACGATCAATACCTTTATCATATTAGGTATTGCCGCGCTTGTTTACCCGATCAAATCCCGGGCGGAGTCGCGCAAATTTGATATTCCGCTGAGCCTGGCGGCGCCCGTCGCCATTCTGTTGTTATCCTGGTGCTTTGACCGTGAAATATCGAGGACAGACGGCATCATTTTACTGCTTGTATTTTCCTTTTTCATGTATGTGACGTCCCGGAATGCGATGAGAATGCGGTCGGCTGAAAACGCGGAAGAAGGCGGAAAGCAGCAGAAGTTCCCGCTGTCGGTCGTGATGGTTGCCGGCGGACTGGTGATGCTGGTCATCGGCGGGCAGATGATCGTCGGCAGTGCGACCCGTATTGCCGAAGCATCAGGGATCAGCCAGGCTATCATCGGACTGACGATTGTTGCACTGGGCACTTCGCTGCCGGAACTGGCAACGTCTGTAGTTGCTGCGGTAAAGAAAAACTCGGATATCGCACTGGGAAATGTGATCGGGTCGAATATATTCAACGTATTCTTTATTTTGGGAATAAGCGCACTGGTCAGGCCCCTGCCTGCCTATAAGAACATGGAAATCGACCTGTGCATCGCGGCATCAGGCAGCCTGCTCGTCCTGATCTTCGTCCTGACGAATAAACAGTACGAGATAAAACGCCGGGCCGGATTTTTACTGTTACTTATTTATGCCGTTTATCTCTATCTGACGATATACAGCATGGACCGGCCGTAGTTACTCCGCGCGGGCTATTCTTATCCCGAATACAGGTTGAACCGGTGGACAATCTAATGTAGAATGTGGACAATCTGCCGAAGAAAGTAGACAATCTAATGAAGAAAGTCGACAATCTTCCGAAGAAAGTCGACAATCTAATGAAGAAAGTAGACAATCTGCCGAAGAAAGTCGACAATCTAATGAAGAAAGTAGACAATCTGCCGAAGAAAGTCGACAATCTAATGAAGAAAGTCGACAATCTGCCGCGGGATGAACGGACATTGGGGGAGAGGGCCTGTTATTGCCGTTCGTAAAATTCCAGGATTTTTGTTCGCAGGATGAAGTCGTATTTGGCCTGCGTGCGGTTGGAGAGGGCTTTGGTCATGGCTGTTTTTGAATCGTTGTATTCGTACATGGTGGCGCGCCCGTTAGCCAGCTTTTCCTGCATGTAACCGAATG
>JAISCL010000135.1 GCA_031265585.1 Tannerella sp. | reverse complement strand
ACTTGGATATGCTGACTGAAGGCTTGAGTGTTCGCGCCATGGTAAATATGAACCGGTACTCCGATTTCAGCGTTACGAGAGCTTACAGCCCGTATTTTTTTAATCTAAATACATACGATCTTATAAAAAACACTTATACTTTGCAGAGTTTGAACAACGGCGACGACAAACTGGGTTACACTCCGGGCGACCGTACCATCAACACTTCGTTTTATGTGGAAGCCACGGGGGAATACAACCGGCAGTTTGCCGAAAAGCACACCGTCGGCGGATTGCTGGTTTACATTATGCGTCAGGAAAAACAGGGCGTGGCAGACAATCTGTTCCTCTCGCTGCCTCACCGCAACCTCGGTCTTTCGGGCAGGGCAACTTACAATTACGATTCGCGCTATTTCTTTGAATTTAACTTCGGATATAACGGTTCGGAACGTTTTTCGGAAAAAAAACGCTGGGGTTTTTTCCCTTCGGCGGGACTGGCCTGGATGCTCTCGAACGAGAAATTCTTCGATCCGCTTAAGAATCTTTTCACAACCGTCAAATTTAAGGGAACATACGGTATGGTTGGCAACGACCAGATAGGCAGCAACGAAGACCGTTTCTACTATCTTTCGCGCGTGGACAGAGTCACGAATAAAAACCCTATGTGGGGCATAGATGTGACTTATAATCCGAGCGGATTTAACGTAGCCCAGTATGCGAACAGCAATATCGGCTGGGAAACGGCATATAAGACCAATATCGGGATTGAAATCGAAATGAGAAATGGACTGTCTGTGATAGCCGACATTTTCCGTGAACGGCGCGAAAACATTCTGATAGACCGTATCATTCCCGGAACAATGGGTATTATTCCTTCGGTAAAGGCAAATCTCGGAATCGGCAGCGGACAGGGCTTTGAGGTCGAAACGAACTACGAAAAATCGTTCAACAAGGACTTTTTTCTCACGGGACGCGGTACGTTCACGTATGCGACCAATGAAGTGATAGAATGGGAAGAACCGGACTATTCCGAAACGCCGTGGAAGTCGCAGGTAGGACTTAATATTTACCAGACCAAGGGATATATTGCCGAACGCCTGTTTGTTGACGAACGCGAGGTGGCAAATTCGCCCGAACAGTTTGGGCAGGTGATGGCAGGCGATATCAAATATCGCGACATCAACGGCGACGGGAGAATTTCGGCACTCGACCAGGTTGCTATCGGTTATCCGACCGTTCCCGAAATCACTTACGGCTTTGGTCTTACCGCCGGATATAAAGGCTTCGACGCTTCGTTTTTCTTTCAGGGTTCGGCACGACGCTCGTTCTGGCTGACATTAAACGGGAACGGACGGATACAGCCTTTTCTTGACGGCTCATACAGTGGAAGCGGAAATGATGGTTTGATTGGACAAAATGCTGTAATCATGCCTATTGTCGAAAGTTATTGGAGCGAAAGCAACCGCGATCCGTATGCATTCTGGCCCCGCCTGTCGAACTATGCAGTTGAGAATAATACTCAAACAAGCACCTGGTATATGCAGGATGCTTCGTTTTTGAGGCTGAAATCGGCTGAAATCGGTTATACTTTGCCGCAACGGCTGGCAAAAAAGCTGCTGATGTCGAATCTTCGCATCTATGTGAGCGGGACAAACCTGTTGAGCTGGAGCCCGTTTAAGTTCTGGGATCCCGAAATGGGCGGCAGCGGTCTTGGCTATCCTTTGCAGAGGGTTTTCAATGCAGGCGTAAATGTAGGATTTTAATAATTATGAATTATGAATTTTTTCAATTTAAGAACATGAAACGTATAAATATAAAATTGAATAGATTATTTATTTTGGGGATTGCCGTATTGCTGACATCGTGCGATTATCTGGATATTGTCCCCGAAAATGTGCGTACGGTTGATGACATGTTTGTCGATCGCTATGCTGCCGAACAGTCGCTGGCAAGCTGTTACTGGGCGTTGCCGCGTACCAATAACAACTGGAATAGAAATCCTGCCATATTCGGCTCAATGGAAGCAATCATAAACAGGGAAAGAAGAACCGACGCCGGTATGAGACTGGCGCTTGGCGATAACAATGCAACCTCTCCCGTCATGAATTACTGGAATGATAAAGGCGATGGAACCCGTTCGGTGTATGCCGGAATACGCGAGTGCAATACTTTCCTGGATAATATTGAAGGCGTTAAAGACTTGCCACGCCTCGAAAAAGACAGGATGATAGCGGAAGCGAAAATGTTGAAAGCGCTTATGCATTTTCAGTTGATTTGTTTCTACGGACCGGTCTGTCCCATGCGGACAAGTCCTCCGGTTGATGAATCGACAGTAGGCGTCAAGGTTTACCGTGAAAAAATCGACGACTGTTTTCAATATGTTCTGGATTTAATAGACGAAGCAATAGAAAGCAATGCTTTGCCATCGGTGATTGCTAATACAGCGTCCGAATTAGGCCGGTTTACTCAGGCTGCCGCGTATGCCGTAAAGGCAAAAGCGCTGGTTTACCGGGCAAGTCCGCTTTTCAACGGGAATACCGATTACAACGATTTTCTCGACCATAACGGTGAACATTTCTTCAATCAAACCTACAACCCCGACCTCTGGACGCAGGCTGCCGAAGCCTGTAAACAGGCAGTCGCCCACTGTGAAGAAAACGGGCGCCACAGGTTATACGAAGACGCCGATTTTGTTCCCTCCAATCCCCTGTCGCCGGAATATCACCGGATACTGACGCTACGTAATTCCGTTTCCGACCTTTACACCAAGGAAACAGTATGGGCTACCGGTCGTCTCTCGGAAAAGGGATATCAAACCGAATGTATTCCGAGATTCGAGGGCTATACGACCGGTCCGCCTACACCCGGACGCTGGAGCGTACCCCTGCAAACAGTCGAGCTGTTTTATTCGAGTAACGGAGTGCCTATAGAAGAAGATAAAGACTGGTTGAACGGAGAAGATAAAAAATACGATAACCGCTTCAACCCGCGTATGAGCGACGAGGCTCATAAACAATATGTACAACTTGGCGAACAGTCCGCTTCCATGAATTTTGACCGCGAACTGCGTTTCTATTCGTCATTGGGATTCGACCGTGGAAAATGGTACGGGAATCATTATAATAATACGCCCGATGACGACTCGGAATGTCTGTTTCCCAGGGCGCGCGCCGGAGAAACTGCATCTTTCACCAATTCAACGGACGGATATAACGCTACAGGTTACTGGCCAAAAAAATTAGTCCGTTTTGGCAGTAATTATATTGACCAGAACAGTTTTTTTTCTATACAATTCATATTGCCCGACATACGGTATGCCGATTTGCTTCTGCTTACAGCCGAAGCGCTTAACGAATCGAAAACGCAGCCTGACATCGAAGTATATCAATATATTGACCGGGTACGCGAACGCGCCGGGCTTGAAGGTGTAGTAGAGAGTTGGAGCAAATATACTGAAAATGCATCCAAACCGACGACAAAAGACGGAATGCGTTCGATCATACAGCGGGAACGGAAAATCGAACTGGCGCTCGAAGGTCAGTATCACTGGGACTGTCGCAGATGGAAAACCGCTCCTGCCGAACTGAACCGGCTGATACAGGGATGGACGGTAACCGAGTCGGATGTGGCCGCCTATTATCAGCCATTTACTGTTTATACGCAGAAATTTTCGCTTCGCGATTATTTTATGCCGATTCCCGAAAGCGATATTATTAACAATCCGCAATTGATACAGAATCCGGGATGGTAA
>JAISCL010000097.1 GCA_031265585.1 Tannerella sp. | reverse complement strand
TGTTTGAAGAAAACGGCATATCGGCAGAAGATATCCAATCGCTGAATGATTTGAAGAAACTGCCGTTTACGACAAAAGACGATTTGAGGTCTAATTATCCGTTCGGTCTTGCATCCATACCGCTCAGGCAGTGTGTCCGGATCCATTCGTCGAGCGGTACGACCGGGAATCCTACCGTTGTGCTTCATTCGCAGAAAGACCTTGACGTGTGGTCGGAACAGGTAGCTCGCTGTATGTATATGGTCGGGCTGCGCGATACGGATGTGTTTCAAAATACATCGGGCTACGGCATGTTTACCGGCGGACTTGGTTTCCAGTACGGTGCGGAAAGGCTTGGGGCGCTGACGGTGCCGGCGGCTGCGGGAAACTCAAAACGCCAGATCAAGTTTATTATGGATTTCGGGACAACGGCGCTCCATATCATACCGAGCTATGCCACACGCCTGGCCGAAGTCTTTCAGGAAATGAATATCAATCCGCGCATGGATACCCGGCTGCGTGTCTTCTGCATGGGCGCCGAACCTCATTCCGAAGAACAGCGCCTCCGCATCGAAAAGCTGCTTGGCGTGAAGGCGTATAACTGTTTCGGCATGTCGGAGATGAACGGGCCTGGGGTTGCGTTTGAATGTACGGAACAGAAAGGGCTTCATATATGGGAAGATTATGTGATCGCCGAAATCATCAATCCGCAGACGCTGGAGCCTGTCCCCGACGGCGAAACCGGCGAACTGGTGCTGACAACCCTGCAGCGGGAAGCGATGCCGCTTATCCGTTACCGGACGCATGACCTGACACGCTTTATCCCCGGCAACTGTCCGTGCGGACGTACGCACCGCCGTATCGACCGGTTCAAAGGCCGGAGCGACGATATGATTATCCTGAAAGGCGTGAATATCTTCCCCGTACAGATTGAAAAGATACTGATGAGTTTTCACGAACTCGGCGGTAATTATCTGATTACAATCGAAACAGTCGGGAATAACGACGAGATGCTGATCGAAGTGGAACTCAGCGACCTGTTTACGGATAATTACGCGATACTCGAAGGTCTCGGTAAAAGAATTGTACGCCAGCTTAAAGATGAACTGCTGATCACGCCCCGTGTGAAACTGTTATCAAAAGGTTCGCTGCCGGTTCCGGAAGGAAAAGCCGTACGCGTAAAAGACCTTCGCAAATTCTGACTGCTATGAGAATATATATTTTAATACCCGAATATTATGACAGTACATCAAATTTCTGTTTTTCTGGAAAATAAATACGGCAAACTGTGTGAGATTCTCACATTGCTCGGCAACGAAAACATACATATCGTGGCCGCCACCATTGCCGATACGTCGGAATACGGAATACTAAGGCTTATCGTCACGGAGCCTGAAAAAGCGTATTCCATATTGAAGAGCAACAATGTCAGCGCAAACCTTACCGATGTCCTGGCTATTGCCACAGATTCGGCAGCCGGCAGTTTTGCAAAAACATTTACGTATTTTACGCAGGCGGGACTGAGCATTGAATATATGTATTGCCTCTCCCTCAACGGACGGTCAATACTGATCCTGCGCACAAATAACCGGGAGATGGCACGCGAGGTAATACGCCGCCATGAACTTGATTATATCTGCGAAAACGACCTGGTCAATTTATAAACCGTTTAATATATATAAAGTTATGTTTGGTATAGAAGATCCCGGAATATGGCTGGCTTACCTGCTGGCGTTGTTGTGTCTCGTGTTTTCGTTGTGGTATGGTATTTCACGCTGGAATAAAGATGAGGAATAAAATATGGATACATTAGGAATAGGTATTATCGTTATTGTTTATATGTTTATCATCGCGTGGCTGGGATACCTCGGATATAAACGGACGAAAAATGCAAATGATTATCTGCTTGGCGGACGCAAGACAAATCCCGTTATCATGGCGCTCTCCTACGGCGCCACGTTTATCTCCGCTTCGGCCATTGTAGGTTTCGGTGGCGTGGCGGCTACCTTTGGCATGGGTATCCAGTGGCTTTGCCTGCTCAATATGTTTACGGGCGTTGTCATAGCCTTTATCTTTTTCGGCAAACCGACAAGACGGCTGGGTGAAAAATACAACGCCCATACGTTCCCGCAGTTTCTGGGTCTTCACTACGGCTCGCGCGGCGTACAGATATTCATTGCGGCCATTGTTTTTATCGGGATGCCGCTGTACACCGCCGTTGTGATGAAGGGAGGAGCCGTCTTTCTCGAACAGATGTTCGACGTAGATTACCATCTCGCCCTGCTGATCTTTACGCTGATCGTCGCGGCATACGTCATCCCGGGCGGAATAAAAAGCGTGATGTACACGGATGCATTCCAGGCCGTCATCATGTTCTTATGCATGCTTTTCCTGCTGATATGGTTTTATCATATTCTCGGCATGAATTTTACGGAAGCAAACAGGGCGCTGACGGATATGGAGCCGCTGGTACCCGAACGGTTTCAGGCGATCGGGCATCAGGGATGGACGCGCATGCCGGTTGCCGGGTCGTCGCAATGGTACACCCTTGTCACCTCCCTTATACTGGGCGTCGGCATCGGCTGTCTGGCACAGCCGCAGTTGGCCGTGCGTTTCATGATGGTGGAAAGTTCCCGGCAACTGAACCGCGGAGTGCTTATCGGCTGCTTATTTATCGTTATCACCGTCGGCGCAATCTATCACGTAGGAGCACTGTCGAACCTGTTTTTTCTGAAAACAACCGGAAACGTTGCTTCCGACGCGATCAGGGATATGGATAAAATCATCCCGCTTTTCATCAATGAATCGATGCCGAAATGGTTCAGCGCCTTCTTTATGCTCTGCATCCTGTCGGCGAGCATGTCAACCCTGAGCGCGCTGTTTCATACGATGGGTTCGTCTTTCGGCTCGGATATTTTCCCGAAGCTCGGCAGGCGCAAAAACACGAATTCATCGACGGGCGTGCGTATCGGAGTGCTCGTTTCCATCGTCGTAAGCTATATCATCTGCTACACGCTGAGCGCTGGTATTATAGCGAGAGGAACGGCGCTGTTTATGGGCGTATGTGCGACGACGTTCCTGCCGGCCTATTTCTGTTCGCTCTACTGGAAGAAAGCGACACGTCAGGGCGCCCTGGCCAGCCTTTTCACCGGTTTCGCGGTCAGCATGTTCTGCATGCTCTTCCTTCACCGTGCCGAAGCAGCGCCTGTCGGCCTCTGCCGTTTGCTTACGGGCAAAGATGTGCTCATCGATGTATTCCCCTGGTTTTCCATCGACCCGATCATTTTCTCGCTGCCGCTTTCGATCCTTGCAATCATCGCCGTCAGTCTGATCACACAGCCCCGGAAAGCATAACGCGCTGTCGGAAGGTATGAAACGGACGGCGAAAAGAGTTTTATATACGGCGGCTATAACTCTGTTTGTTATAGCCGCCGTTTGTGGCGCTTTGGCCTGTCGGGTACTGTATATGCCTGTCTTCTCATTTTCCGGAACAAAATACGTGTATATCGACGGGAATCATAAAGATTTCGGACGTTTGTGCGAAGAACTGCGCGATTCGGCGGGTTATAAAAATGTACGCGTGTTTGAGGCGCTCGCAAAATGGTGGAAATATCCCGAAAACATGAAACCGGGACGTTATGCGATTGACTCCGGAATGAATAACCGTACGCTGCTGAACATGTTAAGACGCGGCCAGCAGACGCCCGTCCGTTTGACATTTAACAATATCCGCCTGATAAACGAACTCGCCGAAAGGCTTGCCGGGCAGCTGATGCTGGACAGTGATGATTTGCTGGTGCTTCTCGGCGACGAAGATTATTGCGAATCCATCGGCTTCAACACGACTACAGTCAAAGCCATGTTTATCCCCAATACGTACGAAGTGTACTGGACGGTTCCCGCCAACAGACTGATGGAGCGGATGAAGCATGAGTACGAGGCTTTCTGGACAGACAGCCGCCGCGGCAAAGCGGAAAATCTACACCTCTCACCCGTCGAAATATCCATACTCGCCTCCATCGTGGAAGAAGAGACCGCCGTACCGGACGAATTGCCGGTAGTAGCAGGCCTGTACATCAACCGTCTCATAAAAAGAATGCCGCTCCAGGCCGACCCTACGGTGAAATACGCCGCCGGCGATTTCACCCTGAAACGCATCCTGAACAGACACCTTTCCATCGATTCGCCCTATAACACCTACCTGTACGAAGGATTACCGCCGGGCCCCATACGCATTCCCTCGGTAAGAAGCATAGACGCCGTATTGAATTACACACATCATAATTACCTGTACATGTGCGCCAAAGAAGACTTCTCTGGACGCCACAATTTCGCCGTCACCCTGAGCGAACACAACCGAAACGCCGAACGCTACCGCACCGAACTCAACCGGAGAGGGATAAGATAGGACGCTTTTGCGATTTATACTGCACACGACCTGACACTGTAGAGACGCGATGCATCGCGTCTCTACGTGCAACGCGTTCTTTGACGTATTTGTTTACACTCAAACACATATCCGGTTTGGCGATTTCCGGAAAATGAATTATCTTTGTCGTCGTAATTTTAATTCAAAAACTGGAAGATTATGGCAATTCCTATCAGAGGTATACCGGTGCTGGAAGGCGAAGTCGCCCGCCGGTTTGTGAAAGAGGCAAAAGAAAACGAAAAGAAGCGGGGTACATACAGGTTTTCCGAAGAATCAGTCGCTTCGTATAAAGGGATTATTGAAAAAGCAAAAAAGTTCGGTACGCTGCCATTATAATGCGATTCATGCGATGGGATTCCTGCTTGATAAATGCCTGATATTTCCGCTCAATAACGGGACGTTGAAACACTGCCGCCCGTTTTCGTGCGGCGAGAACGATTTGGATGATTTCCGATAATAAAAAAGGGTTACACGCTTTTTTATTGTCTTGAACGAAAACTGTAGAGACGCGATGCATCGCGTCTAAGGGAACGGTTCCAGACAAGCTGCTTTATGTTGCATGATGTCATACTTTCAATTATCAAGGGATACCCCGACTTTTGAGACAGTCTCATGCCGGTTAGAAAATACAATAAAAAATTTGGGGAGTTTTTATGTTTTACCTACCTTTGCCCAAACAAAAACATTTAGTTATGTACAGTATAGAATTAGACGAAGAATTAATTAAAAAAGCAATGGCAGTGAGTGGACAAAAGACACAGCAAGACACAGTCCATGCGGCTTTGCGCAGTTTCATTAAGGCGCAAAATCGAAAAAAAATTCTCATTTACCAGGGGAAAGGTATTTGGGAGGGTGATCTAAACGAAATGCGTACTGTGCGATGAATCGTATATTAATAGACACCTCTGTTTGGATTGATTTTTTCAATTCGACAAACCTCTCTCCTGAAACTGAAATTTTACGGCAATTAATAACCGATAATCAATCAATATATCTTTGCCCAATTATTTATCAGGAAATATTACAGGGAATACGTAATGATCAGACTTTTGAATATATTCGGGAAATACTCCTTGATTTTGAAATGATTGATTTTACATGGATGGAAACAACTGATAAAGCTATTGAAATTTATCGTACATTAAGAAAAAAAGGTATCACCATTAGAAAATCAAATGACTGCTTAATAGCTGCTTATGCAATACTTGCCGATGTACGTATCCTGTATAAAGACAGAGATTTTACTCAAATAGCAAAAGGTTATAACCTTAAAATATTTCAACTATAAAATTGGAGGGGAATCATATCTTTGCAGGAAATAAATCAGGATAGCTATGGTAACGATAATAGATAAGCAAACAAGCGACAAGATTAGCTTTATTTCGTCCATTGTTCCAGAATTTGCTGCGGCATACAAAATGAATGTCCAGGACGCCTTTTTTTACCTGAAAAAATATGGCGGCTGGGAGTATCTACACCGCAGGTGCCGCGACGCTGCTTCCGATAAAGTCATTCAGTGGCATATCTGTCTATATCCCGCAAAGCGCATATCCGGAAACAAACACAAAATGCCGTGAATTCTCTCCCCCATCATTTTTCCTGTTCCAGCTATCAAAACTCCATACCTAACACAGGTTTTTACAGGTGAGCTATAAAAACTGCATCAGCATCTTTTTCCGAGATGAAAAATTTGCTTGCGGCTCGTTTTTTATTGTCGCCTCCGGTAAATAAATAGATCCAAACATTGCTGTCAATGAATATTCTACCTGTCATAGCACTCATCTCTGTTGAATTTGAAATCATCGACCGGATGCTTTTTTTCGGCAAAATCCAGAAAATCCTCAATAATTTTCTTCCTGTTTTGAGTATTCAGATAATCATATATCCACGACAGTTCTTTTTCGTGTTCGGCTTTTATGAGCAACGTACGTGCATCAAGTGATACTGTTTGAAGCATGATTTTAATTCTTTTA
>JAISCL010000056.1 GCA_031265585.1 Tannerella sp. | reverse complement strand
CCCGCCATGGCCGTGGTCAGGTTGGAAGACGGTATTTGAAGGTCGGCCACCCTTACCGTTTCAATTGAAGCGACAACGCTTTGCCGCTTTTGTGTACCGAAAGCAACTACCGTTACTTCGTCAAGCATCTCCGTGTCATCATACAGGATGACTTCAATTACATTTCGTTGATCAACCACTTGAGTGACCGGTGTTTTTCCGACATAAGTGATGGATAGTGTATCGCCGATAGAGGCCCTCAGGGAGAAAGACCCGTCAATGTCGGTCGTGGTTCCCTGTGTTGTTCCTTTTACAGCGACTGTGGCGCCGGGCAACCCTGAACCGTCAGCAGCATCTTTTATAAGTCCTGTGATGGTTTTTGTCTGGGCAAAGCCTGCGCAGCTAATTAATAAAGAAATAAAGACTCCTAAAATTTTGTATTTCATTTGTACATAATTTAATTAATACATATGCATGATTTGTTTCGCATGGTGAGATTCTTTATCGGATAAAATCCGGTAAAGTCACATAGTTTCCGAATGACCTAAAAAAACGTGCTTCTGCCGCGAATTTTCATTTTCCGGCGATAAGGTCGATGTTCGTACAGGCTTATTTTCAACGTTTCATGGTATGACGAAACATCAAAAAAACGGGTATGTAAGAAGTTTAATGGTTGTTTTTTGGGTAATTTACTTTTTATGCAGTATATTACCCGCGCGCACGCTTGTACATTAAACGTATGATATATGTCTCTGTTAAACATAATATATACGCCTGCGCGTCTCTCTCTCTCTCTCTCTCTCTCTCTCTCTACTAAATAAACCGGAATTAACCAACACAAACGTGTTAATTAACTCAAAACGGGACAAATATTTTCTTTCTACAAGGTTCATATAAATTTCAACGTAAATTATTTTTACTGTTAACAAATACATCCTAACGACAAAGCGTTAACAACAATTCATTAAAAGTGATATAAAACATTTAAAGTCATAAAAATAATCCCCAAAGCAGCTTGAAAAACCACCGGTATTTATACCCTTAAAACATTGATTATCATTCTAAATTCGACATAAATCCCGCATTTCTTTAAAACATATTCAGAGATAAAATTAACCGCATGTTAACGAGTGCGAAGATACAGATAAAAAATTAAAATGCAACATTCTGCATGATTTTTTTTTAATGCCTCTGTATAATGACTTGAATAGCCCTCATTTTCATACCCGGAAAGCAGGACAGTCACCGGCATTTCAAATCCCGCCTTGCCGACCGTATAGTTAAACCGGGAAACAGATGTCGCCGAGGCAAAAAAAATGGAAAATGCCTCAGCGCCCCGGATTCTGAGGCAAAAAAAATAAAAAATGTCTAATCGCCCCGGATGCTGAGGCGAAAAAAAAGAAAAATGCCTCAGAATCCCGGATTCCGAGACAAAAAAAATAAAAAATGTCCAATCGCCCCGGATGCTGAGGCAAAAAGCAAAAAACACCTCAGAATCCCGGATTCTACAGTCCGCCCACAATCTTCATGACAGAACTTTTCCAATCCTGTTCCATCGGATTGTTTTTTGATTGGGATCCCTTGAAAAATAGACGAATGTTGCTTTCCCGATGATTGCATATCCGGGAACAAATCCCCAGTACCGGCTGTCAATGGAATGGTTGCGGTTATCTCCCAGTACAAAGTAGCAATCCGTCCGGAACGTATGACATTCGGCCGGCATTTGCCCTTCCGTTTCCCGTCCGATAATATGCCGGTACAGGTTTGTATTCACCGAATCCAGCGGCACGGATAATCCTTTCGCCGGCGTAACCACGGGGCCATAGTTGTTGATTGTCCATCCGAGGCTTTGCAGCGGGAAATCCACCGGATAGTCTTCCGGTGACATTTTTACGGTGGGAGGCACGGCAACCGTCCGACCATTGATATACACCACACCGTCATGAAGCGTTACGGTATCGCCCGGAAGCCCGATACACCGCTTTATCAGCTGGACGCCACTGCCGTCGGGATGGTTGAAGATCATTACATCGTTACGGCGGATGGCGTTGCTGCCGGATTTGCAGACAAGGATACGGTCGCCTGCCAATATTGTATTCTCCATGCTGTTGCTCGGAATCAGGCATACGTCGGCTACCCACCGCTGTACCGTTTGCACGGTCAATACCAGCAGAACCGTCCACAGCAATGTTTTTATGACAAGATCCTTTATTTTCTTTTTTGTAAAATTCAAGGGTCCATTCTCCATATTTTATTCACAAAATAATAGGGACGCTTCTTTGTTTCCTGGTAAATAATGCCAAGGTATTCGCCGATGATGCCCAGCGCCAGCAACACAAAGCCGCCCAGAAACAGGATGACGCACATCATCGAAGGATAACCGCCCACCGGGTCGCCGAAAAACAGCGCTTTAAGGAGCACGATCAATAAATAGGACAGGGCGGCTATTGATACTGCAATACCGGTGAACGAGATAATACGCAAGGGGAGTACGGAAAAGGACGTCCACCCTTTGATCGCCAGATCAAACAACTTGAGATAACTCCATTTGGTATGGCCTGCCGCACGGGGCGGCTGTTCGTATGGAATGCACTTCTTGCGGAACCCGATATAGGAAAACAGCCCTTTCATGTTGCGTTCGCTTTCCTTGATCCGGCGGAGCGCTTCGATGGCTTTTGCGCTGAACATGCGAAAATCACCGGTGTTTTCCTGTACTTCGACATTTGAAACCGCCCGCAGCAAACGGTAGTATTGACGCGACGTCCACCGTTTCAGCCAGTGTTCGTGGCGCCGGGCCGTGCGCCGGGCATACACATCGTCGTAACCCTCTTCGATACCGGCCAGCATTTGGAAAATAAGTTCGGGAGGATCCTGTAAATCGGCGTCGAGTATCACCAGCGCATCGCCGCGAATATGGTCAATGCCTGCGCTTACGGCTGTTTCCTTGCCATAGTTGCGTGACAGATCGACGCAAACAATACGGTGGTCGTTTTGTTGCATGACCTTGATGCGTTCAAGCGTATCGTCAACGCTCCCATCGTTCACAAAAAGTATTTCCGCTTTGCAGGGCAGTGACGCCGTTACTTCACACAGTCTTTCATAAAGCAACGGCAGGCACTCGCTCTCGTTATAGACCGGGATAAGTATGCTTAACAGATTTATGTTCATGGATTTTCAAGGTCTTGAAGTATGTCAGTTAAATAAACGCTTTATGCTTTCAAGATATGCCCCGTTCATCTCCGGAAATGATTTGTTCGGGATATAGACGTTCGATATTTTCATGTCAGGATGCAAGACAAAGTAATAGGGAATATTATAACTTTCCACAGTCCAATCGAAAGCATCGGATTCAATCCTGTATATCGGGTATTTTATCTGATTTACCCTTTTGAAAATCAAAAAATCCCGCTCTACCAAATAGGAACAAAGAACGATCGTAGATTGAACGGTTTCTCCAAAAACGTCTGTCATATCGTTCAAAGCCTTCTCATAACAAGTATTGCAGTTAGTACTTGAGTATCTTAATACTAAAACGGGTTTTGTTTTTACAAGTTTGGAAAGAAGCGTTGAATCTTTCCTGTGTTTAAAACAAGACGCTTCCGGAGCTCGCAACCCGTTCATTTCATTTCCCAATTCAAGATTAAGATGGTAAAACTCCTCTTTAATTTGCAAGTTGCCTGCTGTTTTCGATAAACTTTCATTTATCCGGTTCAACTTTACAATTTTGTTTGGAAAATAGAAGCAGATAAACAATAAAACTGTTATGGAAAAAAACAGTAAAATGTCTTTTAATATTTTCATAACTTTTGTATATTAATTTTCATGTTATCATAATACAACTTTTATGGATTGGCATTTTATTTGAATTTATATAAAATCAATATCGGATTATTGTCTTCCGGCCATAATTGTTAGCTGCATGATGCAGATTCAATCTGCCATGAGAGCTTGCACTCTTATTCCTCATTATTCCCCATCACTTTTTTTAAAATAGTAAATGAAAACGACAGGATTGCTGTCTTCCGAAATGTTTTTCACAACTTCCTTTAAAAGACTTTTTTCTTTTCGGGCATTGGAATGTTCGGCTTCATATAACAAATCCATTGCATCGCGAAAACCTGTTGCCTGATCGTCGGTTGCCTGTTGAATATTTGGGAAGCAATATGCCAGATCGTCATAAAGGCCGTATTTTATCTCTTTCGTCCGCTTGTCAAACAAAATCCGGGTCGATCCCTTTTCAACTCTAATCCTGAACGAGCAATAATTCCGGTTTTCCCAGTAGGTATTCAGCCCGTAGGCATAATTTGTATCCTCCAGAAGGTCTTGGAAATTATCTTCTTCAAGAAAGGCTTTCGGGATATTATTGCGTCCGAAATCGAAAAAATAACGAACCGTGAGATTTTCTCCCTTGTGCGAATATATTTTAGTCGAAAACGGCATATACAGCCTCATCTCGTCATTATACCGGTAAAATGCATTGGGCGAATTGAAGAATATGGCCCCCAATTCTTTTTCGAAGGGAAGATGCGCCTGCTGTATTTTACCTTTGTTAATAATCAACAAGTTGTTCTTCAAGTTTTCCCTGTTATTCCGGTTGGTGCGGTTGTATGCGTAAAGATACATCCGGTCATTCATCACTCCGATACTGGTGCCGTCAAAGCGAACTTTGTATTCCTCAAGGAAGTTTGCATCAAAGTCGTACACCAGGATTTTTTCTAGCCGGCTGAACAGGTATATTTTGCGGCTGTCTTCATCAATGTCAAATCCCATCAGTTGGGTGTATTCTTTGGGGCCGCGACCTCTGGTACGGATTTTCCAGATGCAATGTCCTTCTTCATCAAAGGCAAAAACAGCCTGGTTTCTTCTGTCAAATATAAAAAAACGGTTCTCAACAGAATGAATTTTGGTTATTTCACTTATCAAAACTTCGTCAGTTGTTTCCAGCGGAATAAACTTGACACTGTCGAATAATTCGGAGAAATTGGCTTTTTTTTGATGATTTATGCTCGAAACGAAGATGGTTTCAATAGCCTCGCCGGTTTCGGTTTTATT
>JAISCL010000336.1 GCA_031265585.1 Tannerella sp. | reverse complement strand
ATATCTTTGAACACCTTTTATCACTCCATCTTTGCAGTAATTTTCATTGCCACATTTCGGACATTTCATATATTTTTTTGGGCGCAAAGGTAATAAACTATATTGAATTAACAATACCCAAAAAAAGAATGAACCTTATTCCCGTTTTTTTGCCGTTAAATGAAAAAAACTTTATCTTTGAGCCCTATTATTATAAGAAAATTACTGAAATGGAAAAGTCCGAAACGGAAAAAATCGACAAATTAGATCGTCAGATTCTGGAGATTATTTCAAAAAATGCAAGGATTCCTTTTAAGGAAGTAGCAGAAGCCTGTGGTGTATCAAGGGCGGCTATTCATCAACGTGTACAGAGACTCATCGAATCCGGGGTGATTGTCGGGTCCGGTTATCATATTAATCCGAAGATTCTGGGTTATAACACATGCACATATATCGGTATAACGCTTGAACGCGGATCAATGTATAAGGACGTAGTGCCAAAACTTGAAAAAATACCGGAAGTTGTCGAAATACATTTTACAACGGGTCCGTACACGATGCTGATCAAGTTATATGCCCGGGATAACGAGAATCTGATGGAGCTTGTGAACGGGAAGATCCAGGAAATACCGGGCGTTACCGAAACGGAAACACTCATCTCGCTGCGTACAAGCCTTAAACGTGAAGTCCCTATCTGAGCATGATTTTAGCCGTCATAAACCGTAAAACCTGCCGGTCCGTCTATCGGCGAATCGGCGCGGCGCTCCTGTGTATTTTGCCGATGGCCGCTTTTATATCATCCGCAGATAACAGTTACTGTTTTCGTGTTTACCTGAAAGATAAGGGTGAAACGCCTTTCAGGATTTCTTCGCCGGAAGCCTTTCTGTCTCCCGAATCCGTCGAGAGGCGGATGTTACGGGAAGTATTTGTTGATGACACCGATTTTCCGGTTTCCCGGGGTTATATTGATGAATTGGTGGCAGTCGGAGTTTCTCCTGTCGTACAGAGTAAATGGATGAAAACGGTTGTCGTTGAAAGCCGGGACAGCACGGTTGTGGAGCGCTTAAAGGCGATCCCGTTTGTCGATTCATTGAAATGTGTATGGAATGGAGCCGGCCGGCAGGATGTTCTACCCTGTTCCGAAAACGATACCGCTGTTTTTACATCAATGGATGAACCGCTTGAAAATCCATACGGTTATGCTGAAAATCAGCTGGAGATGCTGAACGGTTTGCGTTTGCATACGGCCGGCTATCGCGGCAAAGGGCTGCGGATTGCGGTGATAGATGCCGGATTCATGCATGTGGACCGGATGGATGCCTTTTCTTCCATGAATCTGCTGGGCGCTCATAATGTAACTTTTCCCGGTCGCAGCATTTTCTGTGAAGATGATCACGGGACGAAAGTATTGTCGTGTATGGCGGCAAATCTGCCGGGCATTATGATCGGTTCGGCTCCGGATGCTGCTTTTTTACTGATTAAAAGCGAAGATACACGGGGCGAATATCCGCTGGAAGAAGATTTCTGGGCTGCGGCCGTGGAATATGCGGACAGTGTGGGGATTGATATCATATCCTCTTCTTTGGGTTATTTCCGTTTCGACAGTCTGGCCGATTATTATACCCGGATGGATTTGAACGGACAGACTGCGTTTATCAGCCGTGTTGCGGATCTGGCGGCAAAAAAGGGAATGCTGGTTGTCAGCAGCGCCGGGAATGAAGGTAACAGTGAATGGGAAAAGATCACCTTTCCGGCAGATGTCCCCGATATCCTGACGGTTGGCAGCGTCACTTCCGATAAGGAAAAAAGTTCATTCAGCTCTGTCGGCATGACGGCGGATTACCGTATCAAGCCGGATGTGGTGGCGCTGGGTACGCACGTGTGTGTAACCGGATCCGCCGGTCAGGTTCAGTATACGAGCGGGACTTCGTTTTCCGCCCCGACCGTAGCCGGTTTCGCCGCCTGTTTATGGCAGGCCTTTCCGCTTCTGAAAAATACCGGACTGATTGAACTTATAAAAGAATCCTCCGGTCAGCATCGGCAACCGGATGCGCAAATGGGATACGGCATCCCCGATATGTTTGATGCATATAATAAAGCGAACAGTGATGCCTTACGGAATTTATAAAACGGATGCTCATGACCCGGTGTCGCTTTTGGAGCTGAATACGCTTGTCAGCGAAGCCATCAGCAACGCACTGCCCGGAACGTACTGGGTGCGTGCCGAAACAAGCGATGTGCGTGTAAATACCTCATCCGGCCACTGCTACCTCGAATTTATTGACAGAGACGAATCTTCCGGACAAATCGCTGCAAAATCCCGCGGAACGGTATGGGCGCGGACATTCCAGGCGCTTAAACCTTATTTTGAACAGGAAACGGGACAGGCATTCAAATCCGGACTGAAAGTGCTGGTGAACGTTTCGGTCAAGTTTCATGAACTCTATGGATACAGCCTGCATGTACATGATATAGACCCTTCCTATACGTTGGGGGATTTGGCAAAAAAGCGGAAGGATATTATCCGCCGCTTGCAGGAAGAAGGTATTTTCGGGCTGAATAAGGAGTTGCCGTTTCCTTTGCTGCCGCAGCGTATCGCGGTGATCACCTCCCCGACGGCTGCCGGCTACGAAGATTTTACGAACCAGCTCCTTTCCGGTAAGGAGGCTTTTCCTTTCTATGTGAAACTTTTTCCGGCCATTATGCAGGGAGAAAAGACGGAGCAGAGCGTTATTGATGCACTGGACAGGCTTTTCCCGTATGCGGATCTTTTTGATGTGGTCGTTATTATTCGCGGAGGAGGCTCCGCTTCCGAACTCAGCAGTTTTGACTCGTATCCTTTAGCCGCTAACTGCGCGCAGTTTCCTTTGCCGGTGATTACCGGCATCGGCCATGAACGCGACGATACCATTGTTGACATGGTTGCCCATACACGAATGAAAACACCGACAGCCGTCGCGTCCTTCCTGATTGAATGTATGAGCCGGGAAGCGGGATGCCTGCAGGAACTGGAAAGCAGGATCCATGCTGAAGTGACGGAACGCATCATACGTGAGAAGGCGGTTTTGCAAATGCTTGTAACGAGATTCCCGGTGATGGTAACCGGCCATATTGAAAGACACCGTAACCGCCTGCATGCAATGACCGCACATTTATCGACGTTACCGCAATGGATACGTCACCGTGCGGAAAACCTGGATGCCATTTCTCCGCGTATCCGGCGTGCGGTTCATACGGCGCTTTCAAAATACGAAACTTCCGTGAAGGGTATCCGGTTACATCTCCGGAGCGCGTGTGAGTCCGTTATTTCCAGTCATCGACGGAAAATGGAGCTGGATGAGCAGTATATAAAAATGGCGTCTCCCGAATATATCCTGAAACGTGGATATACGCTGACAGTGAAAGACGGGAAGATTGTAAAACGTGCGGCGGATTTGTCTGCCGGTGATGAAATAAGTGTGAAATTTGCCGATGGAGAAAAGAAAGGGAAAATTATATAAATACAGGTATGGAAAAGAAAGAAACGTATAATGAAGCAGTAGAAAAATTGCGGGTCATTGTTGAGGATATTGAAAACGGAGAGCTTGACGTGGATGTGCTTTCCGGAAAGGTAAAAGAGGCGACCCGTCTTATCAAACTTTGTAAGGAAAAACTTTTCAAAGCGGACGAAGATGTAAAAAAAATCCTTGAGGAACTGGAATCGTAAGCCTTGTAAGAAATGATATGAAGCGTACGGTTATAATCGTTGCCGGGGGAAAAGGACTGCGTATGGGAGGAGAATTGCCGAAACAGTTTATCCCGTTGCAGGGAAGGCCTGTGCTCATGCATACGCTGGATGTTTTTTACAGCTGGGATCCCGGGACGGATGTAGTCCTGGTCATACCGGAGGAGCAGGATACTTACTGGAAAATGCTTTGCAAAGAACTTCACTGTACCGTTCCCCACCGTATTGTCTACGGAGGCGGCGCCCGTTTTCATTCGGTAAGGAACGGTTTGAATGAAACGGAGGAAGGAGGCCTGATCGCGGTACATGACGGGGTTCGTCCCTTTGTCGCGCAGGACGTTATTTCTTCCTGCTTTACCGTAGCCGAAGCTTTTGGCGCTGCTTTGCCGGTCATTCCGGTGATCGAATCCATCCGCGAAATAAGCGAAGACGGCAGCCGTCCGTTTGACCGTAACCGGCTTTGCATTGTACAGACGCCGCAGGTTTTTCGTGCGGATCTGCTGCGGGAAGCCTACAGGCAGCCGTATGATGAACGTTTTACGGACGACGCCTCCGTCGTAGAGGCGGCAGGCCATGTGATCCGCCTGGTTGACGGCAACCGCGAAAATATAAAGATTACAACACCCGTAGACCTGCAATATGCGGAATTATATTTAGGGAATCGTTACCGCTTATGAATATAGACGACCGTTCCATCATGTACCTGACGGGGATTGGCCCTAAAAAAGCGGAAATTCTCCGGAAAGAAGCCAATATCGCTTCTTTCGAGGACTTACTGTATTATTTCCCGTACAGGTACGTAGATCGGAGCCGGTTTTATACGGTAAGTGAAATAAGCGGCAGTATGCCTGAGATACAGCTCAGGGGGCGTATTGTTTTCTTTGATACCGCAGGAGAGGGAAGGGCGAAGCGTCTTATCGGGAAATTCACCGACGGTACGGGAACGATTGACCTGGTATGGTTTCAGGGGAGGAAATTCATTACCGAGAAATATAAAACCGGACAGGAATATATCGTATTCGGTAAACCGTCTGAGTTTGCCCGTTCCTGGAATATCGTACACCCTGATATTGATCCGGTAGCGAATGCGCCGCAGGTAGCAAACGGACTGGTGCCTTTCTACAACACGACCGAAAAGATGAAAAACGCGTTCCTGAATTCACGTGTCATACAGAACCTGCAATACACTTTACTGACGAACCTGGACTGGCATATTCCCGAAACGCTTCCGCCGGAGATTATTTCCCGGCGGAACATGATATCCGTTTCGGAAGCGATGAAAAACATTCACTTTCCCGAATCGGCCGAAAAACTGCGTCAGGCACAGGAGCGGCTAAAGTTTGACGAGCTGTTTTATATACAGCTGAACATCCTTCGCACGGCGGCGCTGCGTCGCAGTAAATTGAAAGGGATCGTTTTCCCCGTCGTAGGGACTGTTTTTAATACATTCTATAAAGACTGCCTGCCTTTTGAACTGACAGAAGCCCAGAAACGCGTGATGCGTGAGATACGGAAAGATATGCGCAGCGGACGGCAGATGAACCGGCTTTTGCAGGGGGATGTGGGCAGCGGCAAAACGCTGGTCGCGCTGATGGCAATGCTCCTGGCAATTGATAACGGCTGCCAGGCCTGCATGATGGCGCCGACGGAGATCCTGGCAAACCAGCATCTCGCCACCGTGAAGGAATTTCTCCGGGATATGAATGTCCGTGTAGAATTACTGACAGGTTCTGCCACGAAGAAGAAACGGAAGGTCCTGCTTCCGGCTCTTGCCTGCGGTGAAATAGACATCCTTGTCGGCACGCATGCCCTGATTGAAAATACCGTAGTTTTTAAATCCCTGGGGCTGGCCGTTATTGACGAGCAGCACCGTTTCGGGGTAGAACAGCGGTCAAGACTGTGGGTGAAGAACAAAACGCTGCCCCATGTCCTGGTCATGACGGCGACACCTATTCCGCGCACGCTTGCAATGACCCTTTACGGTGACCTGGATGTGTCGGTTATCGACGAACTGCCGCCCGGACGCAAGCCGATCCAAACCCTTCACCGTTTCGATGCCAAACGTGCTGAAGTGTTCGAGTTCCTGCGTTCCGAAATCCGGAAAGGGCGCCAGGTATATGTCGTATACCCGCTGATTAAGGAAAGTGAAAAACTGGATTACAAAAACCTGGAAGAAGGCTTCGACACTTTCAGGCAAGTCTTCCCGGAATATGAAGTATGCATGGTGCACGGCAGGATGAAAGCAAAGGAAAAAGAAGCCGGGATGCAGCGCTTCGCCTCCGGTAAAGCGCAGATCCTGGTGGCCACTACGGTAATTGAAGTAGGCGTAAATGTACCGAACGCCTCGGTAATGGTCATTGAGAGCGCCGAACGTTTCGGCCTTTCACAGTTGCACCAGCTGCGTGGACGTGTAGGCCGTGGCGCCGAACAGTCTTACTGCATCCTGATATCTTCCTATAAACTGAGTCATGAAACACGAAAGCGCCTTGAGATCATGGTCAACAGTAATAACGGATTCAAGATAGCCGAAGAAGACCTTGAACTGCGCGGCGCAGGCGACCTGGAAGGAACCCTGCAAAGCGGCGAGGGAATTTTTCTGAAAATAGCCAACCTTGCTACCGACGGACAACTCCTGCAGGAAGCGCGAAACATTGCCCAGGCCGTCCTGGACGCTGATCCCGACCTCGAAAAACCCGAAAACAAACTCCTGCAGACACGCCTCGCCGCCCTCTTCCGCCGCAGAATCAACTGGGGACTTATCTCGTAAACACACACATTGCCTTAAAGGACGCATTTCAATTGTCGCATCACGCCGCAGGCGCAGCCTGTGAATAACGCCGGGATTTATCCCGGTGGAGAGTGGGTGGGATACGTAAAATTTGCGTACCTTTGCCGGAAACTAAAATAAGATTAAAAAAATGGCTTTGTTAGCAGATATTATCCGGAAAAATATAGATGCACTGACCGGTGGTGACCAGATTGAATATAAGCATATCCCACGGAAAGAGGGACAGTCCCTGCCGAACATGACCCGGCTGAAAGAGATTATTTCCATCCTGAAGGATATTTTTTTTCCGGGTTTTTTCAGTGAACCAAGCGCCGGGACGACTACGCAGCAGTATCTCGCTGCACAGATGGAAAAACTCAATACCCTGCTGGCGGAGCAGATTCGTAACGGTCTGCATTTTTTTTCCGGCCAGGCTTCGGATGTGATTGATGCCGGCGATGCGGAAGACCTGGCCCTGGCTTTCCTCGAAAAAATACCGGAAATCAAGCGCTTGCTTTGCACCGATGTACAGGCGATGTTTGAAAATGATCCGGCGGCTAAAAGTACGGGAGAAGTCATTATCTGTTATCCGAGTATCCAGGCGATGATTCATTACCGGGTGGCTCACGAACTGCTGCTGCTGGGTATTCCCGTATTGCCGCGTATTATTACGGAACTGGCCCATTCCGTAACCGGTATTGATATCCATCCGGGGGCGGAGATCGGCGAATATTTCAGCATAGACCACGGGACGGGCGTTGTGATCGGGGAAACCGTCATCATTGGAAATCATGTAAATCTTTATAAAGGCGTAACACTCGGCGCTAAGAATTTTGTTCTGGATGAATGTGGCAATCCGATGAATATACCCCGTCATCCGATTATTGAGGATCATGTGGTTATTTACTCCAATGCCACCGTACTGGGACGGATTACGATCGGGCATGATTCCGTCATAGGCGGTAATGTATGGGTAACCGGCAGTGTGCCTCCACATTCCCGTGTTGTACAGCAGAAAGCTGCTTCGAATGAGATAAAGACGGGAAATGAGCAGGAATGAAAATACAGAAGACAAACGCCGCCCGGCTACTGGATAAAGCGAAGATCCCGTATGAACTGATCGTACCTGACGGCACGAAAAAACAATCATACCGGTCAAGAATCCCATAGGGATGCCATATCGGTAACAAAAAATAAAAAATTGCGGGCGGGCGTGGCTCACGACATGCTCACACGCTCACAGCATTTAAATACCAATTCAGATGATAGTCTATTATTCAATCATGACCTTTTGGCCGGCGCCGTTGTTTAGGGTTACGATGTAGATCCCGGGCGGTAGCTTTATGCGCGTTTCGCCGGCGGCGACAACCGTCTGCTGCCGGTGCAACATGCCGATAATAGCGCCGGGTTTTGATGTCCGGACGTACAGCTCATCTTCAAATGACCATATTTTATCTTCGGATGCGGAGGCCGGGACTTCGACGGCTTCGCGACCACTGTACAGGTAATTGGCGTAATAGTCCCGTTCGCCGGTCGAGCCATGCGGTCCGTATTCGTTTCGATAAAGTCGGTCGGGGGCGTGATTTCGACGCTGCTGACGTATAGCCCGTCCGCAGGCATGGTGTCGAAATGTCCGCTGAAGGTGACGAAAAGCGGGGTGTTCTCGTTGACGCTGACCGTGTACTTGCAGGCTATGCGTCCGTCGAACAGGGTGTCGGTGGTGGTAAAGCCGGTCAGGGGAGCCTGTTCCTGTCCCAGAAGTGACGGCAGGCTCGCCGCCCTCAAGGATAAAGCCGGAGGGCAGGGTGTCGTTCACGACAATGTCGTTGACGGGGGAGCCGGTGTTGTTGCCGACGGCGGTGTGAAAAATGATCCGGTCTTTCGTATCGGCACATTCGGTGGTCTTGGTGACGTACAGCTCGCCGGGCGTGCGGATAATGACGTCGCGCACTTCGTGATAGGCATACTGTCTATAAATTAGAAATTATTAACCTGAGTTTTGGATAAGAAAAGTTCAAAAAAAAGTTGCATAATTGAAAATCTATTGCTATCATTACAGGTGAAAATCAATAAGATAAACTAAAATTTCCAATTATGCTTACCA
>JAISCL010000316.1 GCA_031265585.1 Tannerella sp. | reverse complement strand
GGAATGTGTATATCATTGCGTACGCAAGCATCGCGATGGAGCAGCGGATGCCCCAGCCCTTTCCCTTCCATGAGGAAATACGATTCCGAAATGGAAGGATAAACATAATCGGGATGATTTTTTGACCTGACAGGCTTGGTACTTACATTGCCGACTGTAAAGCAGCTTGTTTGCTGATGCGAGTTTAAAAGAATTCGGAAGATAATGGCCTCCTCCCTTTATTTTAAAAATAATGTCCGATCTCATTCCGCTGAATCTTTTAGCTTTATGATCATTACAACAATATTGTCGTCATCCTTCAAGCGGCTGACCATCGTTTCAAATCTCTGCCGAACCGGTTTATCTTTCACTTCAGGGTTCAGCAGCTTTTTCTTTTGCCAGTATTCAGTCAGTTCCTCCGGACTGTAAAAGGTTACCATTTGATTTTCGGCGCTTATTTCGGGAAATACACCGCCGAGATAATCACTGCGTGGAATAAACGGAAGTCCGCCGTCGATATCATTCGGGATGCCCTGTATATCACCATCGCGCTCCAGTATGCAAAATTTTCCCTCCGGCACGTCATAAACGGAAGGTTGCTTCGGACAAGCTTTTGTTTGCGTATAATGTACTGTCCGACCGCTTTTTGTCGTATGGTTCCATTCCGCATCATATTTATACGGTTCCTGCCGGCAATTTCCCAATATGCAGTACCGGTTGCCGGCTTTGAGCGGCAACTGGGCCATAAAAAAATCTTTTCCTTCCGGTTTCTCCTGGGAAATGACATGCTGCAATGATCGACTGTCTTTTGTCACGCGAAATATAGAGTCGCTTTTGCCGTCGGAGGCGGCGCTCCGGGTATATGCGCATTGATTGCGGCGGTCAATGCTTTGAATGCTGCCCGGATATTTCCGGACGTCGCCGGTAGCCGGATTTGCCAGGCAAAGGGTATCTGTGCCAAACATGGGTCTGTCCTTGACGGCAAGAATATGCTGCCGGTCTAAAAAAAAGAATGTATTTATTCCCGAAATATTTTTAAGGTAAATATTTTCCAGGAATTTGCCGGAGAAATCGTATACATACAAACGCTTTTCGTATATGCCCCACACGTAGATCCGCTCGTTTTCTTCATCAATATCATAGCAGTTGCCGCAGATAAATTCGCCAGGACCGTTCCCCCTGCTTCCGACACGGCAGATAAATTTCCCCTGACGTGAAAACAGCAGATAACTGCAACCGTCATTGACAAGAATATGCTGTTTCATTACCGTCAATCGGTCAACATATTTGATCAGGCTGTTTTCAGTTGTCTCCAAAGGTACATATTCAATACTGTCTGTCAGGTCGCTTAATTTGACGGTTAATTCTTCCGCCTGATCATGAGTGACGGAAATGTGTTCGCCGGCCTTTTTGTTTTCATTGGCTTCCGCAGCCGGATGACTGACCGGATGACTGCACTGCACATACACTGCTGTTACGAAAATAATCGAAAGAAACTTCGTCATTTTTATTTTATTTAATAATGCTTTCTATTTTGCTGCGAAGAAAAAAAGAATTAAAACTCCTCTATTATTTATTGTATAAATCGGAAGATCCTGACAGTCGTCTGCCCGTGACTTTGGCATTCCCTCTGTAATAAACATCCGACGATCCGCCTGCATTGACTTTGATTTCTTCATTGCATGTGATTCGTATATCCGACGATCCGCTAGCGTTGCAATCGGCTCTCATCGCTGTAAAGCCATATCCCTTGAAGTCGCTGCTGCCCGACATTGATATCTTGCAATCGTCGGCATAGCCTGTTATTTTGCAATCCGAACTGCCTGAACAGTTGATGCTGACCGACGTGGCTTTGATGCTGCCAATAAAGTCGGAGCTGCCGCTCATGTTCAATTTGCATTTTGCAGCGCTCAGATCTCCATTGAAGTCAGAACTTCCCCTGCATGTAATAGCAATTTCCCCGCCCGTCAATGCACATTCGGCAATCAAGTCCGACGCGCCTGATAAGGAGATGTTTTTTATCTTTCCGTTATTGGGCGCGATTACTTTCAAGCCATGTTTTGTCATATAATTAAGGCCCTCTTTGATCCGAACCGTTAAAGTTCCGTTTATAACGCGCACTTCTACATAATCAATCAGATTCTCGTCTCCCAGGACTTTTATGGGCGTGTCATGTGAACTGCTGATTGTTATATCAACAGAACCTCTTGAATCAATATTCGTGAAATCAAGTTTTCCGATTTCTTTTTCTTTTATAACGCCGTTGCCGACAATTGCTTTACCCGTTTTAAAACTCAATCTTCCGTTTTCGGACGTTACGTTTATCGTACAGCCCGAAAATGCCGGCATCAAGCTGCATGCAAATATGAATGTTATTATTTTTTTCATTTTATTTAAATTTGAGGAAAATGTTGCAATCACAAAACCGTAATCCAGCCCAGCTCGTCCGGTTCGTCGCCATATTGAATAGCACGCAGCTTGTTGTACAGCTTTTCGCATACGGAACCTGCATTTCCGTCTTTTGATATTACGTATTGCCTGTTTTCGTCAAGGTCGTCTATTTGCGAAATCGGTGTAATAACGGCAGCCGTACCACATTCGGCAGCCTCGTCGAAAGTAGCTGTTTCTTCGAGGAGAACAGGACGGTGCTCTATGGTGAATCCTTCGTTTTCGGCTAATTGAATAAGGCTTTTGTTTGTGATGGAAGGCAGAATGGAGCCGGAAGCCGGCGTTATGTATTTATCTCCCTTGATGCCGAAGAAATTAGCCGGCCCGCACTCGTCAATAAATTTCTTTTCTTTGGGGTCGAGGTACAGTACGGCTGCATAACCCTGCTGTACGGCTTTCTGTCCGGCATAGAGGCTTGCAGCATAGTTGCCGCCAACTTTTACATTGCCTGTTCCCTGTGGAGCAGCGCGGTCAAAACCTCTCATGACGCATACTTTGCATGGCTTGAATCCTGTCTTGAAATAAGGCCCGACAGGCGATACGAATACAAGGAACAAATATTCGCCGGACGGCTTAACGCCGACCTGAGCTCCTGTGCCAATCAACAGCGGCCTTATATACAGCGACGAGCCGCTTTCGTAAGGCGGAATAAAACGTTCATTCAGCTTGACGACTTTCCGGACGGCTTCTTCAAATTTCTCAACAGGAAATTCGGCCATCATGATTTTACGGCTTGATAATTGCAGGCGTTTTGCGTTTTCGTCCATCCTGAAAATCCTTGCCTTTCCGTCTTTCCCGCGAAAGGCCTTTAATCCTTCGAACGCTTCCTGCCCGTAGTGCAGGCATGTTGCAGCAATATGGACATTAATCAATTCCGAGGAAGAAACTTCCAGTTCTCCCCATTTCCCGCTTCTGTAATAACATCTCACGTTATAATCGGTTTTCAAGTAGCCGAAGGGCAATTCCGACCAGTTTATATTTTCCATCATATCTTATTTTAATTATGTTTGACACGGCAAAATTACAGTTTATTTTTATTATTTTGTTACCTTTGCGGCATGAATATAGTTTTTCACATGATTTTATATGTATGAAGAAGGTAATTGACCACATCAGGGAAAGTAAAAAAACGGCGTTTTCCTTTGAGGTTTTGCCGCCGCTGAAAGGCAACAGCATCTGCCGGATTTATGATATTATTGATAAGCTGAAGGAGTTTATCCCCCAATATATCAATATCACTTCGCATCATGGCGAATTTATCGAAAGGACGAATCCCGACGGTACGGTTAGCCGTGTTAATATCCGCAAGCGACCCGGCTCCGTTGCAATTGCATCGGCGATACAAAACAAGTATGGCATAACGGCCGTTCCGCATGTCATTTGCAAGGGCTTTACGAAGGAAGAAACGGAATATGCGCTTATTGACCTGAATTTTCTCGGCATACATGATTTGCTGATTTTAAGAGGCGATGCAAAGAATCTTGAAAAGGGAGTGAATCCTTCATTATATCATGATTATGCAACGGAACTGCAGTTGCAGGTAAACAATTTCAACAAGGGGATTGCATTGGACGGAAGCACGTTTGAAGGCATTGATACGCCTTTCTCGTACGGAATGGCATGTTATCCCGAGAAGCACGAAGATGCGCCGAGCATGGAATCCGATCTTTTTTATGCGAGGGAAAAAGTCCGTAATGGAGCTGATTATCTGGTTACCCAAATGTTTTTTGAGAATGCGAAATATTTTTCTTTTGTGGAGCGCTTGAGAAATGAAGGGATTACCGTGCCGGTTATTCCGGGCATCAAGCCGATCGTCTTTATGAACCAGCTGACTGTTTTGCCGAAAGTTTTTCATTCCGAAATCCCCGAGCCTCTGGCCGCCGAGCTGCGTAAGTGCAAAACGGATGCGCAGGCCGTTGAAGCAGGCGCGGAATGGAGCATAATGCAATGTAAGGAATTGATTAAGAATGGAGCGCCAAGCATCCATTTCTATACGTTCATGGCAACCGACAGCGTCCGTCGCATTGCGAAGGAAATCTATTAAATATTTATGTATTATTAACACTTTCGGCGCAAATGTTAAATCCGCAGCCGAAGTTTTAACACTGCACCGTGCAGGGGAAAAACTTCAGCCGAAGAAACTCAGGGAATATTCATGCAATCCTTGTGAACAATCCCGAAATAGACCAGCCCGAAAAGGCCGGCATTCCATCCCTGCAGCTGGAATCCCAGGTTTTCTCCCGTTAAACTGTTGATGTGCTCGTTGGGCGACCAGTCGCCGGAATTGACCAGATCGGCAGCGGCCACTTTCTTGACCAGGTCAACAGCTTCCCTGCTGCGGCCTGCGCGAATGCGCGCCCAGCAATCCATAAAGCTCAGCCAGGGCCATACCGCGCCGTTGTGATAGGTTGCGGGCTTGTACCCGAAATCGGCAGGATAAGAAGGCCATGTTTCGGCGATGCCGTAAGGCGTCATGCTTTTGGCGTTTAGCGATTCTATTATTTTTTCGGCGCGGTCGCGGGGGATTACGTCAAAAAGAATGCCGATTGTCTGGTCCTGCAGCAGCTTATCATTGACGATCCCTCCGTTCCACAACTGGCAATAGTAGCTGCCGTTCCACAGGCCGCCTTCTTCTACCGGGCGGTTGATGAAATCATAGCCTTTCCGGTAGGCGGCTTCATATTTTTCACGGCTCCTGTCATCCTGACATTCATTGCTTAGCGATATCATTTCTTTCAGGGCGGCTAAATAGACGAGTCCTGAAAAGGGAGAATATTTGCGGCCCTCTATCCCGCGCACGTCTTTCCAGTCGCCCCAGAAAGAGACCTGCACGGGCAGGCCGTCGCCCGATGCATCCCTCGAAAGCAGCCAGTCCATCGCCCTGCACAGCGCAGGCCAGTGGGCGGCCAGGGCGGAAAGGTCGTGATAATACTTGAAATACCGTGCGGCACGCAAAATAAAGAACGCATTAATATCCAAATCGTCATTTCGTTCAATCAGCGGTAAAATGGTAGTCGGAATTTTGCCGGAAGCCTGCTGATAGTGGATGCTTTCTTCAATCATTTTGCGTTCGGCGTCCTTGAACAGCACCAGGTGCAGCCACGTAGTCCAGTAACTGTCCCTTTGATTGAGCTCGCAATAGCCCATGGTCAGGATCTCGTCCTGCCTGGTGCATCGTGTCAGGGAAATGCCGGGAATCATGTACCAGCGCAGGAACCTGTCCAGTTCCTTATCGCCGGTAACGGGAATGGCGTCGCTGAACAGGCGCGTCTTTTCTTTCAGCATGTCCCGCATGGTATATGCATATTGCGTAATATCGCCGATTTCGCCGAATTGCTTTGCGCTGATCCAGTCTGCATCGTAGAATGTCAACAGGATATGCAGCTTCTTTTTTTCGCCGGCTTTCAATGCAACAGGCAATCGCAACGTTCCGTTTTCCCAGCGTGTTTCGGCATTTCCCGTGATTTGGAAAATTTTGCTGCCGGCGCCGGAATATCCGGAAGACTTGCAAGCTTGCAGGTCCTTGCCCAACAGCGAATCCGGCATGATCAGCAGGTTGAACGATTCGTCATGCGCCGCCAGCGCGCTTATTTCAAGCAGCAAAACAGGCAAGGACGACAGGGCGACGTCGTTTACGCTCAGCGGGCAAAATGTTTGAACCTCAATCCGGGCTTTTGTCAGCGGAGAACCCTGATACGTATTCTCCACAAAGGGAAATGAACGGCGGATGTTTTTCTGCTTAAAACCGGCGAAAGAATGCCGCCTGCCGTCTTTTTCTACCTGAAAGGAAACGCCTCCGCGAGAATTCAGCCAGCCTCCCAGCTTTCCTGTATTTTGTAAAATCAATCCATAAAAATCGCCGTTTTCGGATGCATTAACGGTTAATGCAAAATTGGCGGCGGGGAAGCCGTCCATCGATTTCAGTTCGGCGGCCGCAGCCTGATTGCCCAGCATCCACCATAAATAAAACGCTGCTGAAAATATCTTCTTCATATTATTGTTTATTTTGTTTCTTTTCATTGCTTAACGGTTTTTTGCCGCCAAAGGTAATGAATAAAATTAAAATGCACATGAAAACGGCGGGATGAAAACGGAAAATCAGCCGGCTGCTTCATAAAATCTGCAGTGCGATCACGGCGCAGGCTTCTGCGTCGGCGAGCGCGTGATGATGATTTCGCAGATCATATCCGCAATGGGCGGCAACGGTGTGCAGTTTGTGGTTAGGAAGTATCTCCTTGCCGAAAGCGGCCCTTGCCGCTTTGCATGTGCAATGGAACACATAATCCGGGTATGTCATCCCGTAGGTTTTGAAGGCGGCTTTCAGGCATCGCTCGTCAAAGGAGCTGTTGTGAGCCACCAGGGGTAAGCCTTCGATCTGTGGCTCAATCTCCCGCCACACGTCGGCAAAGACCGGCGCCTGCCGCGTATCTTTTTCCGTGAGGCCGTGCACACACGTATTCCAGTAAGCGTACCATCCCGGTTCGGGCTTGATGAGCGAATAAATCCGCTCCGATATAGTCCCGTCACGCACCACCACCACTCCAACGCTGCATACGCTTTCCGGATACTCATTCGCTGTCTCGAAGTCAATAGCTGCAAAATCTTTCATAA
>JAISCL010000208.1 GCA_031265585.1 Tannerella sp. | reverse complement strand
ATAGCGTTGTTTCCCTTTGATTTTACCTGACTTAACACTTTGTTTACATGAACATTTCGGACATTTCATTTTGTGTATTTTTTTGCAAAGATACGAATATATATTTAATTAGCAATGCCAAAAATCATTCTGGGTGCGTATTTTTCATACAACCGGCTAAACTGATCCGAGAGATCTCCCTTTTCCGTATTCGTAATATTTTTTTCTTTACTCATAGAGTATCCTCTGTTTTTATGGTAATCGATGGTCTCTGATAGAAAATCCTGCAAAAACATATTTTGCAGGACTTTCTTTTGTTTGTTTAAAAAAAGGGGGGTGTATGATGGGATTCGAACCCACGACCCTCGGAACCACAATCCGATGCTCTAACCAACTGAGCTACAAACACCATATAAATCAGGTTCGTAAAAAAATAGTTCATGAAATTTTTACCGGTGACCCGTTTCTTAAAATGCGCTGCAAAGATAGCGATTTTTTTTATTCCACAAACAGGTTGTGAAAAAATTATTTATAAATCCCGTTTTTTGCAGCAAGCAGGGTATTTTGCATCAGGGATACGATTGTCATCGGGCCTACACCGCCGGGAACCGGTGTGATATAACTGCATTTTGGGGCTACTTCGTTGAATGCCACATCGCCCGTTAGCTTGTATCCGCTTTTTGTGACACTGCTTGGTAATCGTGTTGTGCCGACGTCGATGACGACGGCTCCGTCTTTTACCATTTCGGCCTTTACAAATTCGGGGACGCCTAATGCTGCGATGATGATATCGGCTTTGCGGCACATTTCCTTCAGGTTTTCGGAATGGCTGTGACAAACGGTAACCGTGCAGTCTCCGGGAGATGACTTTTGCATCATAAGCATGGCAGCCGGTTTCCCGACGATATTGCTTCTTCCCAGTATGACGCAATGTTTGCCTTTTGTCTCTATTTCGTAATGTTTTAAAAGTTCGGTTATTCCTGCAGGCGTTGCCGACTTGAAGCAGGGCAGTCCGAGAGCGAGACGCCCGACGTTGATGGGATGGAATCCGTCGACGTCTTTACGGTAGTCTATGGATTCAATTATTTTTTGTGAGGAGATACGGGACGGTAGCGGTAACTGTACGATAAAACCGTCGATGCCGTCATCGTTGTTGAGTTCTTCCACCTTCATCAGGAGTTCTTCTTCCGTAACATCGTCTTCATATCTGATCAGGCTTGATTCGAATCCAAGTTCTTCACAGGTGCGCACTTTACTGGCCACATACGTTTCGCTTCCTCCGTCGTGCCCGACGAGTATCGCTGCGAGATGAGGGGTTTTTCTGCCTTCTTTTTTCAGGCAGGCGACTTCGTCGGCTATTTCTTTTTTTATTTTTGCGGCTACTGCTTTGCCGTCTATGATTTTATAGGGTAGTTCTGCCATGACTGGTGACGGTTTAAATGAATACTTATTTTCTGAACACAGGCATCCGATTATTTCCTTTGGAGGAGGTGGTGACCATGCGCATCATTTTGCGCGTCTCATCAAACTGCTTTAACAGTTTGTTGACTTCCTGCGCGGTTGTGCCGCTTCCCTGTGCAATGCGCTGGCGGCGTGAACCGTTCAGTATAGCCGGATTGCTGCGTTCGCCGGGGGTCATTGACTGTATGATTGCTTCAATGGCTTTGAAGGCATTTTCATCCACCTCTATGTTTTTCATCATTTTACTGACTCCCGGTATCATGGAAGCAAGGTCTTTTATGTTCCCCATTTTTTTGACTTGCCGGATTTGTCCCATGAAGTCGTTGAAGTCGAATTGGTTTTTGGCCAATCTTTTCTGGATGCGTTTGGCTTCTTCTTCGTCGTACTGTTCCTGTGCGCGTTCTACCAGGGAGATGATATCACCCATTCCCAGGATCCGGTCGGCCATGCGTTCGGGATGAAATACATCCAGCGCGTCCATTTTTTCTCCGGTACCGATAAACTTGATCGGTTTGTCTACAACGGTACGTATGGATAATGCCGCTCCGCCACGTGTATCGCCGTCAAGTTTGGTCAGTACGACTCCGTCGAAGTCCAGACGGTCGTTAAATTCTTTTGCCGTGTTGACGGCGTCCTGTCCGGTCATGGAATCGACGACAAACAATATTTCGTGCGGATTGACGGCATTTTTGATTGCGGCGATCTCCTGCATCATTTGTTCGTCTACGGCCAGGCGTCCTGCGGTATCAATGATCACGAGGTCTTTCCCTAATTTTCTCGCTTCGTCGATGGCATGACGGGCGATCTCGACGGGATTTTTATTCCCTTCCTCGGAATAAACGGATATTCCGGTTTGTCCGCCGAGTATGCGTAGCTGTTCTATCGCTGCCGGGCGGTATACGTCGCAGGCGACTAACAGCGGATTTTTACTCTTTTTGCTTTTGAGCATATAGGCAAGCTTGCCGGAGAACGTCGTTTTACCGGAACCCTGAAGCCCGGACATCAGTATGACAACCGGCGAGCCTTTCAGGTTAATATCGGCGGTAGCGCCTCCCATGAGTGCGGTCAGTTCGTCATGTACAATTTTGACCATTAGCTGGCTGGGCTTTACCGACGAAAGTACGTTTTGTCCCATGGCCTTGTCCCTGACCGTATCGGTGAAGTTTTTCGCTACCTTGTAATTAACATCGGCGTCCAGCAGAGCGCGACGCACGTCTTTAAGCGTCTCCGCAACATTTAATTCGGTAATTCTGCCTTCACCCCTTAACAGTTTGAACGATCGTTCAAGTCTTTCACTTAAATTCTCAAACATAATTATTCTGGATTTTTGGGGCAAAGGTAATGAAAAATGGTGCAATATCGCAAATTCGTTGTGCGTTAATGATGAAAAAAACGTAAACAGCGGGGTTATCGGCAGGTGGATTCGGGAATATGATCCCTCTATAATTATCTGATGGACATTTCTTTAAATTAGGTAAAACCCTGTTTCGTCTATTCCCTGTCCCGTTTCGTCTATTTTTCAAAATCCGCAGGGTGGAAGTCCTTATTTTGTCCCGAAATAGTAGTTTTTTTTTTAAATATATATACCTTTGCAGTCATTTTGGTAAAAATTTAAGTAGTGGTGAAAGAGGGAAAAAGCAGGCAAGGATTGATATACCGTTCGTTCCGGGCGTATCTGCGCTGGGTGCATGACCGTTTTTTTTACAGGAAGGTCTATCGTGCCGGTACGGAGAATATACCTCCGGACGGCACGCCTGTCCTGATTGTTTCGAATCATCAGAATTGCCTGAGCGACCCGCTGGCCGTTCTTTTTGCCTTCAGAGACAGAAAACTGAATGTGCTGGTGCGTGCGGACGTTTTTGGCGTGCATCCGGTGATTAGCTTCCTTTTGCGGAAGATGGGCCTGCTGCCTGTCTACCGGCTGGACTTTGAAGGCGAAGAGTCGCTGGGTAAAAATAAGGAGAGTTTTTATCTTTCGGAGAAAGAACTTGTGAGCGGGCGGACGATTCTGATCTATCCGGAAAGCGGGCATCAGGATAAGCGCTGGCTGGGGGATTTCTCTTTCGGATATACGAAGATGGCTTTCGAGGCGGCGGAAATTGATGATTTCCGGACGGAAATATTTATACTTCCCAGCTGTAACCATTATTCCGATTATTTTGATATTCAAAAAGAGGTGCTTATTAAGTTCGGTACGCCTGTTTCGATAAAGCCTTATTACGAGCTTTATAAAAGCAAACCCCGGACGGCTCAGCGGCAGGTAAATGCGATTGTGAGGGAGCAGATTGCGGGGATGATGCTGAATATCACAGACCTTGACAATTACGGCGCGATTGATTTCCTGCGCGACACGTACGGACGGAAGTATGCAGCGAAGCATGGCTATAAGGCCGGTTTTCTGCCGGATAAACTGCTTTCCGACCGCGCTTTTTTCGAGGCGTTGAAGGATGCGAAAGCGAAGGATGAAGCGTTTGTCCGGCAGATCTGCGACGACGCGCTCCGGCTGGAGGAGGAACTGAAAAGGTTGCATATACGGGATGAGCAGTTTGACCGTAGCCCGGGCCGGGGTATGATTGTTGTATCGGCTGTCGCCCTGTTCGCCCTGTTGCCGGCGTGGTTGCTGTCTTTGTGGCCAAATATAATCATTTACAAAGCGCCCGGACTTATTACGCGCCGCATGAAGGATAAGATGTTTCACAACTCTTTCCTTTTCGGGATGAGCGTATTGATAACAATACCGGCGCTGTACACGCTCACGTTTGTGTTGGCCTGGGTATATGTGAATGTTGCTGTGGCCGTTGTTTATGTATTGCTGTTGCCGTATCTGGGTCTTTTTGCCTGGCATTACCGGAAATATGCTGTCCGGACATTGCAGGATATACGTTTTCGTCGCGCCGGCAGAACCGGGAAGGATGGAACGGACCGGATCAGCGAATTGAGAGCGCTGCGTACGGCGATTTATGAACGGTTAAATATGATAGTAGACTAATATATGAAAGAAAAAGAAAGGTATAAAGAACACCGGGGACGGGGAGGTGCTTGCCTGCCGCGCCGGGTGTTCACCGTCCTGCTGACGCTTGCGACGGTCGGCGGACTGCGCGGGCAGGACAGCGACCGGCGGTGGGCGTTGCGCTATACCGGCGACCTGCTCGACAGGCCCGTCCTGACGCATCGCTCGAACGGCGCCTCGATCGGCAAAGGCAGTTCGGCCTTCGCCCTGATGGGAGAATATTACCTCCGGGACAAATGGAGCCTGACGGGCGGCTATTTCCGGACGGACATGAGGTACGGGGATGGCCACCGCTCGATGGAAGGCGCACGCACGGGGGCAAGACGCTATTTCCTGGACCCGGACTTCCCCGTTCAGCCCTACCTTTCGGCTGCGACCGAACTGAACTGGGGCGAGCGTACGCAACGGCGCACGTTCGGCGGCTCGTCGGGGTCGGGACAGAACAGCTACACCGGTACGCAGGACGCCGTCAATCCGCGGCTCTCCTTCATACCCTCCGCCGGCGTGGATATTTATCTCCTTTCCTTCTTCGCCTTGACGGTTGAATACGGCTTTAACATGGGAATCGCCTCCCGTACCGAAATGTCCGTCACGCACAGCGGGCAGTCGCTGCAGGTCATGCGCGACAGGGGGATGTTTCATTCCCTCAGCATGGGCGCAAAGATGACATTCCCCATCACGCTGACGGACGACGACAGGCGCGGCCTGCTGTCCCTGCTGTGGGGGCTGCTTTTCTATGACGACCGGAATTATGAAATGCATAACTATTAAAAAAAAAGATGAGAGAATGAATAAAAGAGTTGTTATAACGGGAATGGGAATATATTCCTGTTTGGGAAAAAACATTGCGGAAGTTCGGGAATCGTTGTACAACGGCAAGTCGGGGATTGTTTTTGACCCTGCCCGTAAGGAGATGGGGTTTCGTTCGGCATTGACAGCCGCGCTGGATCTTCCCGATTTGAAAGGTATTTTGAGCCGGAATCAGCGTGTTTTCATGCCGGAGCAGGCCAAGTATGCGTATGTGGCGACTGCCGAGGCGCTGGCGAATGCCGGACTGGATCAGGATTATCTGGATTCGCATGAAGTCGGCGTTTTTTATGGAAATGACAGTAGCGCCGATGCCGTCGTGAAAAGCGTCGACACGATGCGCGAAAAGAAAGATACGACGCTGATCGGGTCGGGAGCGATCTTCCAGTCGATGAATTCTACCGTGACGATGAATCTTTCCTGCCTGTTCAAATTGAAGGGGATGAATATGACGGTTTCGGCCGCCTGTGCAAGCGGTTCCCATGCCATCGGACTGGGCGCTTTATTGATACGGAACGGGTTGCAGGATATTGTGATCTGTGGCGGGGCGCAGGAAGTGAATCCCTTTTCGATCGGCAGTTTTGACGGGATAAGCGCCTTTTCTGTCCGTGAAAATGAACCGGCGAAGGCTTCGCGTCCTTTTGACCGCGACCGCGACGGACTGGTTCCGGGAGGTGGCGCCGCCACGGTTATTATTGAAGACTATGAAACGGCCGTAAAGCGGGGCGCTCCCATCCTGGCCGAAGTGCTGGGATACGGTTTTTCATCCAACGGCGATCATATTTCAGTGCCGAATGTAGACGGCCCCGCCCGTTCGCTTCAGATGGCGATCCGTGCATCCGGTGTGGATATACGCCGGATCGGATATATTAACGCACATGCCACCTCTACTCCGGTAGGAGACCGGAATGAGGCGCGTGCCATAGATTCGGTATTCGGTGACTATAAGCCGGAGGTCACTTCGACAAAGTCGCAGACGGGGCATGAAATGTGGATGGCGGGAGCCAGCGAAATCATCTATTCTACCCTGATGATGAAGCATGATTTTATCGCTCCGAACCTGAACTTCGAGCATCCGGACGAGGCATCGGAAAAACTGAACATACCTGCCGGGCGGGTAGAAAAACATTTTGATATGTTCCTGTCCAATTCTTTTGGATTCGGAGGAACCAATTCTACACTTATTGTAAAGAATTTATAACCCGGAGCGAAGCTATTTTGAGAGAAAGAATAATAATAAATAAAAACAATATCGATGGAAAAACAGGAATTAATAGAAAAGATAAACAAAGTGCTGGCAGACGAATTTGAAGTGGAAGTCAGCGAAATCACATCGGATGCTAATATTAAGAAAACATTGCAGCTTGACAGTTTGAGCCTTGTTGATCTGGTTGCGTTAATTGAAGACACGTTTGGTGTCAGTATTAAAGGTACGGAGGTGGCAAGCATTCAGACCTTCGGGTCGCTGTATGATTTTGTTCATGACCGTATGAAGTAAAAACAGCTATGGCGGAAATTAGAGGCGAAGGCATAAAGGAACTGATCCCGCAACGCGATCCGGTGATCCTGGTCGATACGCTGTACGGGGCGACCGGCTCGGAGGCGGACACGGGGCTGACCGTTCCGGAGGATCATTTGTTTTGCAGCGATGGCTGTCTGACGGAGCCGGGCCTGATAGAACATATTGCACAGTCCGCATCGGCTTATGCCGGTTATAAGGCAAAAGTGGGAAACGAGCCGGCTCCGCTTGGTTATATAGCTGAAGTGAAAAAGTTCCGTATCCATTTCCTGCCACATGCCGGAGACGAATTGCATACGCATATCTGTATGATCTCCGAGGCGCTGGGCGTTTCCCTTCTTGCTGCGGAAACAAAAGTGAACGGCGAGGTCGCCGCCCGGTGCCGGATGAAAATTTTTATCAAACCGTCATGATACCGACCGATACGATTCGCATCCGGGTGCCCTTTTTTGATGTGGATTCCATTCAAATGGTGTGGCACGGTCATTTTGTGAAATACCTCGAAGAAGGGAGGGAAGCGTTCGGTACAAAATTCGGGCTTGAATATATGGATATCTACCGCAACGGCTACGTCGCCCCGATCGCAGACCTGCATCTTGCCTATAAAAAGGCGGCGGGAAGGGGGGACGTCCTGCTTGTCACGACAACGTATAAGCCCTGCCGCGGGGCCAAGCTGATGTTTGACTATACGGTTGTGCGTGAACGTGACGGCGAACTGGTGCTGAAAGCGTCGACCGTACAGCTGTTTGTTACGTGTGAAGGCGTCTTTGAAGTCTCGACGCCTGAGTTTTATGCCGAATGGAAAAGAAAATGGAAAGTTGACAAGTCATGATGACCCTCCTCAATGATTATTTTAAAATCGACAGCCGGACGGCGGATCATGATGAAACATTGTTCCGTATCACATTATTGCCGGAATACAGGGCCTATGCCGGTCACTTCCCGGGGAATCCCGTTTCTCCCGGCGTATGCAACATCCAGATGATCCGGGAATGTGCCCAGCTGCTGACCGGGAAGCGCCTGTTTCTCGGCTATATCTCTCAATGCCGGTTATCCGCCGTTATTACCCCGCAAACCACCCCGCAATTACAGCTCCGCATGCAGCTGTCCGTGGAGGCGGACGGCATATACGGGGTTCGCGCGACGGTGGGTGACGGTACGGTAACCTGTATAGACTTTAAAGGTGAACTTACTTCTGTGAAATGACAAATTTTTTCATCAACCTGTTTCATTTTTTCCGGAACCGAAAAGCGGCGCTTTACCTGTTGCTGTTTTTTTCTTTCGGACTGTTTGTGTTCTTCGGATGGAAGCTTGCATACGAAGAAGACATCTCCAAACTGCTGCCTTCGACGGATGATACGAAAGCCGAAGGCCTTGTGTTTTCCGAGCTGAAGGTAAAAGACAAAATCGTAGTCCAGATCGTGTCCAAATCCGGCGATGCCGCTCCCGACAGGCTGCTGGAAGCCGGCGACCTGTTTGTGGATTCCCTCCTGTCCTGTGATGCGGACGACGGCGATATCGGCGACCTGCTCTATAAGATTGACGAGGACATCAAACAGCAGCTGATGGCGTATGCCCTGGAAAACGTCCCCCTGCTGCTCGATCCCGGATATTACGGGGGGATAGATTCCCTGACCGGCAGGGAGCGCATATTCCGGCAGATGGCCGCCAACCTGGAAAAGGTCGCCTCCCCCGAAGGCGCCCTGTTTTACCGCATCATGCGTTACGATCCGGTCAATTTGCGTTCCCTGTTTTTTTCGGGAGACGACGGGGGGAGCCTTGCCGGCATGCTGGGCGGCAATTATGCCCTGTACGGGAATCATCTGTTCACGGCGGATACGGCGGTCGCCCTGGTATTCATCTCTCCGGATTTTATTTCCTTTGACTCGAAAGCCGGCACGCGCCTGGTGAAAAAGATCGAACATTCCATCCGGCAGCTGGAAGCGGCCTTTCCGGATCTGGAAGTCCTTTTCCACGGGCCGCCGGTGCAAAGCGTTTTCAATTCGAGGCAGATAAAGCAGGATCTGGCGCTGACGATGGGGGTCTCGCTCCTGTTTGCCTGTTTCCTGATCATGATCTGTTTCCGCAACAGGTCGACCCTGCCGATGCTGCTCCTGCCGGTCGCTTACGGCGCCTTTTTCGCCATGGCCTGCATGTTCTGCCTGCAGGGGATGATGTCGCTGATGGCCCTGGGTATCGGCGCCATTGTGCTTGGCGTCGCGCTGAGTTACTGCCTGCATGTCATCACCCATTTTAAATATGTGACCGATCCGGTGCACGTCCTGCGCGACCAGGTAAAACCCGTGATCCTGGGGATTCTCACGACGGTCGGCGCCTTTATGGGGCTGATGTTTACGCAGTCCGCCCTGCTGCGCGATTTCGGGCTTTTTGCCTCGCTGGCGATGGCGGGGACGGCGGTTGCCTGCCTGTTCTTCCTGCCCCATGTGTTCGACAGGGTGGAGAACCGCCGCTTTGAAAAGGCCTTCCGGGTACTGGAAAAAATCAACACCTGTCCGCTGGACCGCCAGGGATGGCTTTTGGCGCTCATCCTGATCGTCTTTGTCGCGAGCCTCTTTACCTCGTCCCGTGTGACGTTTGACGCAAACCTCCGCAATATCGGATATTACGAGCCTGCCGTTGTGCGCTCGATGGAACTCTATGCGGAAAAAACCTCCCGGGGGCTGGCCGTAAGCAACTATGCCGCCACCTCGGAAAACCTGGATTCGGCGTTCATCTGCAACCGTGCGGTCAGCCGTATCTGCGATTCGCTTCAGGCGGCGGGCAGGATCAGGAGCTATACGCACTCATCGGCCGTACTGCTTCCGAAGCGGGAGCAGGAAAAACGCATTGCGGCCTGGAAGGATTACTGGACGGACGAACGGGCAGGGGAACTGAAACGGGATGTGATTGCAGCCGGCGAAGCGAATAAGTTCAAACCCGCCATGTTCGACCCGTTTTTTGAACTGATAACGAAGGATTATCAGCCCTCCTCCATCTATGAAGCGAATGTGTTGCCGGAAGGACTCATGGCGAATATGGTAGAACATTCACGGGGCATGTACCTGGTATACACTTCCGTACAGCTGGAAGCGGAAAATCAGCGGGAAGTAAACGACCTGCTGGCGGCGCAGAAGGATGTGATCGTCGCGGATCCCTTCTATTATACAACCAATATGGTCGAACTGATGCACGATGATTTCAACACGATCCTGGGGATCTCCTCGCTGTTTGTCTTTATCGTCCTGCTGCTTTCGTTCCGCAGCCTGCCGCTGGCCTTCATCGCCTTTCTGCCGATGGGGATGAGCTGGTATGTCGTCCTGGGCGTGATGGCCCTGCTCGGACTGCAGTTCAACCTGATCAACATCGTCATCTCGACGTTTATCTTCGGCATCGGAGTAGACTACAGCATCTTTGTCATGGAAGGCCTCCTGGCGGACCTGAAAGAAGGCGACCGGAAACTGCTGATGTACCACAAGACCGCCATTTTCCTCTCGGCCGCCGTCCTGATGATCAGCATCTCCTCCCTCATGTTCGCCCGTCACCCGGCGCTCTCCTCCATCGGCGTGGCCACCCTCATCGGGATGACCTCCACGCTCCTGACCTCCTACGCCCTGCTGCCCTTCCTCTTCCGCCTCCTGATGAAGACGCGCTACCGCCATGTATTGATAAAAAAATATAAACCCCGCCCTCCGCATTCCGGCAAATGAAATACGACGTCATCATCATCGGAAGCGGCCTGGGCGGCCTGCAATGCGGCTACATCCTCTCGAAGCACGGCCTGAACGTCTGTGTACTCGAAAAACAGGGCCGGCCGGGAGGATGCCTGCAAACCTTCCGCCGCGGAAAGCACACCTTCGACACCGGTTTCCACTACGTCGGCGGAATGGACGAAGGGCAGCCCCTGCACCGCCTTTTCAGTTACTTCGGACTGACGCGCCTGCCCTGGCGCCGCATGGATGAAAACGGATTCGACGAAGTCATTATCGACCGCAAATCCTACCTGTTCGCAAACGGATACGAACGCTTTGCCGAAACGCTCTCGGAACACTTTCCCCGTCAGCGACGGAACCTCAAACAATACACCGCTTTCCTGCGCAACGTATCGGATCATCTCTTCGACAGCTTCGAAAAAAAAGCGGAAGAAGACCTCTACGGAAACTCCCTGTTCGCAAAATCCGCATACGCCTACCTCGCCTCAACCATTGACGACCCGCTGCTCCGCAACGTCCTGTCGGGCGCCTCCCTGAAAATGGAACTGAACCCCGAGACCCTGCCCCTCTACATTTTCGCCCAGATAAACAGCTCCTTCATCCAGAGCGCCTGGCGACTGCAGGGCGGAGGCGCACAGATCGCCGATTCACTCGTCAAAAGCATCGAAAAAAACGGCGGAACCCTGCGCCTCAACGCCCGCGTCACACGCCTCATCGAAGAAAACGGACGGATCGCCGCCGCAGAGGTCAACGGCGGCGAACGGATCGAAGCCGCTTCCTTCATAGCCGCAACGCATCCCGCCGCCGCCCTCTCCCTGATAACCGAAAGCGCCCTCATCCGCAACATATACCGCAAAAGAATCGCCGGCCTCGAAAACACCTTCGGAATGTTCACCGCAAACATCGCCCTGAAGGAAAGCGCCGTACCCTACCGCAACCGCAACCTCTACATCTACGAAAACGGCGACCTCTGGCAGCCCCCCACCGCCTGCCGTCCGGACCAGCCCGCCGCCTCCTGCGCCCTGGTCTCCTTCCAGCCCCCCGCCGGCAATTCCCCCTGCACATCCGCGATCGACATCCTCACCCCCATGTACTGGCCGGAAGTAGAACCCTGGGCGCACACCACCGTCGGACGCCGCGGCAGCAGCTACACCTCCCTCAAGCAGCAGAAAGCCGGCGCCTGCATCCGCCTCGCCGCCGCGTACATCCCCGAACTGGAAAACCCCGGCGCCATCGAAAACATCTGCACAAGCACCCCGCTCACCTACCGCGACTATACCGCCACCCCCTGCGGCTCCGCCTACGGCATACGCAAAAACTGCCGGCAACTGATGACCACCCTCCTCTCCCCCCGAACCCCCGAACCCAACCTCTACCTCACCGGCCAGAACCTCAACCTCCACGGCCTGCTGGGCGTATCCATGACCGCCTTTTTCACCTGCGCCGAACTCCTCGGCATGAACACCGCCACACGGGGACTCCTGTAACCCGCAGGGCGACCCGGAAATAAAATAATAAACGACATGAAAATTTCGTGATTTTTTTTGCAGGAATATTAAAAATTTTCATTTACATTTGCACCGTTGTATTTTAAACAGTAAAATGGGTACAATTAATCACCGGAATCAACGCTTCGAACAGACCGGCCCGGTAGCCACCGGCAGGCCGGCCCGCAGTTCGACGGATCCCTGCAGATCCGCCCGCGCAACCCGTACGCCGTCCGGTGAACAGTTTACATACTGTCAGACAAACAGTCCCCGTCCGCGTCGGGAGGCTTGCATGCAACGGGCAATCCTGTCGGCCACGTGCATAAATCTCTGTTTCCCGGAGAGCAACCTTCTCCGACGCCCGACGGGGCCTGTTCCCATAAGTGCAAATCTTCCCGGACATTCCGGGAGGCCTGCACATACCATGTGCAACCTTCCCGGACGTTCCGGGAGGCCTGCACATACCATGTGCAACCTTTCCGGACATTCCGGGAGGCCTGCACATACCATGTGCAACCTTCCCGGACATTCCGGGAGGCCTGCACATACCATGTGCAACCTTCCCGGACATTCCGGGAGACCTGCACATACCATGTGCAACCTTCCCGGACATTCCGGGAGACCTGCACATACCATGTGCAACCTTCCCGGACGTTCCGGGAGGCCTGCACATGCCATGTGCAACCTTCCCGGACGTTCCGGGAGACCTGCACATATCATATATTACCCTTTTGGAACTGTACGGCGTACAGGCCCGAAACAGCAAATTGTTTTTATGCACAAAAAAATCGAATCACGATGAAAAAAATTGTAACAGTTCATCTGCGAACCTTCAACAACGAAGAACACTATGAGTTCCTGGTTGTTTTAAAGGATCTCCTCCTGGTGTTCCAGGCCGCAAAGACAGTCGTTGGCGCGGACTACGACACGCTCCTCGTGCAGATTGACGAAGAAAAGGCGCTGATCAATAACATGCGGAAAAGCGATTTCACACAGACGATCGCCGATACCGACCAGCGTATCGACCGCACCGTAACCGGCATGAACAGTCTCATTGACGTCGGGCTTCACCACTTTGACCCCACTGCAGTCGAAGCCGCGCGGATACTCAAAAATCGTTTTAAGGCTTTCGGTGACATCACCCATAAAGCTTACGAAGAACAAACCGCCGACGTCAACATTCTCATCGGCGACCTCAACAGCGACCAGTATGCCGGCAAAGTCACCCTGCTCGGCCTCTCCCCCTGGGTTACCGAACTGGCCGAAGCAGAGGCCACTTTTGAATCCCTGATCAGGCAGCGTAACACCGAATCGGCCCAAAAGCCGCAAGGAGATTTCCGGAGCGTCCGCCGCGATTCCGACATCCTCTATCACCGGATGACCGACCGCATCAACGCAGCCGCCACCATAGCTGCTGCTCCCATATACGATGACTTTATCAACGAGATAAACGCCCGGATTGAATATTTCAACACGCACTCGCATCACCATACCCGCAAGAACATCAGCGTCGCCGGCCGCTGTGTGATCGAAGACGTGGCGGAACAGACCTGGACCGGCAAGCCCGTCACCCCGCTGATAAAGGCCTGCTACCGGCAAGAAGGAAAGCCCGCTGTCGAACTGATTTTCGCCCGTGACTTTTTCGTCACGTATAAAAACAATGTGAAGGTCGGCACCGCTACCCTCATCATCCACGGCAAAAACGGCTACCGCGGACAGGTAAAGACAACTTTCAGCATAACCGGGGCGAAGTGAATTATGAATTATCAATCTGTTAAATGACCCGAACGATCGCTGCCGGCGGACAGTCCGCGCGGTGGCGACCGTTCTTTGTAAAAATAATAAATTTAAAGACAATGAAAAGAACAGTACAAACACTTATCCGGCAGGCGCGAATCCACATCTTTCGCACCGGCCTTCTCATCACACTCCTGGCAGCGGCCGGCAACCACGTCCTTGCCGACGAAGACATCAATATCAATAACGGCTCGGGGTCGGGAACGGGCTGGAGCTTCTCAAACTCCACGCTCACCATTACGACCGGCGGCATATACACCATTACCGGCAGCGGGCAGACCGCCAACCGCATTAAGGTGAACACCGGCATAACGGCAGACATCACCCTCCGCGACGTGAACATCAACGTCAGCGGCACATCCAACGCCTGCGCCTTCGACATGACCGGCGCCACGGTGAACCTTACCCTCGAGGGAGACAACACGCTAAAGAGCGGCGCAAACAAAGCCGGACTGCAGGTGCCCGACGGCGCTGCGGTCAACATATACGGCGCCGGCAAGCTGTCCGCCGCCGGCGGTTCAAGATCGGCCGGCATTGGCGGTCCCGTTTCGACAAAAGGAGGCGCCATCACTATCCACAGCGGTACTGTTGTAGCGAACGGAGGCATCAATACCGGCGGCGCGGGTATTGGCGGCGGCGGTGCAAACGACAGATACACCGCTGCCGGAGGCCCGGGTGACATCACAATTAACGGTGGCGATATGGATGCCACCGGAGGAGGCGGCGCTCCGGGCATCGGGGGAGGCGCCGGCACCAATGAAAGCGGCGCAGGCCATAGCGGAGGTTACGGCGGCACCATTACGGTCAACGGCGGCACGGTCGTTGCCCGCGCAAACGGTGACGTTGCCGGAATTGGCGTCGCAGGATATGTCTCTTCGGAAAATGCCCTTACGACACATCTCATCGTCAATGACGGGAAGGTTACCGCTATCAGCACCGTACACAACGCAATCGGCGGCGCTTATGGAAGCGGCGGCATCCGTTTTACGATGAATGGCGGCACGGTTGTGGCTGACGGCTACTTTCGCGGAATCGGATCCGGATATAGTGTAGGCTCTTCGGGTGAGACCGTCATCAATGGCGGAACGCTTGTTGCCAGTCACAGCCATAATCAAGGCAGCGGAATCGGCGGCAATATCACTGTCAACGGCGGCAGTGTGAAAGCGACATCCCTCTCAGCCCAGCCCAGAAACAGCGAAGGTCAAATCGTTTACCGCAACACGCTGACGATAGGCAGTGTGGGCGATGATGTATCCGTCACGGCGGGCAGCATCGGCGGCGTAAGCTGCAGCGAAATCCCTGACGCCGCCACCGGCGTGTACGGCATCAAAGGCGTGAAAACCGGCGCCGCGAGCGAGGTTTACTTCTGGCTGACCCCGACAGGCGCCCAACCGGTAGAACTTACGACCGAAAACGGCAAAACATACAGCAAGAGCTACGTGCGAAGCGCTTCCAATAACAACGCCGAAACACTGGACCCGGTTCCATACGGCATTACGCTAAGCAATGCGGTAATCCCCGCCGCAAGCTACGGCTACGGTGCGCAGCAGCCGCTTAACGTCGTCGTGACCAATGCCGGGTACAACCCCACAGGTGACCTCAACGTCGCACTGAGTGGCACGGACTTCGACAAGTTCACGCTCTCCGGAAACTTGATTTCTTCCATAGCCGTCGACGGTACGGACAACTTTACCATCACGATCACGCCCGTCACGGGCCTGGCTCCCGGAACCTGCACGGCCATACTGACCGTGTCGGGCGGAAATGGCATCACCGCTTCCTCAGACGTCAGCTTTACGGTGAACAAAGCCATCCCGGCGGTCACCGATCTTGCCTTTGACCTGACCCCCGTCCCCTACGACGGTTCGCCGCGATCCCTGACGGTCACAGCCGGAACCGGCATCACCGGCCTCGGCGATAACATCACGGTATATTACGACGGCGATCCGGCCGCACCGACCGGCGCAGGCCCGTATCCCGTCACGGTCGATATTGAGGAGGGCTTGAACTACGCCGCCGTCAACGGCCTGTCGCTCGGCGGCAACTTTGTGATCGACCAAATCGACCCGACGGACGCCGAGCTTAGCTTCACGCTGACCCCCGTCACCTACGACGGCAAGCCGCATCCGCTGACGGTCACCGTCGACCCCGGCATCACCGGCCTCGGCAAGATCACCGCCATAAAATATAACGGCAGCGCCACCGTGCCGACCGCCGCCGGCACATACGCCGTCACGGTAGACATTTCCGCCGGCACGGCCTACGCCGCTATCTTCAACCTGCCGGTCGGCAGCTTCACGATAGATCCGGCCGAGCCGACGCTCGACGTCCTTGACTTTGAACTGGGTGATATTCCCTGCAGCGGCACGCCGTATCCCGTAACGGTTACGGTCTTGAAGGACATCGAAGGACTGGGCGAGATCATTGCGATAAAATACAACGGCAGCGCTGTCGTGCCGGTCGATCCGGGTGAATATACCGTCACAGTCGACCTGGCCGCCGGTGCGAACTACGCTGCCGTTACCGGCCTGCCGCTCGGGACGTTTATCATCCTCGAACCGCCGGTGCCCCTGCCGGATCGCTACAGCGTGCAGCTTCCCTCCGTCGAAGGCCTGACTACCGATCCGCCTGCCGGTACCTATACCGTCAACAGCGGCTCCAACTTTACCTTTACGCTGACGCCTGACGTTCCCCCGGCGGACGGTACGCCCCCACAGGTGCTGACGAACCGCACAACGCCCAACCGGCCGAACGCTTCCGGCATCCGTTTAACGCCCCATGCGGACGGCAGCTATACGGTCGTTATCATCGGTATCCGGCAGAACATCAACGTCACGCTCGCCGTCGCCGGGGACAGTAAATCCGGCCCCACCGGTAACGGCGCCCCTGCCGGCGATGCCCTGAATGTCTATACCGCTCCCGGCGCTATCGTTGTTGCGAACAGCCGTCCCGTTGCGGCTGCACTGTACGTCTACAGCCTTGCCGGGACGCTTGTCCGCCTGGCGAAGGTTGCGCCCGGTACGGCGCGCCTGTCCGTTCCGCCGGGTATCTATATCGTTACCGACGGCGGCGCTTTCCGGCGGAAAACGGTGGTAACGCGGTGATCGTTGAAGGGTAAGAACTATCTCAATAGACGTGGAAGAAGTTGATATTCCCGTCTCACTTAGTATTTTCGGAAGTCCCGGCATGTGAATGTTGGGACTTCTTTCTCTACCGGTATGGCATCCTGACGGGATTGAAACTCTCAACTTTCAACTCATAAGTTTTGTATTCCTCTTAACTTGCATTATCTTTGTCCCCACTTTAAACGAGAGAAAACGATGGACACAGTAGATTTAAGCGAACAGGAACTCATCCGGCGAGACAGTCTGGAACAGCTGCGGAAGATGGGGATCGATCCCTATCCGGCAGCCGAATACCCGGTGGATGCCGGCGCACGGGAGATAAAAGAGGGTTTTAAGGACGAAGAGGAAAGACGGTATGTCACGGTCGCGGGCCGTATCATGAGCCGCCGTATCATGGGAAAGGCTTCCTTTGCCGAGTTGCAGGATTCCACCGGACGCATCCAGGTGTATGTTACGCGCGATCATATCTGTCCTTCGGAAGATAACGCGGAGCTGTATAACGTGGTTTTCAAAAAACTGCTTGACATCGGTGACTTTATCGGTATCAGGGGGTACGTTTTCCGTACGCGGACGGGCGAGGTTTCCGTTCATGCGGAGGAGCTGACGGTGCTGTCGAAGTCGCTTCGTCCGCTCCCGGTCGTGAAGGAAAAGGAGGGCGTCGTCTATGACGGTTTTTCCGATCCGGAACAGCGGTACCGCCAGCGGTATGTCGACCTGGTGGTGAACAGTGAAGTGAAGGAGGTCTTTATCAAACGGACGAAGGTTTGTACGTCGATGCGCGAGTATTTCAACGCGAAAGGCTACCTGGAGGTGGAGACCCCTGTTCTGCAGCCCATACCGGGCGGCGCGGCGGCGCGTCCGTTTATCACGCATCATAATGCCCTTGACATGCCGCTGTACCTGCGCATTGCGGATGAACTGTACCTGAAGCGCCTGATCGTGGGCGGCTTTGAAGGGGTGTACGAGTTTTCCCGGAATTTCCGCAACGAGGGGATGGATCGCGCGCACAATCCGGAGTTTACCGTGATGGAGATCTATGTGGCATACAAGGATTATAACTGGATGATGGATTTCACGGAGAAGATGATCGAGAAGGTCTGCCTGGATGTGAACGGGACGGACGAGGTGGAGGTCGGCGGCAAAACAATCCGTTTCAAAGCGCCGTTCCGCCGTGTGACCATGACGGATGCCATCCGGGAACATACCGGCATTGACATCACGGGGATGGACGAAGACCGGCTCCGCGAGGCCTGCAAGCAGCTTCATATCGAAACGGACGGGACGATGGGCAAGGGAAAACTCATCGATGAAATATTCGGCGGGAAATGTGAAGCGAATTATATACAGCCGACCTTTATTACGGATTATCCGATAGAGATGTCGCCACTGTGCAAACGCCACCGTCATCATCCGGAACTGACGGAACGGTTCGAATTGATGGTTAACGGGAAGGAACTGCTGAATGCCTATTCGGAACTGAACGACCCGGTCGACCAGCTGGAACGCTTCCAGGAGCAGCTGAAGCTGAGTGAGAAGGGCGACGATGAAGCCATGTTTATTGATATGGATTTTGTGCGCGCGCTGGAATACGGTATGCCGCCGACGAGCGGGATGGGGATCGGGATCGACCGGTTTGTCATGCTCCTTACCGGGCAGACGACGATCCAGGAAGTGCTGTTCTTCCCACAGATGCGTCCGGAAAATAAGGGTAACCGAAACGACGCGCAGACATGAAACTTTTTCCCGGAAAGATCGCAGTGATGGGGGGTGGCAGCTGGGCCACCGCGCTCGCTAAAATTGTAATGTACTCGCAGAAGGAGATCAACTGGTATATGCGCCGCCCGGATCGCATCGAAGATTTTAAACGGCTGAGACATAATCCGGCCTACCTGTCGGGTATTACGTTCGATACTTCCCGCATTCATTTTTACAGTGATATCAATCAGGCGATAGACGATTCGGATACGCTTGTCTTTGTGACCCCCTCGCCTTATATCAAGGATCATCTGAAAAAAGTCACGACCTCCCTGAAACATAAATACGTCATATCCGCGGTCAAAGGCATCGTGCCGGATGAAAATATGCTGGTCAATGATTATTTTTCGGCTTATTACGAGGTTGACCCGGATAATATCGCCGTGATAGCGGGCGCCTGCCATGCGGAAGAGATCGGCATGGAACACCTCTCCTACCTGACGCTTGTCTGCCGGGATATCCGGAAGGCGCGGAAGCTTTCGGAAACAGTGTTCCGGACTCCCTACCTGAACAGCTCGTGCAGCCGCGACATGACCGGCCTGGAATATGTTTCGGTGCTGAAGAATATCTATGCCATTGTGGCCGGTATCTGCAGCGGACTGAAATACGGGGATAACTTTCAGGCCGTATATATCCCGAACGCTTTTGATGAAATGATCCGCTTCCTGAATGTCGTGCATCCGATGAAGCGGAATATTACGAGCGCTTCCTATCTGAGCGATCTGCTGGTTACGTCTTACTCGTCATTCAGCCGTAACCGCGTGTTCGGGAAAATGATCGGGGAGGGCAACAGCGTCCATGTCGCTAAGATTGAGCTGGGCATGGTCGCCGAGGGTTACTATGCCACGAAATGCATCCATGAAATCAACGCGGACTATAAGGTGGACATGCCGATACTGAATGCGCTGTATGCCATTCTGTATGAACTGGAATCGCCCGTGACGCAAATCGAAAGGATAACAGAGATTTTTAAATAATTAATAGAGTAAAAAAATGAAAACGATTCGTTTGAACATTGACAAGGCGCTCGGTGCGGTCACAAAAAGACAAATAAACGCGCTTGAGCCGAAAGTGAAAAAGGCGATGGACATGCTGCACCGGGGAACCGGCCGGGGAAGCGATTTCCTGGGCTGGCTGCATCTTCCTTCTTCCATTAGCGAGGCCGAACTGGAAGCTGTTGAGGCGACGGCCGGGACGCTCCGCCGGTGCGAGGTAGTGGTGGTGATCGGCATCGGAGGCAGTTATCTGGGAACAAAAGCCGTTGTTGAAGCCCTCGGCAACAGTTTCGACCGGCTGCGGGAGAAGCGTGAAAATCCGCTGCTTGTTTATGCCGGGCATCAGATCGGCGAAGATTATCTCTTTGAGTTGTGCGAAATGCTTAAGGGCGTCAAATTCGGCATCATCAACATCTCCAAGTCGGGAACGACAACGGAGCCGGCCCTCGCCTTCCGCGTATTGAAAAAACTGCTGGAAAAGAATGTCGGGAAGAAGGCGTCGAAAGACTGCATCGTTGCCGTTACGGACCGGGCGCGCGGCGCTTTGCGCACGCTGGCGGATCAGGAAGGTTATAAGACTTTCGTTATTCCGGATGACGTGGGCGGACGCTTTTCCGTGCTTACCCCGGTAGGCCTGCTGCCGATTGCCGTTGCGGGCATCAGCATCCGCGACCTGGTGAAGGGAGCGGCGGATATGGAAAAGGCGACGGACGCGAAGACGCCCTTTGCCGAAAATATCGCATCCGTCTACGCAGCTACACGGAATGCCCTGTATGCAAAGGGAAAGAAAGTGGAGATCCTGGCCGGCTTCCATCCGAAAATGCATTATATCGGCGAGTGGTGGAAACAGCTTTACGGCGAGAGCGAAGGGAAAGACGGGAAAGGCCTTTTCCCGGCATCGGTTGATTTTACGACGGATCTTCATTCGATGGGACAGTGGATCCAGGAAGGCGAACGCATCATCTTCGAAACGGTTATTTCCGTGGAGAAACCGGATCATAAAGTGACGATCCCCGCGGACAGGGCGGATCTTGACGGACTGAATTACCTGGCGGGAAAACGGGTGGACGAAGTCAATAAAATGGCAGAACTCGGAACGCGGCTGGCCCATGTGGACGGCGGTGTCCCGAACATTCGGCTCGTAATGCCGGCGCTGAACGCATATTATATCGGGCAGCTGTTTTATTTCTTTGAGAAGGCGTGCGGCCTGAGCGGCTATGTGTTAGGCGTAAATCCGTTCGACCAGCCGGGCGTGGAAGCCTATAAAAAGAATATGTTTGCGCTCCTGTGCAAGCCGGGCTACGAAAAGGAAACCCGCGCCATCCGGGCAAGACTGTAAATTTCCGTATCGTTTTTGATGCAGACCGGAAATAATTAGTATATTTGCATTCGCGTTGGGGGTGTTCTTCCTGCTGGAAGGGCTGAGATTAAACCCTTGAACCTGATATGTTGTAATTGACATCGTAGGGAAACGGATTTAAAAATAATGTGGAAGAAGCCGTTTCGTATGTACACGAAGCGGCTTTCTTTTTTAAAACCGAAAGAGATGAAATGGAGTGAAAAAGCATGGGATGCGATCGCACCCGTTTATAAGGAGACGCTGTCATTGCCTTTTATACAGGAACTGATGGACGGTACGCTGGACAGGGAGAAATTTGTTTTTTATATCCGGCAGGATGCCCTTTACCTGTCCGATTACGGCAGGGTGTTGGCGACCATTGCCGCCAAACTGACCGACCCGGAGCATATTGAGACCTTCATCGGTTTTGCCGGTGAAAGTATTGCCGTAGAAAAGGAACTTCACGAAACGTTTGTTGCGGAACTCGACGCGGAACAGAGGCCCTCTCCTTCGTGCCTGTTATATACATCCTTCCTCCTTCGCCAGCTGAACGCGCCGCTCGAAGTCATGGCGGCTGCGGTCTTGCCCTGTTTCCGGATCTACAAAGAGGTAGGGGACTATATCCTGGCAAACGGTACAAAAGAGAATAACCCCTATCAGACATGGATAAACGCCTACGGAGACGAAGCCTATGCCCGCTCGGTAAAAAAAGCGATTGCCGTCTGTGACACTCTTGCCGCACAGTGCACCCCGGAGCGGCAGTGCGCAATGACGGAAGTCTTTGTGATGTGTTCAAAGCTGGAGTGGCTGTTTTGGGACAGCGCCTACAGGCAGGAGCAGTGGAAAATTTGATTTAGTGGAAAGACTTAAAGACTTCAAGAAAAAAATCACAATGAAGCAATACAGGAGAGCGCTCACCATAGCGGGTAGCGACCCCAGCGGAGGGGCAGGCATTCAGGCCGATTTAAAAACATTTGCGGCGTGTGGCTGCTTTGGTATGTCTGCAATCGTGGCGGTTGTCGACGAAAATACGGTCGGCGTAACGGGCGTACATCCGGTGCCGGTAGATTTTGTCACCGGTCAGATCCGGTCGGTACTGGATGATATCGGAGCCGATGCCGTGAAAATCGGGATGCTTCATTCTTCCGAACTGATAAAGGCAGTCAGGGACACGCTGTTGAAATATAACCTTAAAAATATCGTACTGGATCCCGTTATGGTCGCAACTTCCGGGGACAGGCTGCTCCGCGACGGGGCGATTGAAACGCTGAAAAACGAACTGGCGCCTTTTGCCCGCGTCATTACGCCCAACCTTCCCGAAGCCGAGATGTTGCTTGGCCGCAAGATCGGCGGACAGCGGGACTTTCCGCTCGTGATCCGTGAACTGTCTGCAAACCGCCGGGTCTCGGTTTTGCTGAAAGCCGGCCACCTGAAAGAAGAAATGCTGACGGACGTATTTTACAATGCCGAAACGGACGAGATCATCGAACTGACTTCCCACCGTATAAATACGGGAAATACACACGGTACGGGCTGTACCTTATCTTCCGCGATAGCGGCGTTTCTGGCCCATGATTTACCGCTCAACGACGCAGTCCGTCGGGCGAAAGACTATATCGCATCAGCCATTGCCGCCGGTGCACGCTATAAGATCGGCAAAGGCCACGGCCCGGTCCATCATTTTTTTAACTTCTGGTAGGGTAAGGGGCACGCCATGCCCCTGCGCAATGCACAAAACCATCCTGCGCAACTTTCAATTAATAAAGTGTTCGGAAAATGTAACCGGATCATAACCGGATGTTATCTTTTTTGTGTCCGTTTTGTAATATTTAAAGGGGAATTTTGCAGCTGAAAAAAATGGTTTATGAATAAGAGGAACAGGGTTATTTTCAGCACGGCATTTTTATTTATCTGCGGCGGTTCCGTTTTTTCACAGTCTCTTAAAGGGACCGTAACGGATGCAAAGACACAGGAAACGCTTCCCGGTGTAAATATAGTGGTAAAAAATACAACGAACGGAACGGTAAGCAACGCGGACGGAGCGTATGAACTGAAGCTGCCGGCAGGGAAATATACGGTCTCGGCTTCCTGTATTTCGTATGTGACGCTGGAAGTGGCCGGTGTGGAGATCCGGACGGATCAGCCGACCGTGCTGAACTTGACATTGCAGGAATCGGTGAAAGAGTTCGAAGAGGTCGTCGTAGTAGCCCGGAAAAATATGGAGGCTGAGAATATGCTGATGGCAGAACGCCAACATGCCGCCGCCGCGCTTGAGAACATAGGCGCGAAAGAGATGTCGGTCAAGGGACTGTCGACCGTAGCGGACGGGGTAAAGAAGATTACGGGCATCTCCATGGAAGGGGGGAGCAAGGTCTACGTCCGCGGGTTGGGAGACCGTTACAGCATGACATCCCTGAACGGTTTTCCGATCGCCTCGCCCAATCCGGATAATAAACTGATTCCTCTGACGCTGTTTCCGACGTCGGCAGTAAAGAACATATCGGTCAGCAAGGTCTATCAGCCATCCGTTTTCGGGGACTATTCGGGAGCGCACATCAATGTGGAGACGAAGGAGAACATCGGGAACGACTATCTTACGTTCAGCCTTTCTTCCGGCGGGAAAACGAATACCCTGCTGGCCGCTTTTTATTCATCCGACAAGGGGTCGGGCGGACTTCCGTTCGCCGGCATCAGTCAGTACCTGACGCTTTCCGACCGGATCAGGCAGATGCATACGGACGAATTTGAAACGTATCAGCGCAGCCATAACCCGTTCGAGACCGGTTTTTCGATCCGGAAAGGGCGGGCTTATCCCGAACTGGGCCTTGACTTCGGGATCGGAAAATCCCGGTCTGTGGGGAGCCATAAGATAAGCACCCTGTTTGCCGCTAATTTTAACAATGAATACACGATCCTGGATGATGCTTACGTTTCGACGATCAACGCCCAGGGTGTGATCCGTGACCGGTATTATTATAACAGGTACAGCTATGAAACGACGGCGACCCTGCTGGGACGGATCAATTATTCGTTCGGGAAAACGGACATGCTCTCCTATAATATCATGTTCGTCAATAATACGGAGGATGATTACAGGGAACGCGACGGGTTTGACGCCGAAGGCGTAGCGCTGCGGGGAAGCAACAGTCTCTACCACATCTATTCCCTGTTCAATAACCAGTTGACGGGACGCCATGCGTTCCCGGATGGAAAATGGAATGCCTCCTGGCAGTTATCCTACGGGAAAACGGGCAGCGACGAGCCTGACCGCCGGCAGGTCATGTTTACTAAGAATGGAGACGGCTCCCTTTCCCTGTTTAAGCTCAATCAGCAGGAGACGATGCGCTATTTCGGCCGGCTGAAGGAAGACGAATGGAACGGAGACGTAAAACTGGTCTATACGCTCAATGACCGGGAGCAGCCCGACTTCCTGCGCACCGGCTTTTCCCTGCGCGATAAATCCCGCGATTTTTATTCTTCAAACTTTTATTATAACCTCCGCGGCATCAGTCCCGAAATAGACAACATCTATGACACGGATCCGTTCCTGAATTACGAAAACATACGGAGCGGCGCCATTTCGGTCGATAAAAACTCACAGCCGCGGAATAAATATTTTGCAACCTCCGGGATCCTGGCCGCGTTTGCCGATTTCGAATATTATCCGGTAGCGGATTTACTGCTTTCGGCCGGCGTGCGCTACGAACATTCGCAGCAGCGCGTGCGTTACTGGACGGATGCGGCGGAGGAAAAACTGGCAAAGCTTGCCTCCGGTGATTTCTTTCCCGCCCTGAACATTAAATATGCGGTACGGAAAAATCAGAATCTCCGGCTCGGCCTGTCGCGCACCGTCACCCGGCCTTCCTTCATTGAGATGGCCCCCTTCGAGTACAGGGAATCCTACGGGGGAGCGACCGTCCGGGGGAATGCCGCCATAAAGAACGGCTATAACTGCAACCTGGACGTCCGTTACGAAGCCTTTCAGGGCTTTGGAAACCTCCTTTCGTTCGGACTCTATTACAAATACCTTGATTCGCCGATTGAGCGCGTGCAGGAATATGCCGGCTCCCTCATCCAGAGTTTCCGCAACGTAGCGAAAGGCCATGTGGCCGGCGTTGAACTGGAATTTCGCCGCAACCTGACGAAGCATTTCAAGCTCGACCTCAATGCCTCCCGCATCTACACGCATATCTCCCTCCCGGAAAACGGCATCTACACCGACAAATCCAGGGCGCTTCAGGGAGCGTCGCCCTGGCTGATGAATCTTGACCTGAGTTACGCCACAAAATTCATGCACGACAAAGGCCTGTTCATCTCTGCCGTCTATAACTTGCAAGGCCCCCGCATCCATTCGGTCGGTATAAACGGGGTCAACAATGTGATAGAGGAAGCCTTTCATTCGCTCGATTTAACGGGCAGTTATTCATTTAACGGGAAGGTCGCGATAAAACTGCAGGCCAGGAACCTGCTCAATCAGAGGCAAGAGTTCACCCAGGAAATAAACGCGACCGGCAAAGCCGAAGTGATCGAATATTACCGGAAAGGATTGGGTTTGCAGGCGGGCGTCTCCGTAAATTTTTGAAGGAAGAAATTTTCAGTATTAATAATCAATAGATGTAAGTATGAAAAAGTATGTTGTTAGAAAGAATTTGTTTGTAATGTTTGCCCTGTGGGCAAGTGCAGGATTAGCCGTCAATTGCGACGGCGACAGCGAACCGGATACGGATCCCGTAACGGATGATCTGATACTGAAAGGCGACCTTACTGGGGAGAAAACGCTCCTTGCCGGCAAAACGTATTCCCTCGTGGGCGGTTACCAGGTAAAAAGCGGCGGTAGCCTGATCATCGAGGAAGGCGTCACCGTCATTGCCACACGGACGATTGACGGGCAGCCCGACTACATTATCATCGAGCAGGGCGGGAAAATCAGCGTAAGAGGAACGAAAGAAAACCCTGTTGTCATGACCTCGAATAAGGAAGAAGCCGGCGCATGGGGCGGACTGCACATCTGCGGCAGGGCGCCCGTGAACCTGTCAGGCGGGAAAGGGCTTTCCGAGATAGGCGATGCGCCCTTTGGCGGGTCGGATCCGAATGACAGTTCCGGCTCACTGCGCTATGTACGCCTTGAATATACCGGTTTTGCCTTCAGCGAAACAAAGGAATCGAACGGCGTCACCCTCTACGGCGTGGGAGCCGGCACGACGGTCGAGTATGTCCAGGTATACAAGGGCGCCGACGACGGCTTCGAATGGTTCGGCGGCACTGTAAACGCAAAATACCTGGTCTCTTTTAACAGTGAAGACGATTCCTTCGACTGGACCGACGGATGGATCGGAAAGGGACAGTTCTGGATCGCCCGGCAGGATCAGGCCGCGCCCGGAACCGACGGCACGGCGAATGGCGACTGCCTGATCGAAGCGGATAACCGGGAAGACAACTTCACCAACACGCCGGTCTCAAACCCGACCCTGTCAAACCTGACCCTGATCGGCAATAATGACACGAACAGGCAGCAGCGCGGCATCCGTTTACGTGCCGGCACACGCGTTAAGCTGTATAATACGCTGGTTGTCGGGAAGCCAAGCTCTGTCACAACAGCGACCCTCGAAACGGAACAGAGCTTCCTGGACGGAACCTCGGTCATTGAACACCTGTGGGCCGATAATGGCTTCACCTGCGAAGAAGGAGCCGAACTGGCATTGGAAACAAAGACCGGGAACGGCATAAACCAAAAGATCGAATTTAGGAACGGTTATATCGGCACCATTGAAGGGGGAGCCGACCTCTCCGCAACCGACGCTTTCTTTACAAGAGCAACCTGGAAAGGCGCCGTCAGCGAATCGGACGACTGGACAGCAGGCTGGGTAAAGAAATAACATTATCCGTCCCGTCCCGGCACAGGACGGGGTGCAGGAGGGTGTGTCAAAAGTCCATTTTAGAAAGTTTTATCCTATTCACAGCTGCTGTGGAAAAGGTAAAATTGATAAATTCAGGCTTTTGACACACCCTCTCACATGTACCGGGCAAGCAGGACATGCAATGCACAAAACCAGCCCGCGCGAAATATAAATCCCGGAGGGATGTCATGTCGGTAGCAAACAATCCCAACCACAACGGTCGTGAATCCCATCGGGCTGCCATGTCGGTAGCAAACAATCACGCAGCCATGGCGGTCAAAAATCCCGTACGGGATGGCATATTGGTGGGGGGATTTTGGCAAAAAAATGGAAATTATTGCTTTATTGCTGTTTTTTTTTGGGTTTTTTATTGTGTTTTTCAAAAAAATGCCCTACATTTGTCGCCGCATGCAAAACCATTAGCATTTTATATAGATAAACAGATGCAATATAACGTAAGCATATACAACTCCGCCATTCCTTCCGGCGATCCCTCCGGAACCATGCCGTTCCATGCCCGCGAAATCCCCGGCGCGCTTTCCCCGGCCGAAGATTTCATAAAGTCATTCTGGTATCCCCAGCTTGATCGGCAGAAGCCCTGTTCCCCGGATAGACTTGAAAGTCTTGTTATCCGAATGGTTTACTTCTACCGGCCGGTTAAATCTTCTCTTTCATACAACAAAAATAGAAATTTAACCCCAGTTTTTACAACTGCAAACTTAAGGTTATCCGAGTCAGACGCCTTCCGGCGTCAACCGGAAGTACACAAAAAGCACTGCGTAACGTCAGTGAGTAAATGAATCAACGAAGTATACAGGAACAGGGGAAGCAATCTATCCCCTTTGCACACGGCGCAACGGCGCCCGTGGATGCTTAATCACAGTAGAAGCGCCGGATTTTTTAATGATAATGAATAACATAATATAAAAAATAAAATGAAAAAGGCAGTATTTATAAGGGTAGACCGCATAACGGCATCCTGTACGGAACGCATACAAAACGGTATCACGACCGTGAACAAAATGATGAAAACGTTTACAAATCCTTTAGGCCGCTTTGTCCGGGCGGCGCTTTCCGCCGGGAAAACTTTTGCCGGCTTTACATTCTTAAATGCCATTCGACGTCCCGTCTGTGCGGGACTTGTCTTCCTTCTTTTTGCGGCTTCGGCGGCGCAGGCGCAAACGGCCTTGCCTGCAGGCGAATGGACACTGGAAAAGTGCGAGATACGGAAAGATTCGGCAGGACGGATCTCCGACGTAGATTACCGGCTGTCCGAGGGAAGCATCTCCCGGTGGTATATTTTCACCACGCTTACATTCGACGGGAAAGAAACCTGCCACACCGTATTGAACGGCAATATCCTGACGGGAAACTGTTCCGTCACGAACGGCGACACGCTGCGGCTGGATTTTGTCATCATGATTCCCGAATACCGGTATGTCCTGAAAGGCGATACGGCACTGGAACTCACCCGCCGGCACTACCTCTATAACGTAGATTACCCGGAAAGAGGCTTCCTCGACATCAAGCTGTATTATTCCCCTTCAAAAAAGTAACGAACTATGAAAATAAATAATCATCCCGGCCGCCTGACCCATTTCGTCATCACCCTGTTTGCGGCGCTTGTCCTGCAGACGCTGTGCTGCACCCCGCCGGCCCGCGCGCAGCAGCTCTTTCCCGGTTCGGCCATTGCCGGAAGGGAATTTTATGTTTCGTATCTTGATAATAATGACGGAGCAACGCTGCAACTGAAAATCGTAGTAGAGAAAGCCTGTCGTATTACAGCCAAATACAACAATCTAACGGATTCCTGCTGGAATGGATGGAACAATATGCTGGTACAGCCGGGCATTTATACGGACAGTGTGCCCTATTATGACATGATCAACAGTCAGGTTACGGAAAAATCATCCCGAACCATAACGGTTACTTCAACGGAAGACATCTGCGTGTATGCCATCAATTACTATAGTGCAAGGACGGATGCTTCCACTGTTTTGCCCGTTCCCACATGGGGAACCGAATATTATCTGGCGACCGGAATTCCAACTTCCAGTTCTCGTGGCTCAGCTTATTCCGTTACGGCAAAAGAAGATGGAACTGTGGTAACCCTGCATAATGGAACAACCCAATCGCTAAATAAAAATGAAGTATATCATTTTTATGGTGGTGGCGCCGATTTGACAGGGGGGAAAGTCACAGCTACAAAACCGGTTGCCGTTTTTAGTGGAAGCGGCTCGTCCTATGGGCCAGGACAAGGTGGTCATTATTGTGGGAATATGGGGAATGCTTCGGCAGACCACTGCTACGAGCAACTATGGAGCGTGGACAAATGGGGCAGGGATTTTTTCGTATGGCCGGTGAAAACCCCGCAGGGTTACGGTAACTGGGGAGGAATCATGGTCATTGTTGCACAGGAAGCCGGGACACGCGTCACCGTCTCCGGAGGCATTAACGGCGGGACGGATCTCGAATATAACCTGAATGCGGAAGGCTATCGATATGTCTGTTACGAAATGTCGGGCCTGACAAAGGTTACGTCCAACAAGTCCATCATGGTATTCACCATCCTTCCCGATGCGGCCATCACCTGGATTCCGCCTGTCCAGCAGCGCATCCCGCGCGCCGTCCTCTCCCCGTTTATCCTTTCGGGCAATACGCACATCACGCATCATGCCGTTGAAATGCTGATACCCAAAGACTGGTGGAGTCAGACCGTGATTAAGGAAAACGGCGTAACCGTTCCCGGCAATTCGGGCTATGATGTAACCGCCAGCGCCTATTTCCCCGACTGGATCACGGTACGCAGGGAACTCGACAATACGGACATCACCATCGACGTAACCTGCCCCGGCGGAATGCTGGCCTACATGTACGGATACGGATCGGCGGAAACGTACGGCTACCTGGCCGGCGCTGCAGCCTACGACCTCCAGTGCTACTTCACCGTCCGCGAAAAGGCGACGGGCCTTGATGCTTACTACAAAAACACCTCGGCAGTTACCCACACCTTCGAGATGGCGGATAACATCATCGTCAATCGCGCCGTCGAAAAGGCCTTCACCTCCATCACCTGGCTGATCAACGGCGACCCGTACACGACGGTTACCGATAACAACAACATGATGAATACGCTGACCTTCCCCGCCGCGGCGCTTCAGGGCGGCGAAAACACCCTCACCATGTCCGTACGCTTCCAGGACGCCACGCAGGATTCCCTCTACACGGCACACCTCTGGCTCGATAAGCTGAAAGCCTTCGACGACTACGCTACCACCGCCGCCGGCATGTCTGTCAAAATCAACGTCCGGACGAACGATTACCTCCCCGCCGGCTGCACGACCCCCGTGATTTCCGTCGTCGCCCCCCTCGCCAGGCACGGCATGGCAACATCCGCCGGCGACAGCGTCCGCTACGTCCCCAACAGCGGCTTCACCGGCAGCGACACGGTGACCTACACCATCTCCTGCAACGGCGAAACCGCCACCGCAAAAGTTTACGTCTATGTAGCCGAAATGCCCGACAACATCAGCGACGCCGAGTGCTACGTCACGCCGCCCGAAATGGACTGGGGAATGGTAGAGGACTGGAGCTCGGCCGCAACCAGTATCTCCGACCATGTCGTTCCGCTCGTGGGCGACATGAATGGCGACGGCATTCCCGAAATCGTCGTTTTTACCACTACCGGAAGATCTGCCAATGGACCCGTATCCGGATACGCCAGGCCGACGCTCAGGACGATCGCCATCTATGACACCCGCACGCACCTGCCGGTCCGTACCATTACGATAGAGTCTGCCGTTTCGGAATACGAACTCGACACGTACGGGATGATAAATACGCCCGACAAGGGTACCCTGATTGTCGTGCCGACCATCGACTTGAAGCTGCGCGCCTATAACTATGCAGGTGCGACAGCCTGGACATCCGATTCCCCGTACGGCCAGGCAGGAGAGCACGGCGCCGCCGTCGGCTTCGCCGATTTCAACCACGACGGCACGCCCGAAATATACATCAACAACCGCATTTTCAATGCAAGCACCGGCGTAATGCTGGCAGAAGCCGCCGGAGGCTCGAACCGCGGCGCTGCATACTCCTGCTGGAGCACGCAGACGTCTTCAACCCCTCCTCCGGCCCCGAACTGGAAACAGTCCGCCTCGACAGCCGCCGACGTGCTGGGTACGGGCGACCTGCAGCTCATACTCGGCAACGAGATTTACGAGCTGGAGATCAACAACCCGAACGGCTTCAGCGGCAATACCCTCACCCTGGCAAGAACCGTCAGCCCCCCGCCGGGCGTCATTGACGACGGGCATACGCAGGTGGCCGACTTCAACCGCGACGGCTTCCTCGACGTCTTTATCAGCAACAAGACCACGGCGGTTGCCGGTTACGTCCACGGTTACGTATGGGATGTCCATAACAATACCGTCAGCTCCCCGCTTGTCATACCTGCAGGCAACAACGTGAACGGAGGAAAAAGCCTCCCGCTTGTCGCCGATTTCGACAACGACTCCATTCCCGATGTCCTGGTTCAGACAGAACTCTACGGAACGAACAAAGCCGTATTCCGCGCCTTCAAGTACAATCCTTCGAGCTGGTCGTTTACCTGGATGTGGGATTTCCCGCCTGTAGAAGATTCCCATTCCACGAGCGCCACGCTGTTTGATTTCAACCTCGACGGCATCAGCGAAATCGTCCTGCAGGACCAGGAGCGCCTGCGGATCGTAAATGCAGCCACGGGAGTGCAGCACACCGAATTTACCTTCGGCGCCGGGACGGTCATGCAGTATCCCATTGTCGTTGATCCCTACGGTGTGAGCGGCGACCGTTCCGCCCGCATCGTCAGCATAGGACGTTCCGGGAGTACAGGCAGTAATCTGTATGAAGGATCGCTCAACGTGCTCAAGGCCAAATCCGGCCACTGGGCGTTTGCACGTCCGGTATGGAATCAGATCATGTACAATTCGGTCAATGTGAACGACGACGTCAGCGCGGCCCGGTACCCCGTCAATCCGGCCGTCTTCTTCCCCGGACAGGACGAAACGCTAAACACCGCCGACGACGTGCAGCCCTACAACGCCTTCCTCAAGCAGACGGAAATCCTGAACAAAAACGGCACTCCACTCTGGCTCGCCCCCGACGCCGCCATTGCCGCCGCAACGTCCGCGTTCCATTACCATGCTGGCGGCGATTCCCTGACGGTCACCGTCGAAGTAACAAACGCCGGCGACGCCGGTCTGCTGGCCCCCTTCTACCTCTCGGCCTACAAAAATACGGTCGCCGCCGGAAATAAAATAGCCACCGACAGTTCCCTGACGGCCCTCAACCCGGGCGCCATTCAATCGGTCACCCTCACCATCGACTCCCTGTCGAAATTCCTTCCCCTGGACGAAATCATCATCCGCGTAAACGACCGCGGCCAGGCCACTTACGTACAGCCGGAATGTGACACGACCTCCAACAACGCGTTCACCGTCTCCGACCTCCTCCTGGCGCACAGCGACTACGTTTCGACCGTCAGCGGAATGACCGTCAAAATCGGCATCAAGGCCAACGATTCCATCCCGAACGGCTGCGCCCCGACGCCGGAAATGCTCACCCCCCTCACCACTCCCCACGGCTCGGCAGCGCTCATGCCCGACGACAGCCTCCGCTACACCGCCACCGCCCCCGGCTACGACACGCTCGCCTACCGCCTCACCTGCGACGGCAACACCTCCACCGCATACATATATATATATGTAGCCGAAAAGCCGAACAACATCACCGACGTCGAATGTTACGTGCCTGCGCCGTCGACAACCTGGGACATTGAACGGAAGATGGTAAGCAATGCCGAGATACACAGTCTGGCTACGCCTTTTGCAGGGGATCTGGACGGTGACGGCAGAATAGAAGTGGTAGTGCCGAATAATATCGGCTATAGTCCTACGGCACAAAGCATGTTGATCTTTGACGATTCGCTGCGGCTGATAAAAACTATTACTCCACCTGCCACCATGCCGGAATACAACACAATGACCAATCTGATAGCCGATGTGGACGGTGACGGAAAGGGCGAAATCGTTGTGGCTACTATAAACAGGACG